>JBATNZ010000071.1:0-39356 GCA_049290615.1 Candidatus Contendibacter sp.
TCCAACTTGAATTTTCCCCTCCTTGGACAAGGAGGGGTGGCGCGAAGCGCCGGGGTGGTTGGAGCGTTTCGGCGGGTAAACTCCGCCGCATGGCTCTACGCAGCGTGATTCTTGGCAGGTGGTTGGAGCGTTTCGGCGGGTAGACCCCCCCGGCGCTTCGCGCCACCCCCTCAAGCGAGGGGGGGACTCCATCAATACCGCTGGCTTGTTTTATCGCAACCGTTCACTCCCCTCGCCCGCTTGCGGGAGAGGGGTTGGGGGTGAGGGCCGCAGTTTCAACGACTGACCCCCTCACCCTCACCCTCTCCCCCTTGGCAGGGGGAGAGGGGACTGCATGATTACGTTTTATCCAGCCTCCAAGACGGGCTGGGGCTATAGTGTCTGGCCATCGTCCCCGCCCGGTCGGAACCCGCCGCCATGAAAAAACTGCCCATCGGTCTGCAAAACCTGCGCGAGATGCGCACCCAGGGCTACGCCTATGTCGACAAGACCGCCCACGTCGCCCGGCTGGCCGAGCAGGGCAAATACTACTTCCTGGCCCGGCCCCGCCGCTTTGGCAAAAGCCTGTTGGTGGACACCCTGGCCGAAGCCTTCGCCGGCAGTCGGGAACTGTTCGAGGGGCTGTATCTGGAGCACCACTGGGACTGGAGCCAGCGCTACCCGGTGCTGCGCTTCGACTTCGGCGAGGGCGTCCTGACCGACCGCGCCCTGCTGGACGCCACCCTGCAAGACCAGTTGCGCCTCAACCACGAACGCCACGGTCTGACCTGGCGGGAGGAACCGATCCACATCAATCTGGCCCGGCTGGTGCGCGGCTTGCGCGAAGCCACCGGCCAACCGGTGGTGCTGCTGATCGACGAATACGACAAACCGATTCTGGACAATCTGGAAACCCCCGACCGGGCGCGGGCGATGCGCGAGGGCTTGCGCAACTTCTACTCGGTGATCAAGAGCCTGGACCCGTATCTCAAATTCGTGCTGCTGACCGGGGTCAGCAAATTCTCCAAGGTCTCGCTGTTCTCCGGGCTGAACAACCTGGAGGACATCACCCTCGATCCCCGGACGGCGACCCTGTGCGGCTACACCCAGGACGAACTGACCGACACCTTCGCCGAGTATCTGGACGGGGTGGACCTGGCCGAAGTGAAACGCTGGTACAACGGCTACCACTTCCTCGGCGAACCGGTTTACAACCCATTCGACATCCTGTTGTACCTGCGCCATCGGGAATTCAAGCCCTACTGGTTCGAGACCGGCACGCCGACGTTTCTGATCGAGCTGCTGGCCGCGCGCGGTTTTTTCACCCCCAACCTGACCCGCCTGCGCACCAGCCTGGAACTGCTGTCGGCCTTCGACGTGGACCATATCGCCGTGGAGGCGCTGCTGTTTCAGACCGGCTATCTGACCATCCATAAAGCCGAGGAGCCAATCCGGGGCTACTGGGTCTACACCCTGGGCTATCCCAACCACGAAGTCGAAACCAGCCTCAACGCCAGCCTGCTGTCGGTCTACACCGACGACCCGAGCAAGAGCTTCACGCACCGGTTGCGCCTGCTCGATCTGCTGTTGGCTAATGACCTGGACGGCTTGAAAGACCTGTTTCACGCCCTGTTCGCCAGCATCCCCCATCAGTGGTACGACAACAACCCGATCAGCCGTTACGAGGGCTATTACGCCAGCGTGTTCTACAGCCATTTCGCCGCGCTGGGGCTGGACATCGTCCTGGAAGACGCCACCAACCAGGGCCGCATCGACATGACGGTGAAATGCCAGGGCCGGATTTATCTGTTCGAGTTCAAGGTAGTGGAGATTGCCCCGAAGGGCCGCGCCCTGCAACAACTGAAAGACCGGAGCTACGCCGAGAAGTACCGCGCCGGGGGCGAGCCGATTTACCTGATCGGCGTGGACTTCAGCCGCGAGCACCGCAATCTCGTCGGCTTCGCCTGGGAGAGAAGTTGAGCGCCAGCCATGGTATTTTTGTCCTATGCTTGGGCAAATCTACCGGGAACTGGTATTACTTTCCCACCCGCAACAACCCGCTTAGCCCATGCTGGTCGAGAAAGGCGTTGACGCGGTCGCGGATAGCGGCGGCATGGTCCAGGACCATCACCTCGGCCAGCAGCGCTTGAGCTTCCGCATAAGGCGTGCTGCGAATCAGCCACTTGATCTTGAGCAGGCTGCCCAGATTCATGCTCAGGCTGTCCACGCCCATCGCCATCAGCAGCAGGGCGCCCGCCGGATCGCCAGCCATCTCGCCGCAAACCCCGATCGTTCGTCCAGCGGCCCGCACCCGCTCGACCACATGGCGGATCGCCATCAGCACCGCCGGGTGCAAGGAGTCGTACAGCTTGGCCACCCGGTCGTTATTGCGATCCACCGCCAGCAGATACTGGGTCAGGTCGTTGCTACCGATGGAGGCGAAATCCACCATCTGGATCAGCGCATCAATCTGGTAGACCGCCGATGGCACCTCGATCATGATCCCTACTCGCGGGTTGTTGACCGGCACCCCGTCTTCCGCCAGCTCGGCCTGGGCTCCGCGCAGCAAATCCAGCGCCTCGCGTAATTCACCAACGCTGCCGATCATCGGCAACAGGATCGACAGGTTGGGATAGGTCGTGCCCGCGCGCAGCATCGCCCGCAACTGGGTCTTGAACAGGTCGGGCTGATCCAGGCTGATGCGGATGCCGCGCCAGCCCAGAAACGGGTTCTGCTCTTCAATCGGAAAATACGGCAGCGGTTTGTCGCCACCGATGTCCAGGGTGCGCAACACCACCGGATGCGGGTCCATGATCCGCAGCACCCGAGTGTAAAGCGTGGTCTGCTCCTCCTCTCCGGGAAAGCGGTCGCGCAGGAAGAAATGCAGTTCGGAACGGTACAGCCCCACCCCTTGCACCCCGCTGTCGCGGGCGGCGGCGATGTCGGCGAATAGCCCGGAGTTGGCGTGCAATTCCAGCCGGTGACTGTCCGGGGTTTCCGCCGGCAGATCGCGCAGGTGCTGCAAACCGCGCGACAGCTCGGCTTCATCGGCGATCAGCTTCAGGTATTCCTGGCGCAGCGTCGGGCTGGGCTGGATGCACACCCGCACCGTGTAGCCATCCACCACCACTTCGCGCCCGTTCAGCCGGCCCGGCGGCAGGTTGCTGACCCCGAACACCGCCGGCACCCCCAAGCCGCGCGCCAGCAGGGCGACATGCGAGGCGCCGGTGCCGCGCACCGACACCAACCCCTTGAGTTGCTCCGGCGGCACGTCCAGCAGTTGGGAAACGCTGATCTCCTCGCCCATCAGGATGGTGTGATCGGGGTAATCGCGGTCGACCGCCTGCGCTTCCTGCAAGCGGTTCAGCAAGCGCTGGCCGAGATCGAGAATGTCGGCGGCGCGCTCCCGCAGGTAGGGATCGTCCATCTCGGTGAAGATGTTGGCGTATTCCAGCACGGTGGCGCGCAGTGCGCCCGGCGCCCAGTTGCCGGCGTAAATCCGTTCCAGGGTGCCGTTCACCAGGCTGTCGCTGCCCAGCAGCAGGGCATAGGCGTCGAACAGCGCCCGGTCGCCGGCCGCCAACAAGAGGCGCATCCGCTCGCTGAGCCGCTGCAACTCGGCCAGTTCCGCCGCCACCGCCTGCCGGAAGCGCGAAGCCTCGGCCTCCGGATCGTCGATGTCCTTGTCCGGCACCCGATCCAGCGCGGCGGTCGGAAACACCACCACGGCTTCGCCGATGGCCAGACCACGGGCGCTGGCCACGCCTTCCAGGAATAGAGTGGCGCCCGCCAGCGCGTCGCCGTTGAGCCGGTCCAGAGCCTGGCGGATTTCCGCCTGGTTGATGCAGCCGGCCAGTTGCGCGGCCAGCGTCACCAGGAACGATTCCTCGTCGGCGGTGTACTTGCGCTGTTCGCGCTGCTGCGCCACCAGCACCCCCAGCACCTTGCGCCGGCGGATGATCGGCACGCCGATGAAACCGTGGAACGGAGCCTCGCCGGTGGCGGCGATGTAGCGGAAGGCGGGATGGGCGGGCGCGTTCTCGATATTGATCAGCTCGGCCCGGTTGGCGACCAGCCCGGTCAGGCCCTGGCCCAGCTTCAGCCGCACCTTGCCGACCGCGCCCGGCCGCAGGCCGTCGGTGGCCATCAGCAGGTGTTCGCCGCGGACATGGTCAGTCATGTACACCGAGCACACGTCGGTATGGATGGTGGCCTTGACCTCGGCGACGATCACGCTGAGCGCCTCGTTCAAATCGCTGGCGGCATTGATGTCCTGAATAATGCGCCGCAGGATATCCAGCATGGAACCGGCCTCGGCTGAAGACAATGTAAGGGGCTGGGAGCGTTCAGCGGCGGGAAATCCGGCGCGATCGCGGCGCCGGCGGGTGGGGGGCGCGCGGCCCGTCCAGGGAAGGCGCAACCACTGGCGCTTCCTGCACCGGCGTGGCGACCACAATCATGGGTTCGAGAACTCCGCCGCGCCGCGCCGAGATTACCATGCGGGTGATGACCGGATGCGGGCAGGTCTCCACCTGCCGCAAGGGCAGAACCGGCGCGGGTTTGACCACCGCCACGGGCCGCGCCGGTTCCGATGGACGGGTGGCGGCGCGGGTTACCTCCATGGTTATTTCCATGGCCGCCTTGGCCACCTCCATGACTACCTCCAGCGTCCGACCCGGCGTCGGCATGCGGTCGAATCCCAAACTCCGGCGGGCGAGCTGCTCGGGCATTGCCTCGTCGTGGCTCCGGACGGGAAATGGCCGCTTCGGCAGGCGGAGGGGAAACAGCAGCGGCGCCAGTTCGTGCAAGGCCCGCCAATAGACATGGCGCTTGAACGGCACCACGGCCCGCAACGGATACCAGTAATCCACCCACTGCCAGTGATCGAATTCGGGGCGTTCGGAGGAATCCAGGCACACCGCATCCTCGCCGCCCAACATCCGCAGCAGGAACCAGACCTGTTTCTGGCCGATGCAGGTCGGCTGGTTGCCCCGGCGGATCAGGCGCTTGGGCAAACGGTAGCGCAGCCAGCCCTTGGTGCAGCCGATCACCTGGACATGCTCCGGCCGCAAGCCGACTTCCTCGGCCAGTTCGCGAAACATGGCCTGCTCGGGCGATTCATCCCGCTGGATGCCGCCCTGGGGAAACTGCCAGGAATGCTGGCCGATCCGCTTCGCCCAGAACAAGCGCCCATCGGCGTTGCACAGGATGATGCCGACGTTTGGCCGATAACCCTCCGAGTCGATCACGGTGAAAACCGATACGTTGCAATAAACTGTTCATACTATTTTTTCATAACAAGCCCGGTTTGACCATGGTGGCGACGCGAGCCATTCACCGCCGGCCATCCACGCTGGATCTGAGAGGCTGTATAAGAGGCTGTACAAAAACGCCTCTAAGAGAGATGAGTACGGCGGGTTTGTTGAGTCGGCTGACGCTGATGGGCGGAACCGGCCTGCGCGCCTGCTATGGATCCAGCCGGCTGAGCGAAGACATGGACTTTACGGGAGGGCAGGATTTCAGCCGCGAGACCTTGGTCGATTTGTCCAGGGTGCTGGTCGAGAAGTTGCACGCCAAATATGGTCTGGAGGTCACGGTGAGCGAGCCCCGGCGTGAAGCGGGGAATATCGATACCTGGAAGCTCAAGCTCGTCACCCAGCCCGAGAACAAGGCGTTGCCGGCGCAGAAAATCAATATTGACATCCGCGCGATTCGCAGCCATGACCGGCGCCCGATGCTGCTGCGAAATCCTTATGGCGTGGACATGGGAACTTCAGGCCTGATCATCCAGACGCAAAGCCGCGAGGAAATTCTCGCTGACAAGTGGCTGGCTTTGGCGCTGCGGCCGAATCGCATCAAGAACCGGGATTTATGGGATATCGCCTGGCTCAAGCAACAGAATGTGATACTGCCGCTGGAGTTGATTCCGAAGAAACTGGCCGATCATCGCCGGTCTCAGACGGAATTTCTGACGCAGTTGGAAGATCGGCAGCGGCAGTTACGGGACGAACCCGGCGTGCAAGTCGATTTTGTGAAGGAAATGCGGCGTTTCCTGCCGCCAGAGATCGTGGCGAACACGGTGAAAAACCCGGCATTCTGGATTTTTCTGGTGGATCTGGCGCGGTTGGAGGGCTTGCGGATTGCGCGGTTTTTACAAGGTGAATCACCGCCCCACATTTTTAACATGTAGGTTGACGGAAAAATAAACGCTGGCTGCTAGAACGTGGGTCGGGTTCGATGGTTGACAGCGCGCGGTCATCTTCCAAACCGCGTCGCCAAACCGGCCAGCGTGTTGTTCTCGGCAATCTCATCGTGGGGAATCAGCAGGTAGCGCCACGGCTTGCCGCCATGGGTCATCGCATGATTTGAGGCGTTCTCGCACCACTGGAGCGCGGATTCCTGCTTGGCGAGCACGACCGGATCATCCATCTGGTTGCTGGCCTTGGGTTCCAGCATGAAGAGGGCGTCATCCGTCTCCGCGACGAAATCCGGCTGGTATTCCAGATGATCGGCTTGATGTCGGTAGAAAATCTGAAACTGGCCCTTGGCCGGCCTGAACCACTTGAGGGCGTCGCGCTCCAGAATGACCGCGAGTTTGCGCTCGGCGTCGGAATCGAACTTCTGCACCGGGTAGAGGCAGCGCTGGAAGCCGCCGAACAGGTATTTCGCCATGTTGCTCTTGTCCGCCGGCGCGAGCCGGTAATCCGCGGGCGGTTCCCGCACGGCGCAGGTATAGGCGCTCTGCTTCAACTCGCTGAAGCCCTTGCTGATCTTCACTTCGTAGCCGGCCGCGTCTTCCCAGTAGTGGGCCTGCATCTGGGCGTGGATGAACCGCGCAATCGGACGTTGGTAGCAACGCAATACCTTGCGGGTGTCGTCGTTGGAAAGATAGCCGCGAAAATGCCGTATCGTCTGGGCTGCCAGGTCGTAGAGCAGATCGGCGTGGTCGTCGTAGCAAACGTCGTCGAAATCCACCAACCCGCTGACGATGTAATCCTCCAGCCGCGCTTCCTCACTGCCGCTACGGCCCAGTGCGACGATCTCAAGCTGGTGGGTGCGCAGGTGCTGAATCCACAGTTCGTCGGAAACCGCTGGATACTTCAGCGTGTCCAGTTCGAGCGTGAAGGGTTTGAAGCCCGATCTCACCTCGCCTTTCGGCACGACGAGAATGCGCGGGATGGCGATGGTCTGGCGCGCGACCAGTTCCACCGTTTTGGCGACTACGGCGGCGATGTCCGGCTGTTCGGTCATGCCGTCCAGTTCTCCCTGCGCGGGCACGCGTCGTTCCTCTACCGCCTTGACGATGGCGGCCTGGATTTCCGGTTGTTTGAGATGTTCGATGGTCGGCACGACTTGCGGCTGGTTTTCTAACTGCTGGATGACCTCGTAGGCGATCCGCGCCAGCTTCTGCTCTTCGGGCTGGGTGAACGCGGGTGCTTCATCCTGTCCGGCCAACGTTGTACTGCCGGTGACTTGCGCGGGCTTGATCCCCAACTGGGTGGCGAGTTGCGATTGCGCCACGACCGTCGCTGTCTTCTGCCCGAATTGGTCGGCGTCCAGCACCACGGCCTGAAGCCGGATGGCGGAATCCGGCTTGTTGGCCTCGTCGATGATGTCCTGAAATTTGTCGTGGGCGACGATGTTCAGCCGGTCCACGGCGGACACGCCGGTGCGCTTGCCGTAGGGCAGGCGCAGGCCGCGACCGATGGATTGCTCGATGAGCGTGCGCGCGTTGGCGGCACGTAGCGGGACGATGGTGTAGAGGTTGGTCACGTCCCAGCCTTCCTTGAGCATGTTGACGTGGATGACAATCTCGGTCGGCTCTTCGCTGTGCTCGACCTTGAGCAAACGGGCGATCATCTCCTCTTCTTCCGCGCCGGTCTTGCTGGAATCCACCTGGATGATCTTGTCCCGGTAACGTCCGTCGAAGAAGCCGTCGGACTGAATCAGCGTCAGGAGTTGCCCGGCATGGGTGGTGTCACGGGCGATCACCAGCAGGAAGGGCTTGACGATGGGGTTGTCGCTTTCGCGAGCGTAGGTTTCCAACTCCACCTTCACGCTTTCATGCAGGCGCACGCCGTCTTCCAGCTTCAGCCGCTCGATTTCCTCCGGCGACATGCCGGCCGGGTTGAAGTTCTTGCGGGTGACCACCGCCGGTTCCTTGACGAAGCCATCGACCATCGCCCGACCCAGCGGGTAGTCGTAGATGACGTTTTTGAACGCCACCGCGCCCTTGCTGGTTTCCACGAACGGCGTGGCGGTCAGTTCCAGTCCCAGGATCGGTTTGAGTTCGTTGATCGCCCGCACCCCGGCGCTGGCCCGGTAGCGGTGCGACTCGTCCATCAACAGCACCAGATCGGGCAGACCGGCCAGATAGTCGAAGTAACTCTCGCCAATGTATTCCGACAGCCGCTTGATGCGGGGCGACTTGCCGCCGCGCACCTCGGAGTTGATCTTGGAGATGTTGAAGATGTTGACCTTGCAGCGGATCGTCTCGTCGAACAAGGTCCGCGCCCGCGACTCGTAGGTGTCGCCGGTGATGATCTCCGGCGGGTCGGCGGCGAACTCCGCGATGCCCCGGAACACGTACTTCGGCGTGTTGGGCGTGAAGTCGGCGATCAGTTTGTTGTAGATGGTCAGGTTGGGCGCCAGCACGAAGAAGTTGTTGATGCCGTGCGCCAGATGCAGATAGCTGATGAAAGCCCCCATCAGCCGCGTCTTGCCCACGCCAGTAGCCAGCGCGAAGCACAGCGACGGAAACTCGCGCTCGAAGTCCGCGACCGACGGGAACTCGCCGCGGATGAGTTCCAGCACGGCGGCGGTGTCGGCGCCTTTGCCGGGTGGCGCGATTTCGGTGATGCGGTCGAGAATTTCCAGGGAGCGGCGCTGGGGCGGGCGCAGCGAGAGGCGGCCGGCAATGGCGTTGACGTGGCGGTTCATGATCTTTATCCGGCATCCGCAGATTGCACAGATTCCCGCAGATTTTTTGAAAAGATCATCCGCTTTTGTTCAAGACTGCGCGAGCCGAAATTTAGGAGCAACCCGCGTTCTTTTCCACTGGCCTTTAGATAGTTGATAAGCTGCGCTTCCTCGCGGGTCGTGAGTCGGTCCAATGCCTTCAATTCAACGATGATTTGGTCGAAGCAAACAAAGTCGGCGCGATAGCCGGTTTTAAGGCGTTGCCCACGGTATTGCACGGGTAGTTCCACTTCGCGCGCAAATGGTATGCCTTGGCTGGTGAATTCCAGTGCGAGCGCCTCTTGGTAAACCGCCTCCAAGAAACCGTGTCCGAGTTCTCGGTGTACCGTCATCGCCGCTCCGATGATCGCGTAGGTTTGCTCGTCTCTGTTCATTTTGAATCCTCTGTCCGCAGATTACGCAGATTTGCACAGATTATTTTTGGATTGAATCTGCGGAAATCCGCGTAATCTGTGGATTTCAAAATAAGCCCTGTTGCCCCGGCTCCGGTGGCTTCCGAGGGAGATTCTCCACTCGTAGGCTGTAGTCGTCGTGGCCCCATTCGCAGCGGGAGAGCACCTGCTTCGGAATCTTCTTCACCGTCAGGTTGGGGTACTCATCGCGCCCACGGAAAGCGGGACACAACACCAGCAGCGTGCGCTCCGGCCCCACTTCGTCGGAGAGTTGCTGGAGTTGTTCGTGGTTCAACGCGGCGGTGGTGACGTAGAGGAAGTCACGCTCGGTGGAATGGCCGTGCTGCCAGTACACGGCGTCGGACGGGGCGTAGGTGAAGCCTTCCAGCTTGCACAGCGCCTCGGCCAGCATGGCGGCGTTGTAGTCCTTGTTGATGACCCAGTTGCCCCACTTGTCCTGTTCCAGCAGCGAGGGCGCGAGTCGGTAGTAGCGGAAGCCGCCGCCGCCCCGCCAGTTCACCGCCTTGGTAATACCGCCAGGGTCTTCGCCGTCGATGACTTTCTTCAGGCGCGGGATGATGTGGGTGTGGCAGTGCTCGCCCAGCTCGACCATGATCCAGCGCCGGCCCATCTTGTGGGCGACAGCGCCAGTCGTGCCGGAACCGGCGAAGGAATCGAGGACGAGGTCGTTGGGGTTGGTGGCGATTTCGAGGATGCGCTTCAACAAACGTTCGGGCTTTGGTGTTGAAAACAGTTCCGGTTGCTCTGGAAGTAAGGCCGCGTTTTCAATCTTAGCCTCTTGGTTATGGCCGACATCATCAGACAACCAGAGCGTTATCGGGACGACACCCTCTTTGTTCTCACGCAAGAATCGCTTTAATCGGGGTTGATTGCGGCCATCCTTCCCCCACCACAACAAACCATCTTTCTCAAAACGCTTGATGGTCTCGGGTGAGTATCCCCAGCAGCGTCCTTTGGGAGGCCATATCTCCTCACCGTGAGGATTGCAAATCGCAAATAGCCCGGAACTCTTACCTGTCTGCGCAAACTGTTTGCCACGTTGGCCAGAGGTAAGACTTACATGCAACGGGCTAGATGCCCATGGGCCACGCGAATCGTCATCAACATTACTGTAATCACCGACGTTTCTTTCGCTACGAGGTACTCGTCCCATCTTGAACATCGATAGTTCTTTTGTATAGGCAAGAACCATATCCGTTGCCGAGGAAAAAAATACTGCGTTGTTATGTACACTCGTGGTTTTCTGCCAAGCAACCGTTCCCAAAAAGTTCATGCGCCCAAAAATTTCATCACACATTACCTTCAAATAATGCCCTTCTGCATCATCAATCGTAATCCACAGCGAACCATCCTCCGATAGCAACCGCCGGATAATCTCCAGCCGGTCCCGCATCAGCGACAACCAGATCGAATGCTCCAAGCCATCGTCGTAATGCGTGAACGCGCTGCCGGTGTTGTACGGCGGGTCGATGAACACGCATTTCACCTTGCCCGCGAACTCCGCTTCCAACGCCTTCAACGCGAGCAGGTTATCCCCGAAGATCAGCCGGTTGTCGAAAATGTCACCGATTTCATCCACAGGCAATTTATCCGCAGATTTCGCGGATTCACGCGGATTTCCCGAAACAAAATCTGTGTAAATCTGTGTAATCTGCGGACCACTCTTGACCCGATGTTTCGCGTGATACGACTTCTCCGGGTCTTCCAGCAGAATGCGCGGCTCCAGCTTCGGCCGGTTCTCCTTGCCGATCCAGGTGAGTTCGAGTTTTTGGTTCTTGGTCATTGAGTGGTGTCCCGCAACTGTCGAAGTTGGGGTATGTCGTCCAGGTAAAAACGCCACTCGTGGGAACCCGGCTCAGACATGAAGCGCTTCCTTTTCAATAAAAGGACGCAACTCCGGGCGCAGGGCTTTCTCGGTAACCAGATCGACCGAGCAATCAAACAGATCTTCCAGATAAAACTGTACGCCGAAATAGCGTTCCGATGTAGCCGGACCATCGAAGGCGACCAGGATATCGATGTCGCTGTTAACCCGCGCGGTGTCTCGCGCGGTTGAGCCGAATAAGGCAAGCTGCGTCACTCCATAACGCGCGGCCAAGATTGGTTTACTTTGGGTGAGCAATTCAAGGGCGTGGGAACGATTCATTTCATACCACTTCCTGCATCGGGCGAATGCGAGGACTGGGAAGCGAGCGTCCCTCTGCTTCAAAATGGTGAATGATATCCTCAACCACTTCACATAATTCACGGTACAATTTTACTGGATCATCTCCGTGAATCCCGGTAATTAAATCCGGGCATTTCCCAATATAGATTTGATCCTCTTCATTCCATTCTACCCACTTATGATATAGGTCGCTTTGTTTCATTGCCTCACCTTTTCTAAAGCCTGCTTCACCTGTCTTTCTTGATAAAGCTTGGCATCATCGCCAGATTTTCCACTGACCGTCACCGCGCCAGCGTACTTGGCATGGGTAAATTTACGATGCGATCCTTTGCCGCCACTTGGGATCTCGTAAAATCCCGCATTTTTCAGATCTTCGATAAGTTCTCTAATTTTTCTTGGCATTTTATAAATCCAGCGATACACTATCGCCGTTCATATCATTCACATCAATGCGCCTCGTCCCAATTCGCGCCCACGCCAATATCCACCTCCAACGGCACCCGCAATTCCGCCGCCGCGACCATCGCCGCCCGAATTTGCTCCCCGGCCTCAGTCACGGCGTCCCCCGCCACCTCGAACACCAGTTCGTCGTGTACCTGCATCAGCATCCGCGCCGGGAAGGCAGACTGTTGTAGCCAGCCATCCACCGCCAGCATCGCCCGCTTGATGATATCGGCGGCGGTGCCTTGCATCGGCGCGTTGATGGCGGCGCGTTCCGCCGCTTGCCGAAGCTGCGGATTACGGGCGCGGATGTCCAATAGATACAGCCGGCGACTGAACACCGTTTCCACGTAGCCCCGCTCGGCGGCCCGGCGGCGGGTGTCCTCCATGTACGCCTTGACGCCCGGATAACGGGCAAAATAGCGATCCACGTAATCCTTCGCCGCGCCGCGTTCGATGCCCAATTGCTGGGCCAGCCCGAACGCCGACATGCCGTAGATCAATCCGAAATTGATGGCCTTGGCGCTGCGTCGCTGCTCGGTGGTCACCTCATCCAGCGCCACGCCGAATACCTCGGCGGCGGTGGCGCGATGCGCGTCGGCACCGGCGGCGAAGGCGCGCAACAAACCCTCGTCGCCGGACAGATGGGCCATGATCCGCAGTTCGATCTGCGAATAATCCGCCGCTAGCATTACCCAGCCCGGCTCCGGCACGAATGCCTGCCGAATACGTCGCCCTTCCGGGGTGCGGATCGGGATGTTCTGCAAATTGGGATCGGAGGAGGATAGCCGGCCGGTGCTGGCCACGGCCTGATGGTAGGAGGTGTGAACCCGGCCGGTGCGCGGATGAATCTGTTCGGGCAGCCGGTCGGTATAGGTCGATTTCAGCTTGCTCAGCGCCCGGTGTTCCAGAATGACCCTGGGCAACGGATAGTTCAGCGCCAGTTCCTGCAATACATCCTCGGCGGTGGACGCCTGACCGGTGGTGGTTTTCTTGCCCGCCGGCAGCCCCATCCGTTCAAAGAGAATCGCCTGCAACTGCTTGGGCGAACCCAGGTTGAAACGTTCTCCGGCCAAATCATGGGCCTGCCGCTCCAGTTCCCACAGCCGCTTGGCCAGTTCGCCGCTCTGCTGGCGCAGCGCCGCCGCGTCCACCCGCACCCCGATCCGTTCCATCCGCGCCAGGACGGGAATCAGCGGGATTTCAAGCACTTCATACAACTGCCGCAAGCCCGGTTCCCGTTCCAGCCGTGGCCACAAGCAGCGATGCAACCGCAAAGTCACGTCGGCATCCTCGGCGGCATAGGGTCCGGCCTGTTCCAGCGCCACCTGGTTAAACGTCAACCGCTTGGCGCCTTTCCCCGCTACATCTTCGTAATGGATGGTGCGCAGCTTCAAATGCCGCTCCGCCAGCGAATCCATGTCGTGGCGGGCGGTGGAGTCCAGCACGTAGGATTCCAGCAGGGTGTCGTGCTGGATGCCGCGCAACGCAATGCCGTGATTGGCCAGTACGTGCGAGTCGTACTTGAGATGTTGGCCCAGCTTCGGTCGCGACGGATCTTCCAGCAGTGGGCGCAACTGTTCCAGCACGTGTTCCCGGTTCAACTGGTCCGGCGCACCGGGATAGTCGTGCGCCAAGGGCACATAAGCCGCTTCGCATGGCTTCACGGCAAAGGACACGCCGACGATACGGGCGTTCAGATAATTCAGGCTGGTGGTCTCGGTGTCGAAGGCGAACAAGTCCGCCGCGCGCAATCGCGCTAACCAGGTATCAAGGGATGTTTGATCGAGGATCAACTCGTAGACGGGCGGTGGGTTTTCAGTCCCTTCTCCCTCCACCGATGAGGAGAGGGCAAGAGAGTCTGTTGCTGAATTTTCCGCCCTCACCCCCGGCCCCTCTCCCGCTTGCGGGAGAGGGGAGGACAACTCCCGCAGCCAGGAGCGGAATTCATAGCGTTCGTACAACGCCCGCAATGCGTCGGTATCAGGGGGTGCGGGCCGCAGTTCTTCGAACGCAACGGGAAGCGGCACCATGCAATCCAGGGTCGCCAGTTGCCGGGACAGCGGCAATTGCGCCAGCCCGGCGCGCAGCTTGTCGCCGATCTTGCCGGGAATCACGGCGGCATTAGCCACCAGATGGTCCAGCGAGCCGTATTGACGCAGCCACTTGGCGGCAGTCACCGGCCCCACGCCAGGCACGCCGGGGATGTTGTCGGACGTATCGCCGACCAGGGCCAGCCAATCCACGATCAGGGCTGGCGGCACCCCAAACTTCTCTTCCACCCCGGCAACGTCGGTCACCATGTTCTTCATGGTATCCAGCATCCACACCCGCTCGTCCACCAACTGCGCCAAGTCCTTGTCGCCGCTGACGATCAGCACCGGCAAACCCCGCGCGGTCGCCTGTTGGGTCAGCGTGCCGATCACATCGTCCGCCTCGACGCCCACCACTTGCAGCAGCGGCAAACCCAAGGCGCGGACGCAGGCGTGCAGTGGCTCGATCTGCTGGACCAGTTGCGGGTCCAGCGGCGGCCGGTGCGCCTTGTAGTCGGTAAACATCTCGTGGCGGAAAGTCTTGCCGGGCGCGTCGAATACCACCGCCAGCATGTCCGGCCGATAATCGGCCAGCAACCGGCGCAGCATGTTCAACACCCCATACAGCGCCCCGGTCGGCTCGCCGGATTTCGTACTGAGCGCCGGCAGCGCGTTGAAAGCCCGATGCAACCAGGACGAACCATCCACCAGCAGCAGCGGTTTGGGCGTAGTCATCGGCGAAATCGCTCCGTGGTTACAACTGATTGATCATGCTGGCCAGACAGGCCGCTCCGAAACCGTTGTCGATGTTGACCACGCCCACCCCACCGGCGCAGGAGGTCAACATCCCCAGCAGCGCCGACAAACCGCCGAAGCTGGCGCCATAGCCGACACTGGTTGGCACCGCGATCACCGGGCGGGCCACCAGCCCGGCCACTACGCTGGCCAGTGCCCCTTCCATGCCGGCGATCACGATGCAGACCCGCGCCGCGCGAATCACCTCCAGGCGCGCCAGCAAGCGATGCAGCCCGGCCACGCCCACGTCGTTGATCCGCTCGATTCGGTTGCCGAACAGCAGCGCGGTTTCCGCCGCCTCCTCGGCCACCGGCTGATCGGAAGTACCGGCGGTGATGAGGGCGATGGTGGTCTCCGTCAGTGGCCGGATGCGGCGCTGGATGACGATGGTGCGCCCCAGCGGGTTGTAGCGAGCCGCCGGCCAGAGTTCCGCCACGGCTCCGTACATCTCCGCAGTGGCGCGGGTGGCGAGGATGTCGCCATCGCTTTCCAGCATGGCGGCGATGATGGTTTTAACCTGGACCACGGTCTTGCCGGCGCAGTAGATCACCTCGGGATGACCGCGCCGCAGTTCCCGATGACTGTCGAGCACCGCCTCGCCCAGATCGCGAAACGGTAGTTCCCGCAACCGGTCCATCGCCCGTTCCACCGCCAGGTCGCCGGAGCGGATCTGTTCCAGCAGCACACGCAGGGATTCTTCGTTCACAACCGCCCACCCCATCGTCTGGAGGCACCGGCCTGTTGTGTCGCTGGCCGCGCTTCGATAAGCTGCGGTGCGATAGTTCCGTTAACTGCTGACGGACCTCGACCCATGCACCGACTCCGGTGAACCTACTCAGATTTGATTCCATTCCATGCTTAAATCACTCATCCTGCTTACTGTCCTCGGCTTGGCGCTATCCATCGCGCAAGGCTGCGCCAACAATCCTCCATCATCCAACCAAACCTTGCCTTCCTATATCAATGGCGATTGCAGCGCCCAGAGCCAGTACGAGAAGAAATCCTGCATCCCCGCACCCCCTCCATCACCTCCGACCATCCTCGATTACAATTGAAAAGCGTCGGGCGCTCCTGCTCGGGCCGCGGGGTTGAAGCTTCCCATGCGATAGCCCTGCAAATCCAGGGTGACGTAACGGAAGCCGCACTCGTTGAGCGCCGCCACCACTTGTCCGGCAAGCGACCCGTCCAGCAATCGAAGATGTTCGGTCCGGTCCACCTCGATCCGGGCCAGATCATCGTGACAACGCACCCGCACCGCGCCGAAACCCAGTCCCCGCAGCGCGCGCTCGGCCGCTTCCACCCGCCGCAGTACGCTGAGATCGACTTCGGTGTCATGAGGCAGTCGAGTCAGTAGGCAGGCCGAGGCCGGCTTGTCCCATACCGGCAAATTCAGGGCGCGGGCGTAACGGCGAATTTCCGCCTTGCCCAAATCGGCCTCCAGCAGCGGGCTACGCACATCCAACTCGCGCAGGGCACGCATCCCCGGCCGGTAGTCGGCGAGATCGTCCCGGTTGCTGCCATCGGCCAACCAGGCGAATCCTTCATCAGCGGCGACGCTTTTCAGTTCGGCGAATAGAGCGCTCTTGCACCGGTAGCAGCGGTCGGGCGGGTTATGGGTGATCTCCGCCGGCATCGGCAGCTCCAGTACGCGATGCCGCACACCCAGCGTCCGGGCCAACTCTCGCGCATCGGCGATTTCCCCGGACGCCATGTAGGGCGTCACCACGGTCAGCGCCAACACCCGCCCGGCCAAAGCCATCCGGGCCGCCGCCAACAGCAAACTGCTGTCGAGTCCACCGGAGCAGGCCACCGCCAGCGATTCCAGCGCGCGCAGCCGATCCAGCAGGTGTTGAAACCCGGGCTCAGCCAGCGTGGTGGCGTCGGCGGTCATGCGGACGAACGAACCGGCTCCGGCCCCAGTTCGTAGCTCGACAGAGACTCGCGCACCGCCGCGTAGACCGCGTGAATCGGCACGCGGTGTTCCAGCGCCAGTCGCTTGCAGTCTTCGTATTCCGGCTTGCCGCGCAGGGGCCGGCCCTGGTGGTGGGCAAGCTTGACCGTCACCTCGCCGTAGCGGGTCATCACCCGCAGGGTTTCCCGCGCCAACGCGGTGCGGGTCACCGGGTACTGGCGCACTCCCAGAGTGGTCGTTTCGATCAGCAACAATTCGGTCAGGATTCGCCCCAGATCCGGCGTGCATAACACGCTCAGCAGCATACCCGGCCGATTCTTCTTCATCAGCACTGGCGCGAGCCAGGCATCGTTCGCCCCCGCCGCGAACAGCCGCTCCAGTACATGGTCGTAACACTCCGGGTTCATGTCGTCGATGTTGCATTCCAACACGCGCAATTCCTGCCGGTCGCCGCTTTCCGCCCACCACTCGCCCCGACAAACCCGCAGCACATTGGGTATGGGGCCGTCGCGATGGCCGATGCCGTGGCCAACCCGGTTAATGATGAATTCGGGGCGAGTTACGAATTCATCCACGAAGGTGGCCAGCAGCGCCGCGCCGGTTGGCGTGGTGGCCTCGAACGGCACCGCGCCCAGCTTGACCGGAACGCCCTTGAGCAATTCCAGGACCGCCGGCGCCGGCACCGGTAGTACGCCGTGTTCGCAGCGCGCCATGCCGCCACCCAGTTCCACCGGCGAGCACAACACTCGATCCACGTTCAGCCGCTCCAGGGCGATGACGCCGCCGACGATGTCCACGATAGCGTCCAGGGCGCCGACCTCGTGAAAATGAATGCAATCCGGCGAGGTGTCGTGAATGCGGGCCTCGGCCTCGGCCAAGCGGCGAAACACCGCGATGGCCCGGTCTCGCACCGCGTCTCTAAGCGAGCTGCCGCCGATGATCGCTTCGATCTGGCGCAGGTCGCGGTGGGCGGACTGGTTTGGATCGGTGACCACCCGCACCTGGGTGCCGAACACGCCCTTGCGGCTGGCCCGCGTGGCCTGTACGCCATAACCCTCCACTCCGAGCCCGGTCAGTTCGAGGATCAGCTCGTCGTAGTCCAGGCCCAGGTCGAGCAGCGCCGCCAAGTGCATATCGCCGCTGATGCCGGCAAAGCAGTCGTAGTAGAGAATGCTCATCGCGGGGGAATAGGGAGTGAGGAGCGAGAGATGGGGAGACGGCAATCGTCAGAATGGAAATTCACCTTGCGCCTCCCGTTCGAGGGGTTTGGAAATGGGTCGCGTGGCTCGTTGCTGGACTGGATGGCCGTCCACGTAGATCGCCCGGTGTGGCCGGGCCGGACAGGCATTTTCGCAGGCGCCGCAACCGACGCACAGCGTTTCCCGCACCTCCGGAATCGTCAGGCCATCCCGGTAGGGGACCATATGCACCGCTTTGGTCGGACAGTACTCGTCGCAGGCTCCGCAGGCAGTGTGGTCGGTGTACACGATGCAGTTGTCGCGGACGAAATGAGCCACGCCGAGTTGGACGGTCTGCTTGGCGGCCAGATCCAGCGGCCGGATTGCCCCGGTCGGGCAGACCTGCCCGCAGCGGTTGCATTCGTAGCTGCAATACCCGCTGGCGTAGTCCATGTGGGGTTGCAGCAGGCCGGACAGGCCGTAATCCAGCAGGGCCGGCTGCAAGACGCCGTAGGGACAGGCGCCGACGCACAGATGACAGGCGGTGCAAAGATCGTTGAAACGGGCCAGATCGCCAACGCCGGGCGGCGCCACCGGCCAGGTCTTATGGTTGCCCAGCACCGTCGGAACGCGGTTGTGGAGTTTGGCCTCGACCGGCTTCAATTCAGGCAGCGCCGCCAGCCCGACCAGCGCCGTCGCCGCGCCCCGCAGCAAGGTCCGCCGCGCCGGGTCCAGCACTTTCCCCTCCTTGGCGATGGCGTGCGATTTCCCCTCCTTGGTTAAGGAGGGGTGGCGCGCAGCGCCGGGGTGGTTCGACGGCTGCGGTAGAGGGAGAGAGACCGGAGGTGAAGAGTTAAGCTTCACTGATGCCGACCGCGCGTAGCCGATACCATGCGCCTCGCAGACCGTGATGCAGTTGAAGCAGGCCACGCAGCGGCTGAAATCGATGTCCTTGGTCTTCAGCCGGATGCAGCCAGCCTTGCAGTGAATCGAGCATTGAGCGCAGACGAGACAGGCGTCCTTGGGAATCCGGATCTTGAAGATCGCGAAGCGCGATACCAGCCCCAACAGCGCGCCCACCGGACAGAGCGTGTTGCAGAACAGCCGGCCATGCCAGGCGCTCAGCCAGACCAGGCCGATCAGGAACAGCGCCGGAAATGCCAATGTCGCCAGCGGCGGTGCTTTCCACGGCAACGGGAACGGCCCGTACCAACCCAGGCTCTCCAGCAATTGCCCCACGCCGTTATGAGCGACGACGTAGAGCGGTCGCAGCAGATCGCCGGCGATGCGGCCAAAATTGCTGAACGGGTCCAGCAGGCTCAAGGCCAGGGTACTGCCGCTCAGGAACACGCCGACCGTCAGCGCCAGCACCCCGTAGCGCAGCGCATCGTGCGGTTTTTGGAGCTTGAATTTGATCTTGCGCGGCTTGCGCAGTTTGTCGGCGACGCGAATCACGATGTCCTGCAAGGCGCCGAGCGGACAGATCATCGAGCAGTACACTCGGCCGAACAGCAGGGTCAACGCCAGCACCAGCACAAACCCGGTGGCGGCCAGCGCGAAGGTCTGGGTAAAATTAAGCAGCGATGGCGCGAATTGCGGATACCGCACGACTTGCGCGAGCGGCGCGCCGATCCGCTCGAAATCCACGAACAGCAGCGTGGTCAGCACCAGGAACACGAGCGCCACGCCCACCCGGATTTTCTTCAACCACATCTGATTCATGGTCGCCTCCTCTGCCAGAAGGCCGGAACGCGCGGGACAAGGTATTTAACGGGATCGGCCCTCACCGTTCACAGAAGGGATATTGTGCAGGGATGCCAATCCACAGGACCGGAGGCGGTTGGCGACGATGTTGCTGGAGCGGGTCTGGCCCGGTGAATTTCCTCTTGTAAATTTTCCTGCGATCAAGGACCAGTGTAGCCGGGTAGAGTGGCTTTTAGGGAGTCAACTGAATTCATCCGGCCCGAATCCGACCAGGGGCAACAATCGCTTCAGCCCCGCCGCCAGCGTAGCGGGATCGTCCGCCCGCAGGGTGAGGTGCCCCACCTTGCGGCCGGGGCGCGGAGCCTTGCCGTAGGCGTGGTAATGCGCCCCAGACACCGCCAGCGCCGCCGCCCGGTCCGGCATCGCGCCGATGCAGTTCAGCATCACCGAATGACCGACGGCGGCGGTCGAACCCAGCGGCAGCCCGAGAATCGCCCGCAGGTGGTTTTCGAACTGGCTGGTTTCCGCGCCCTCGATGGTCCAGTGCCCGGAGTTGTGGACCCGCGGCGCCATTTCGTTGGCGATCAAATGGCCGTCCTTGACGAAGAATTCGATAGCCAACAGCCCGACGTAATCCAGCCGGTCCAGCAATCGGTGGGCGTAGTCCCAACCCTCGATCTCCAGTTCTGGCGCTGGATACGGCGCCCGCGACAGCCGCAGGATGCCGTCGCGATGGTGATTCTCGACCAGCGGGTAAAACGCCGTCGCGCCGTCGCGGCCGCGCGCCGCCAGCACCGAAACTTCCCGCTCGAATGGCACGAAGCCCTCCAGAATCAGCGGCGCGCCGCCCAGCGCCCGCCAGGCCGGCTGGATATCCTCGGGCGCGCGCAAGACCCGCTGACCCTTGCCGTCGTAGCCTAGCCGGCGGGTTTTCAACACCGCCGGCAGTTCCACCCGTATCGCCGCCCCGCGCAATTCCTCCAGACTGGCCACGGTGGCGAAGGTTGGAGTCGGAATACCCAGTTCCCAGAACAGGGTTTTTTCGGAAACCCGGTCCTGCGCCGCCGCCAGCGCGCCGGGCGGCGGGTAAACCGCTACCTGCCGCTCCAGCGCCAGGGCGGCGGTCGCCGGGACGTTCTCGAAATCGAAGGTCACCACCTCGGCCCAGTCGGCCAATTGTTCCAGCCGGGCCTCGGCGTCGTAATCACCCCGGAGCAGCGTCGCCACATGGCCAGCACAGGCGTCGGCGGCGGGATCGAGCGCCTGGAAGCACAAATCCAGTGGATAGCCCGCCAGCACCAGCATCCGCGCCAGTTGGCCGCCGCCGACGATACCGACGTTCATGACTTGAGGTTCCTCGGATCGGGTTCGGCTAGCACCCGCGCGGTCTGCCGGGCGCGGAACTCGCGTACTGCTTCGCGAATCGCCGGGTATTTGTTGCCGAGCAGGGCAGCGGCCAGCAGGGCGGCGTTGATCGCGCCAGCCTTGCCGATGGCGAGCGTGCCGACCGGAATGCCGCCCGGCATCTGGACGATGGACAGCAACGAATCCAGGCCGTTGAGGGCCTGCGACTGCACCGGTACCCCCAGCACCGGCAGCACGGTTTTGGCCGCCACCATGCCTGGCAGGTGCGCGGCGCCACCGGCCCCGGCGATGATCACCTCCAACCCGCGCGCCTCGGCGCTGGCCGCGTACTCGAACAGCAGGTCGGGGGTGCGGTGGGCGGACACCACCTGGACCTCATGGGACACGCCCAGCGCGTCCAAGGTGTTCGCCGCGTGTTCCAGGGTGCTCCAATCGGACGTGGAACCCATGATCAAGCCAACCAGTGGTTTCATGCGTATCGGTTACATGTCAGTTTGAGGGTCGTTATGCTAGAATATTCGAGTAATTATGCTCCAACGACAAGGTGCTGGCATCCCTTTTCGCGGGTGCGAAGTCATCCAGGTTGAGCGTGGCCGGCTGTTCGCGGACGAGGGTATGGACCGGCGGCGGAATCGGACAGCGCTGCGCCGATCCTCACTCGTTCCAGCCATCCGCGCTGAATTCCAGCAACGCCCGTTCAGTTTCGCTCAAGATCACCATCACGCCAGCATGTTGGCGCCGCAGCCAGGCGAGCCGATCACGCTGGTCGATGCATTCGTCGGGTTCAACTGCGGCGGACTCGCTCAGAATGACGGTCAACTCCGCGACCGACGCCTCCAGTTCATCCAGATCGTTTAGCAACTCCAGCCGCCGAATCCGCAACTCATGAAATGTCGCCATCGCTTTCCCCCAAGAAATCCTCTCCTGTAAATTTGCCTGTGATCCGAACTATTGATATTCAACCGGTGGTAAAAAACGGTCCGAGCAACCGGGCGCAGGGTTCGGGATTTTCCAGATGGGGATGATGCCCGCCGGGCAGGATTTTCACCGTCAGCCTGGCGATGCGGGCGTAGCGTTCCCGCATGTAGGCGCGCTTGACCAGATAGCCGTCCGCGCCGCAGATCAGCAGCGCCGGCGCTTCGATACGCGCCATGTAGGCCAGGATTTGCGGTTCGCTCAGATACAGCGGCGATACGAAGCGCAGCCGGGGATCGGCACGCCAGCCGAACCCGTCGCCGACCGGCTGGAGACCTCGCCCGACCAGGGTCGCCGCCGCGGTCCACGACAGCCCGCTCGCCTCGCAGCGGGCCTGAATCGCCGCTTCCAGATTCGGATAGATCGGCGGGTGCTTGCGCGGCAGGGCGTTCATCTGTTCGATAGCCTTGCGCAGGTTGGTCGGACCGTCCTCGGGATTGCTGGTCGGCGGTCCCAGCCCCTCGATCATCGCCACCTGGCGGATCCGTTCCGGCAGGATGGCGGCAACGAAGCTGACGATGCCGCCGCCCAGCGAATGGCCGAGCAGGGCGAAACGCTCCCAGCCCAGGGCATCGGCGGCGGCCACCACGTCGGGGATGAAATCCACGAAGTGATAATGCACGCCCGGTGGCCGGTGGTCGGAACAGCCGTGGCCGGTCAGATCCAGCGCCACCAGCCTGACATCGGGCAGCAGCGGCGCCAGCGCGTCGAAACTGGCGGCGTTGTCGAGCCAGCCATGCACG
Source organism: Candidatus Contendibacter sp. (assembly GCA_049290615.1). Classification (GTDB taxonomy): domain Bacteria; phylum Pseudomonadota; class Gammaproteobacteria; order Competibacterales; family Competibacteraceae; genus Contendibacter. Next base: position 22,685 of record JBATNZ010000071.1, read on the forward strand.
GCCAGCACCGGAATGCCGTCCGGCGGTCCCCAGGCCCGGGCGGCGAAGCGGAGATAAGGCGTGCGCAGTTCCAGTTCTTCAACCATCGGCGCCGCATCCGGGGATTCAGACGCCCGGCGAATAGTCCCAGCCTGGGTCAGCCGGGAACAGGTTGGCGTATTTCACGCTGGAGCGCGGCTCGGCCATCATCTCGGCCACCGCGTCGCGCCAGCGGGCGTAATGGGCGGTTTCCTTGTGTCGGGCGGGAGCCTCTTCGGTGCGGTAGACCTCGACCAGCGCGAAGCGGGTTGGGTCATCGGCCTGCTGGATCACGTCGAAGCGGGCGATGCCCGGTTCCTGAATGCTATGGCGGGCATTGTCCAGCGAAGCGGCCTTGAAGGCCTCGATGCAGTCCGGTTTGACTCGAACGAAAACGTGAACGATCAGCATGGGTTTTTTCTCCCTTAACCAGGAACTCCCTCTCCTTCTGGGAGAGGGTTGGGGTGAGGGGCCAGCGGGCGATGGAAGTGCAAACATTCAGGGCGAACCCGCCGGCAGATAATCCAGCAGCAGCCCGCAGAAGACGACCAGCCCGAACGCATTGTTGTTGAGAAACGCCTTGAAGCATTCATCCGGCTTGCGGTCGCGAATCAGGTATTGCTGGTACAGGGCCATCCAGGCCGCCACGAACAGGCCAAGGTCATAAATCCAGCCCCGGCCAGTCAGCAGGCCGATCCCGACCAGCACGGCCAGCAGCGCCAGTTGCAGGTAGCCGATGATCCGCTTGTCCCGCTCGCCAAACAGGATCGCGGTGGATTTCACCCCGATCTTGCGGTCGTCTTCCCGGTCCACCATCGCGTACTGGGTATCGTAGATCACCGACCACAGCACGTTGCCGAGAAACAGCAGCCAGCAGACCAGCGGCAACGCGCCGGTCACCGCCGCGTAGGCCATCGGAATCGCCCAGCCGAAGGCCGCGCCCAGATGGAACTGGGGCAGGGAGTGGAACCGCTTCATGAATGGATAACTGAGCGTCAGCGCCAGCCCGACGAAGGCCAGTTGGACGGTCAGGGCATTCTGGGTCAGCACCAGGGCGAAGGCCAGCAGGCACAGCGCGGCCATCAGCCCCACTGCTTCGCCCAGACTCACTCGGCCCGCCGCCAGCGGCCGGTCGCGGGTGCGGGCGACATGCGGGTCGAAATCGCGGTCGGCGATGTCGTTCATGACGCAACCGGCCGAGCGCATCAGGATCACGCCCAGCACGAACACGAGCACGATGCCGCGCGGCGGTTGACCGTCGCCCGCCAGCCACAGCGCCCACAGCGTCGGCCAGAGCAGCAGGTAAACCCCGATGGGGCGATGCAGGCGCATCAATTGGGCGTATTCGCCCAGGCGGTTTTCAAAACGTTCGATAGTCATGGTGTAAATCAGTCCGGTCGGTGACAGGCGGATACCGGCAAATCGGGCAGGAAAATCTCGCAGACCAGCAGCGGGCGGCCGTCGATGCGGAATACGGAACGGCGACCCCAAATGGCGGCCGGCGACTCGATAAGGCCGGCGAACGCCTGCTGGTGCAGGCGCTGGCCGACCGCGATGCGGGCGATTTCGACTGGGCCGCGGCGGACGCCGGGATCGGTGAACAACACCTGACCCAGCGGGCGGGTTCCCAGTTGGGTCAGCCGGCGACCCCGACCGCGCAGAGTCCGCGCCGGGATCAGACTTCGGGCAAAAACCCAGGGTCGTTCATCGCAGAGCAGTTGCACCTCCCGGGTCCAGGCCCAGGCGTCCAGGCGCAAGCCCAGGGCAAGCGACTCGTCGCGGTTGGGCCGCGTCCAGCCCTGGCGCAACACGCGCACGCGGAATTGACCCGCGCAGGCGCAACGCAGCCGCTGGGTCAGCGAGCCGCTATTCAGCAGCCAGTCGGCTATTCCGGGGTGCAGGTCGCGCCAGGATTGTTGCGAGGGAGAATGCCAGCGCGGCGAGGAATGGGGCAGGATGGAGGGATCGACAGGCACGGTGGTTGTTTGGGTATTTGGTGAGATCGACGCCGGCTTGGCGTACCGGGCAATTATGCACGGTTGCCGGGTATCGGGGGAATGGCGCTGGGTGGCGTAGCCGCCTGCGGCGTCGCCGAATGCTGATATAGTTGCAGCCTGTCGGCGATGGGCCTGGAGCGATGCCGCCGATGGGTGGCCAGGAATCATAAAATGCACGAAGCCCAAAACCCCATCATTTTTTCGCTGTTTCTGATTTTCACCGGCGCGGCGCTGTTCGCCACGCTGGCGTTGTATGCGCGCCAGGCGCTGCCGATTGCCTACATCGTATTGGGCATCTTCATCGGGCCATACGGACTCAAATTGATCGTCAACGCCTCGGCCATCGAAGAGATGGCGCAGATCGGCATCATGTTCCTGTTGTTCCTGCTCGGGCTGGACCTGTCGCCGCAGCGGCTGTTGCAGATGCTGCGCAAGGCCACCCTGATCACCCTCGGCACCTCGCTGGTGTTCGCGCTGATGGGTGGGTCGGTGGCATGGCTATTCGGTTACACCCCCGGCGAGAGCCTCTTGGTCGGCGCGGCGATGACCTTCTCCAGCACCATCATCGGCCTCAAGCTGCTGCCGACCCGTACCCTGCACCACCAGCATACCGGCGAGATCATCATCAGCATCCTGCTGCTGCAGGATCTGCTGGCGATTGCTGTACTACTGCTGCTCGAAGGGCTGGGCGGGCGCGGATCTTCGTTGCAAGGGCTGGGCCTGTTGATCGTCACCCTGCCGATGCTGCTGGGATTCGCCTATCTGGCTTCGCGCTACGTGCTGGTTCCACTGATCCGCCGGTTCGACAAGATCCGCGAATATATTTTCCTGATCGCTATCGGTTGGTGTCTGGGTATCTCGCAGGTGGCGGCGCTGCTGGGGCTGTCCTACGCCATCGGCGCTTTCATCGGCGGAGTGGCGCTGGCTACCAGCCCGATTTCGCTGTACATCGCCGACAGTCTCAGACCGTTGCGCGATTTCTTTCTGGTGCTGTTCTTTTTCTCTCTGGGCGCCGGTTTCGATCTGGGGATGCTGGGGGCAGTGTTCGTACCCACCCTGCTGTTGGGTTCCCTGCTGTTGGTGGCCAAACCCTGGGTGTTCCGCGGTTTCCTGCAATGGGCCGGGGAACGGCCGCGCATCGCCATGGAGGTCGGAGTGCGGCTGGGCCAGGTCAGCGAGTTTTCCCTGTTGATCGCGGTGCTGGCCGAGCAGAGTCAATTGATCGGCCGGGAGGCGTCCTATCTGGTGCAGGCGACCACTCTATTCACCTTCATCGCCTCGACCTATTACCTGGTGCTCAAGTATCCGACCCCGGTGGCGATCTCCGACAGCCTGCGCCGGGATTGATGACGCCCGGGCGCACGCCCAAATGCAAACCCGCTGGCCACCGCCACAAGAATCGTTTGGCGTATACCGCGATTTTTCCTATAATCGCCGCCATTTTTCGGCCGACACCGATCCCCAAAGGGGTTTTGGCGCGACTGGACATCCTTGGTGATCTCTCCGGTGAACGTCCCAGCAAGAGCGACGCGCGCAGCCAGGCCGCGACGTGCCTCAAGACGGCGCGCGTGGTTCCCGGCATTTCCCTGTTATTTTTGTGCTGACGTAGGAGTAGAGAGCTAATGCCCTCGCGTAGCGAATTGGCCGCCCGTCGCCTGGTGGACAATCTGACCGTCGAACCGGTCGCTTCCAACCCCCCCGCTCGGGAAACCGTAGCCCCATCGCGCCGGGAACTGGCCAACGCCATCCGCGCCCTGAGCATGGACGCCGTGCAACGGGCGGAATCCGGCCATCCCGGCGCGCCGATGGGCATGGCGGATTTCGGCCAAGTGTTGTGGAACGACTTTTTGCGGCACAACCCCGCCAATCCCAAGTGGTTCAACCGCGACCGTCTGATCCTGTCCAACGGTCACGGTTCGATGCTGCTGTACTCTCTGCTGCACCTGAGCGGCTATGACCTGACCATCGAGGATCTGCGCGACTTCCGGCAGTTGGGTTCCCGAACGCCGGGACATCCCGAATACGGCCGCACCCCGGGCGTGGAAACCACCACCGGACCGCTGGGGCAGGGCGTGGCCAACGGCGTCGGCATGGCGCTGGCCGAGCGGGCGCTGGCGACCCGGTTCAACCGTCCCGGCTTTCCCATCGTCGATCATTACACCTACGTCATCCTGGGCGACGGCTGCCTGATGGAAGGCGTCTCCTACGAAGCCTGCTCCCTGGCCGGCACCTGGGGACTGGGCAAGCTGATCTGCCTGTACGACGACAACGGCATCTCCATCGACGGCCCCGTGCGGGGCTGGTTCGGCGATAACGTCGCCCAGCGTTTCGAAGCCTGTGGCTGGCACGTGATTCCGAACGTGGACGGCCACGACGCCGAAGCGGTCCACCAAGCCATCGAGCAGGCGCGGGCCTTCTCCGAAAGACCAACCCTGATCTGCTGCAAGACCACCATCGCCTGGGGTTCGCCCAACAAGGGCGGCAGCGAGAAATCGCACGGCGCCCCACTCGGCGTGGCGGAAGTGGCCGCGACCCGCGAGGCTATCGGCTGGCGCCACGAACCCTTCGTGATTCCGCCGGAGTTTTATCATGCCTTCGACGCCCGCGCCAAAGGCGCCGCCTGGGAAAGCGAGTGGAGCCAGATGTTCGCCCGCTATCGGGCGAAATACCCCGAAGTGGCGGCGGAATTCGAGCGGCGGCTGGCCTGCGGGTTTCCCCCCGACTGGGACGAACTGGCCTGGAACTTCATTCACGCCACTCAGGAGCGGCGCGAGGATATCGCTACCCGGGTCGCGTCCCAGCGCGCGCTCGAGGCTTACGGTCCCCACTTCCCCAGCCTGGTCGGTGGTTCGGCGGATCTCACCGAATCCACCGGCATCCCCTGGATGGGTTGCCGGCCAGTCGATTTCGAGCATCCCGATGGCAACCTGATCTTTTACGGCGCGCGCGAATTCGCGATGAACGCCATCATGAACGGGCTGGCGCTGCACGGCGGCTACGTGCCCTTCGGCGGCACCTTCCTGATGTTCGCCGATTACGGCCGCAGCGCCATCCGCATGTCGGCCTTGATGAAACTGCGCTGCATGTTCGTCCTCACCCACGACTCGATCGGCGTGGGCGGCGATGGCCCGACCCACCAGCCGGTCGAGCATGTCGCCAGCCTGCGGATCATTCCCGATCTGTCGGTGTGGCGGACCTGCGATACCACGGAAACCGCCGTGGCTTGGAAGGTGGCGCTGGAGCGGGTCAACGGGCCGACCGCCCTGATTTTCACCCGCCAGAAACTACCACACCACGATCGTACTCCCGAACAGGTGCGAGCCATCGCCCGGGGCGGTTATGTGCTGCTCGACTGTGGGGAAGATCCGGAAGCGATCATCATCGCCACCGGCTCCGAGGTGCAACTGGCAATGGACGCGGCCCGGCAACTGAACCGTCAGGGGCGGCGGGTTCGCGTGGTGTCCATGCCGTCAGTGGACGTGTTCGACGCCCAGGATGCCGCTTACCGTGAATCCGTGCTGCCGGCCAAAGTGACCCGGCGGGCGGTGGTCGAGGCCGGGGTGACCGCGCCCTGGTATAAATACGCCGGCCCGCGGGGTACGGTGATCGGGATCGACTGCTTCGGCGAGTGCGGTCCGCCGGAAATCATTTTCCAGCATTTCGGCTTCACCGCCGAACGGGTGGCTACCGCCGTGGCGGCGCTGTTCTAAAAGGCGATACTGCTTTTTAACGAATAAAGAGTTTACAATTAGTTGTGTTGGGCGGGCGGCGACGCCCGCATGTCTTTTGACGAAAACCACTCCGCTGGAGGAAAGTAATGGCTATAAAGGTTGGCATCAATGGGTTTGGCCGCATTGGACGTATGGTGTTTCGCGCTGCGGTGAAACACTTCCCTGATATCGAGATCGTGGGCATCAACGATCTGCTCGAACCCGACTACCTGGCCTACATGCTGAGTTACGACTCGGTGCATGGTCGCTTCAAGGGTGAGGTCGCCGTCGACGGCAACACCCTGATCGTCAACGGCAAGAAGATCCGCTTGACCGCCGTCAAGGATCCGGCCGAGCTGAAGTGGAACGAAGTGGGCGCCGATATCGTCGTCGAGTCCACCGGCCTGTTCCTCACCAAGGAAACCTGCCAGAAGCATATCGCCGCCGGCGCGAAGAAGGTCATCCAGAGCGCGCCCAGCAAGGACGACACCCCGATGTTCGTGTACGGCGTCAACGACAAGACCTACGCCGGCCAGACCATCATCTCCAACGCCTCCTGCACCACCAACTGCTTGGCTCCGATCGCCAAGGTGCTGAACGACACCTGGGGCATCAAGCGCGGCCTGATGACCACCGTCCACGCCGCCACCGCCACCCAGAAGACGGTTGACGGTCCCTCCAACAAGGATTGGCGCGGCGGGCGCGGCATCCTGGAAAACATCATTCCGTCCTCGACCGGCGCCGCCAAGGCCGTCGGCGTGGTCATCCCCGAGCTGAACAAGAAGCTCACCGGCATGGCCTTCCGCGTACCCACCTCCGACGTATCCGTGGTCGACCTGACCGTGGAGCTGAACAAGCCCGCCAGCTACAAGGACATCTGCGCGGCGATGAAGGCCGCTTCCGAAGGCGCGATGAAGGGCGTGCTGGGCTATACCGAGGACAAAGTGGTCGCCACCGACTTCCGTGGCGAGGTCTGCACCTCCACGTTCGACGCCGACGCCGGCATCGCGCTGGACGACACCTTCGTCAAGGTCGTGGCCTGGTACGACAACGAATGGGGCTACTCCTGCAAGGTTCTGGAGATGGTCCGCGTCATTGCCAAGTAAGCGGTCGCCACGCCGTGGCGGTTCCTTGCTGAGTTGAAACCACCCGCCCCCGCCGCCCTGGCCCCGCGCCAAGCCGGACGGGGGTTTTATTTGGAGGAATAAAAATCATGAACGTCAAGCGCATGACCGATCTGGATCTCGCCGGCAAGCGGGTGTTCATCCGCGCCGACCTGAATGTGCCCGTCAAGGACGGCAAAGTCACTTCCGACGCCCGCATCACCGCCTCGATGCCTACCATCGAATTTGCGATGAAGGCCGGCGCCAAGGTGATGGTCACCTCCCATCTGGGCCGTCCCACCGAAGGCCAATTCTCCGAAGAAGACTCGCTCAAGCCGGTCGCCGACGTGATGGCCGCCAAGCTGGGCAAGCCGGTTCGGGTGATCCGCGACTGGGTCAATGGCGGCTTTGACGTCGCCAATGGCGAAGTGGTGCTGTTGGAGAACTGCCGTGTCAACAAGGGCGAAAAGAAGAACGTTGAAGAGACGGCGAAGAAATACGCCGCTCTGTGCGACATCTTCGTCATGGACGCCTTCGGCACCGCCCATCGCGCCGAAGCCTCCACGCACGGCGTCGCCAAGTTCGCGCCGGTCGCCTGCGCCGGTATCCTGCTGACCGAGGAACTCGACGCGCTGACCAAGGCGCTGGCCAAGCCGGCCCGCCCCATGGTCGCCATCGTCGGCGGCTCCAAGGTCTCGACCAAGCTGACCGTGCTCGAAAGCCTGTCCGAAAAAGTCGACCAGATGGTGGTCGGCGGCGGCATCGCCAACACCTTCCTCAAGGCCACCGGCAAGAACGTCGGCAAGTCGCTGTGCGAGGATGATCTGGTGCCCACCGCCCAGGCGCTGATGACGAAAATGACCGCCCGGGGCGCGACCATTCCCATTGCGGTCGATGTGGTTTGCGGCAAGAAATTCGACGCCGCCGAGCCAGCGGTGCAGAAAGACGCCAACGCGGTGAGCGATGACGACATGATCTTCGACATCGGCCCCAAGAGCGCCCAGGAACTGGCCGACATCATCATGAAGGCCGGCACCGTGGTGTGGAACGGTCCGGTCGGCGTCTTTGAATTTGACCAGTTCGGCGAGGGCACCAAGACCGTCGCCATGGCGATCGCGAACACCAAGGCGTTTACCCTGGCCGGCGGCGGCGATACCATCGCGGCGATCCAGAAATACGACATCTACGACAAGGTGTCCTACATCTCCACCGCCGGCGGCGCGTTCCTGGAGTTCCTGGAGGGCAAGGTGCTGCCCGCCGTCGAGATTCTGGAATCGCGGGCGAACGGCTAATTCCCGAACGTCGGGCGGATGCCCAACGGGCGGCCCATGGCCGCCCGTTTTCTTTAGGCGGGACTCCACGAATCCGCCAGATCCATGATTCCATCGCCGTTGCCAAGGTGGGCTTGGCGGCGTGGCTTCTGGACACGGCGTTCTAAAAAGCACGGTGTGGCGGCGGTGATTTTGTCATAATATCCGGCCCATCCGCGCGCGGATGGCCAACGGGTGCAAGGCGCCCTTCATTAGACTGGATATTAGAAAAGACATATGACCGTTATTCTTAAATCTCATGCCAAGGTTGGCGTTTATGTAGACGCCGCCAATATTTCTCGCAACGGTGGGCAGCGCATGCAATATGACGTCTTGCGCGAGTTTGCCTGCCGCGATCATGCCGAACCACTACGGTTGAACGTTTATCTGACCTACGATGAGGAACGCGCCGAAACCAACGCGGTCTATCGGGACAAGGCGCGCGCCTATCAGTCCGCCTTGCGCGAGCTCGGCTACAAAGTCATCGAAAAGCGGGTCAAATGGTTCCAGGACGAAGCCGGCAACCGCTACGGCAAGGCCAACGCTGATCTCGACATGGCCGTGGATGTGCTGCTGCAATCGGAAAACCTGGACCGGGTGCTGCTGGCGACCGGCGATGGCGATTTCGTGCAAGTGGTGCGCGCCCTGCAGAACAAGGGCTGCCGGGTGGAAACTCTGGCGTTCGATAACGTGTCCGAGGAGTTGCGCCGGGAATCGGACATGTTCGTATCCGGCTACCTGGTGCCGGGCCTGCTGCCGACCCGCGGCGATGATTATTTCGCGCCGGCCTGGGGGGCGATGGGGTCGCGGGTGCGCGGCTACTGCTATCACCACGACGACAACAAGAGCTTTGGTTTCATGCGGTTTCTGGTCAAGCTGTCGCCGTATCTGTGGAAGACCGACTCGCGCGATGCCGACTCCCCATATCGGACGGCGTTTTTCCACGATTCCAGCCTTCCGGATGGCTTCAACGTGATGAAGTTGCCTTCCCGCAACCATATCTTTGAATTTACCCTGGCCGAACCGAACGGCAAACAACCGGTCGCCACCGATGTCATCCTGGTCCATCCCGCCTCGTCTTGAGGGGATGGCCGGACCGGGTGGCGCGTCGAAGCGCGTTCCTGTCGAGAAGCATCATGCGTAATCTCCGAATCCCCAAGTCCCTGGCCCTGTGGCCGCTGATTCTCGCGCTGAGCCTGACGGTGGCGTTCGCCAAACCGGCTGAACCGGTCGGCGCGGACGTCGCCGTCGCGGCATTGGCCCCGACCGCCCGGCAAACCACGCTCGACAAGACCATCGCCGAGCTGTTGTCCCGGCACCATTACCGGCAGAGCAAGCTGGACGACCGGTTGTCCGCGCTGGTCCTGACCACGTATCTCGACGATCTCGATTTTGGCCGCGCCTACTTCCTGGCTGGCGACATCGCCGGTTTCGAGAAGTACCGCGATACCCTGGACGATGCGCTGAGGAAGGGCGATTTGCAGCCGGCCTACGACCTGTTCAACGTCTATCTGCGCCGGTTGGCGGAGCGGACCGCCCGAATCCAGGCCCTGCTCCAGCAGGACTTCCGCTTCGACGTGAACGAGTCGCTGGAGGTGGACCGCAAGAACGCGCCCTGGGCCAAGAACTCGGCCGAACTGGACGATTTCTGGCGCCGGCGGCTGAAGCACGAGATGTTGACGCTGATGCTGTCCGGCAAGGACCGGGCCGCCGCCCGCGAACTGCTGGTCAAGCGTTACGACAACCGCCTGCGACAAGCCCAGCAAACCACCAGCGACGACGTGTTCCAGTTGTACATGAACGCGGTCGCCCAGGCCTTTGATCCGCATACCGCCTATTTCTCGCCACGCAACACCGAGAATTTCAACATCCAGATGCGACTGTCGCTGGAGGGCATCGGCTGCGTGCTGCGGATGGACGAAGAGATGGTGACGGTGGTCGAACTGGTGACCGGGGGTCCCGCCGATCTCAGTCAGCAGATCAAGCCGAGCGACAAGATTGTCGCGGTGGCGCAGGGCGACAATGATCCCTGGCTCGACGTGGTGGGCTGGCGGCTGGACGATGTGGTGGACCGCATCCGCGGCCAGCGCGGTACGGTGGTGCGCCTGAAGGTGCTGCCGGGCAAGGCCGGCGCGACGGCGGCGGAAAAAACCGTGCGGCTGGTACGAGACACCATCAAGCTGGAAAAGCAGGCCGCCAAGAGCGAGACCAAGGCGATCCGCAGCGCCGACGGTCGGGATCTGCGGATCGGCGTCATCACCATCCCGGCGTTCTACAGCGACTTCGACGCCGCCCGGCGCGGCGATCCCAACTACCGCAGCACAACCCGCGATGTCCGGCGCCTGCTGAACGAGCTGAACGACAAGGTGGACGGACTGGTGCTGGATCTGCGCGAAAACGGCGGCGGTTCCCTACAGGAAGCGGTGGATCTGACCGGTCTGTTCATCGGGGACGGGCCGGTGGTGCAGGTGCGCAATGTGGGTGGCGGCGTGGAGATCGAAAAGGATAGTGAATCCGGTCAGGCCTACAGTGGACCGCTGGTGGTGCTGGTGGATCATGCCAGTGCCTCGGCCTCGGAAATTTTCGCTGGCGCCATTCAGGATTATGGCCGCGGTCTCGTCATCGGTGATCCGACCTTCGGCAAGGGCACGGTACAGACCTTGGTCGATCTGAACCGGTTTACCGGGGCCAAGAACCCGCAGGGCCAGTTGAAGCTGACCATCGCCAAGTTCTACCGGGTGAACGGCAGCAGCACGCAGCACCGCGGCGTTCGACCGGATATTGCCATTCCCTCGGTGGTGGACAGCAAGGAAGTCGGCGAGAGCGCCCAGAAGAATGCCCTGCCCTGGGACGAAATCGCCGCCACCCGCTATCGTGGCGACCGTGGAATCCTGGCCCTGGCGCCAGAACTGACGCGGCGACACCAGGCGCGAGCTGCCGGCGATCCCGACTATCAGGCGTTCCTGCGCGATCTCGAATTCACCCGGCAGCAGCGGGACAAGACCACGGTGTCGCTGCTGGAAAGCCAGCGCCGCATCGAGCGGGATCACATCGAAACCTGGCAGCGGGAGCGCGAGAACCGCTATCGCACTGCTAAGGGATTGCCGCCGCTCAAGACCGGCGATGAAATCCCGGAAGGCAAGGACAGCGTGATTCCGGACGCGGCGCTGGAGGAAAGCGCCCGCATCGTCGCCGATCTGATCGTGCTGGGCGGCGCCGGCGGCACGCTGGTGATGAGCCGCTAGCGACGTGATGCCGCTGACGCCGACGCTGGACCAGGCGCTGGCCGAACGGCTGACCACCGTGCTCGAGCGGCTGGCAACGCAGTTGCCGGCCGCGCCGGAGCCGCTGGACTGGGCGCGGTATCGGGCATTTCGCTGGCGGCGGCTCGGTCAACGCGGCTGTCTCCAGATAGTGCGGCATCCCCATCGCTTGCGGCTGGCCGACCTGCGCCAGATCGAGCGTCAGAAGGCGGCGCTGGACCTCAACGTCCGCCAGTTCCTGGCCGGTCGCCCCTGCAACAATGTCCTGCTGTGGGGCGCGCGCGGCACCGGCAAGTCCTCGCTGATCAAGGCGATGCTCAACGAGTACGCCGACTGGGGCCTGCGACTGATCGAGGTGGACAAGCACGACCTGATCGACCTGCCGGACATCGTCGAACCGCTATACGACCGCCCGGAGCGGTTTCTGCTGTACTGCGACGATCTGTCGTTCGAGGCCAACGACCCCAGCTACAAGGCGCTCAAGGCAATGCTGGACGGTTCGATCAGCACCGCGCCCGACAACGTGTTGTTGTGCGCCACCTCCAACCGTCGCCACCTGCTGCCGGAATACCTGCGCGAAAACGAGGATGCCCGGATCGTCGAGGGCGAACTGCATCACGGCGAAGCGGTGGAGGAGAAAATCTCGCTGTCGGAACGGTTCGGGCTGTGGCTGTCGTTTCACCCGTTCAGTCAGGACGACTACCTGGCCATCGTCGCCTACTGGCTGGGCCAACTGGGCTGGCCGGCGGGTTTGGACGGCGCGGCGCGGGAGGAAGCCCTGCGCTGGGCCTTGCAACGCGGCTCGCGCAGCGGCCGGGTGGCCTGGCAATTCGCCCGCGACTGGGTCGGCCGGCATAGCCTTTAAGAGGCTAAAAGGCGTTTTTGTACAGCCTCTGGCGATCTAAGCGATTGAAAAACAACCCTCCCCCTGTCCCTCTCCCGCCTGCGGGCAAGGGGTTTTCTCATACAGCCTCTAAATCTTCAGTGATTGCGGTGCTGGGCGAAGGCGATCCGGTCGATCACCGCCATCCCCAGCGCCGAGACCACGAACGTCAGATGGATGATGACCAGCCAGAATAACTGGTTGTTCCACAACGATACATCCTCCTGCCCCTGCACGGCGGTCATGAACGCCTTCAGCAGGTGAATCGAGGAAATGGCGACGATGGCCACCGCCAGCTTGATCTTGATGGTCGCCGCGTCGATCCTGCCCAGCCAGGACGGCTTCTCCTGCCCCTCGGCCACATCGAGATTGGACACGAAGGTCTCGTAGCTGCTCAGGATCACCATCACCAGCAGGTTGGCGACCAGCGCCATGTCGATCAGGGCCAGAACCGACAGCACCAAATCCACCTCAGTGGCGGTGGTGATGATGGCGAACAGGTGGAAAACCTCCTGAAAGGCTTTGATTGTGAACAGAATCAGCATGGCTGCCAGCGCCAGATAGATAGGCGCCAGCAGCCAGCGGCTTAGGAGGATGGTGCGTTCAAGCAAGATTTCGAGGGTTCTCATGGAACAATCCGAAGGACGATGAGGCCGAGGGGATTTCGGCGGTGGTTGGTTGAAATGGGTGATTTAGCGGGCATGGCCCTACTCCAAACTCCTGGATGAAGTTTGCAGCCAGAATGTAACCGGCCCGTCGTTGGTCAGGCTGACGCGCATGTGGGCGCCGAAGCGACCGGCGGCGACCGGCGCGTGCTGGCGGTGGGCTTGGTCGAGCAGATAGGCGAACAGCCGTTCGCCCTCGGCCGGCGGCGCGGCCGGGGTAAAGCTGGGCCGCATGCCCTTGCCGGTGTCCGCCGCCAGGGTGAACTGCGGAACCAGCAGCAGGCTACCGCCGATCTCGCGCACATTCAGGTTCATCTTGCCCTCGGGGTCGGCGAACACCCGATAGCCCAGCAGCCGTTCCAGCAACCGGTCGGCCTGCTGCTCGCCATCGCCGCGTTCGACCCCAACCAGCACCAGCAGTCCCGGTCCGATTTCGCCGACGAGGTCGCCGCCGACCTCGACCCGCGCCTCCGTGACCCGTTGCAACAGCCCGATCACGCCAGCCGATCCGCGAAACCCTGGGTGGCGGTGACCAGCGCATCCACGATGCCCGGTTCGCTGGCGGCGTGGCCGGCGGGGGTGACGATCCGCAATTCCGCTTCCGGCCAGGCCCGGTGCAAGGCCCAGGCGTTGTCCAGCGGGCAGACCACGTCGTAGCGGCCGTGGACGATGACGCCGGGAATCCCACGCAGCCGGCCGGCGTCGCGCAGCAGTTGATCCGGTTCCATAAAGCAGTGATTGACGAAATAGTGGCACTCGATGCGGGCCAGGCTCAGCGCCCGGCGGACCTCGCCGAACTGCTCGACCAGGACCGGATTGCTCTCCAGCGTCAACGTGGCGCCTTCCCACGTCGACCAGGCCTTGGCTGCCCGCAGCCGTTCCAACTCGTTACCGCCGGTCAGCCGCCGGTAATAGGCGTGGAGCAGATCATTGCGCTCCGCCGCTGGAATCGGCGCCAGGAAGTGTTCCCACAGATCGGGAAACAGGCGGTTGGCCCCGTCCTGGTAGAACCAGTAAATATCCGGCTCCCGGCACAGGAAAATGCCGCGCAGGATCAGGCCGAGTACCCGCTCCGGGTGGGTTTCGGCGTAGGCCAGCGCCAGCGTCGAACCCCAGGAACCGCCGAACACCACCCAACGGTCGATGTTCAGGTGTTCGCGCAGTTTTTCGATGTCCGCCGCCAGATGCCAGGTGGTGTTGTCGCGCAGTTCGGCATGCGGGCTGGACTGGCCGCAGCCGCGCTGGTCGAACAGTACGATGCGGTAGCGCTGCGGATCGAAGAACCGCCGGTGCAACGGTTCGCAGCCAGCGCCGGGACCGCCGTGCAGGAACAGAACCGGCAGGCCATCCGGGTTGCCGCACTCCTCAACGTACAGGACGTGCGGGTTATCCACGGCCAGGCGCTGGCTGGCATAGGGCTTGATATCGGGGAACAGAACGCGCATGGGGATTCGTTTCAATCCTTGTTGTCTTGGATGAGACATTGCGGTCCGAAGCTCTGATCGGATCTCGTTGCCGCCGATTCTACCCGCAATCCACCTGATTTTAGAGGATGTAGTCCACCACCGCGTCCAGATCGTCCAACACCCGGCCACCGTGCGGCTCGACCTTGGCCTCGTCGCCTGGGCGGTATTTACCGGTGCGCACCAGCACGCCGCGCAAGCCCGCCGCCAGCGCGCCGTGGACGTCCATTTCAGCGTCGTCGCCGACCATCACCACGTCTTGCGGCGGCAGATCGAGGCTTTTGACCGCGGCCTGAAAGAAGTCGGCCGATGGTTTGCCGAGCACCACCGCATCCAGTTCGGCGGCGTATTCCAGCGCTGTCATGAACGGACCGATATCCAGACTCCAGCCGCCACCGTCGCGGAAATAGCGATTGGAGCCCATCGCCAGCAGCGGCAGACCGTCCAGCAACAGCCGGAAACACCGGTTGAGCGCTTCGTAGGTGAAGTTGGGGCCGGCGTCGCCGAGCAGTACCGCGCCAGGCGTTGGACCCATCAGGTCGGCGAACTCGCTCTGAATGTCGGGATGGACCAGCAGGTGCGGCGTCAGCTTGCGGGCGATCAGGTAGTGGCGGGCCGCGACCACGGGGGTGAACAGATGCTGGAGCGGCGCCTCCAGGCCTATGCGCGCCAGCCGGTTGACCAGGGTGGCGCGGGTCAGGCGAGTGGTGTTGGTCACAAAACGTATCGGAATGCCAGCCGCGCGCAGGCTAAGCAAAGCCTCGCGGGCGCCGGGCAGGGGGTAACCACCGGTGTACAACACGCCTTCCAGGTCGAGCAAAACACCATGGATCATGGAATTCCCACCGGATCGGATTCAGGGTCGCGGCGCGGCGTGTGCCGCTGAGGGGGCGCTCGCCGGGTCGGCGACCGTCGTTTTCAGTGAGTATAGAAGGCGCTTGGGTAAAGAGGACTCGAATTGTCCCGTTTGTCGGTTGGAATAAAACAGTCCTCGGCGTTAGTTTGCTCCCCTCCGCTGGATGGATTACACCGCCGCGCCCAGGGTCAGCGCGCGCTGACGGGTAAGGGCGCATTCGGCGGCGAGGGCATCGGCATCGTAGTCGGGGGCGAATTCTGGCCAGCCGGCGGTGTGGCGGTCGATCAGTTCAGCCAGTACCGCGATGTGGGCCGGGTCGTCGTTCAGGGCTGGGAGATAACGGTAATGTTCGCCGCCGGCGTCCAGGAAGGTTTGGCGGTTTTCCAGGGCGATTTCCTCCAGCGTCTCCAGGCAGTCGGCGGCGAAGCCGGGGCAGGCCACATCCACGCTTTTAATCCCGGCTTTCGCCCAGTCGGCCAGCAGGACGCTGGTATAGGGTTGCAACCATTCGGCGCGGCCGAAGCGGGACTGGAACGCCACCGCCCATTGGTCCGGCTGGAGTCCCAGCCGTTCGGCAACCAACCGGGCGGTCTTGTGGCATTGACAGTGGTAGGGATCGCCGGCCAGCAGGTTGCGCCGGGGCAAGCCGTGGAAGGAAAACAGCAGCCGTTCGCCGGATTGTTCGGCGCGGGCGGCGCGGATGCTGGCGGTCAGGGCATCCAGATAACCGGGATCGTCGTGGTAATGGGTGATAAAGCGCAGTTCCGGCAGCCAGCGCCAGCGTCGCAGTTCGGCGGCGACCGCGTCGAAAGTCGAGGCGACCGTGGTGGCGGAGTATTGCGGATACAGCGGCAGCGCCAGCAGGCGTTGGACGCCGGCGGCCCGCAGTTCCGCCAGCGCGGCGGCGATGGACGGGTTGCCGTAGCGCATTCCGACCGCCACCCGGATCGGGCCGGGATAGCGTTCCGCCAGCGTCGCCGCGACCGCCGCCGCCTGCCGTTGGCTGATCGCCAGCAGCGGCGAACCGTCCGGGGTCCAGATGAGCTGATACTTGCGCGCCGAGCGGGCTGGCCGAACCCGCAGGATGACGCCGTGCAGGATCAGCCACCACAACGACCGGGGTAGTTCCACCACCCGCGGATCCCAGAGAAATTCAGCCAGATAGCGACGCACCGCAGCAGGCGTGGGCGCGTCGGGGGTGCCAAGATTGGCAAGCAGGATGCCGGCGCGGGCAGGTTGGTCGTGACTGAAGGGTGGATCGCTCGATTTCATCGGGAATAGGACTTACGCATTGACAGGAGGTTGAAATTGTGGATTCAGGTGCTCCAAGTTAGGGGTGAACGTTTGGATGAATGCAGCAATGATCGGATTAAACAACTCACGCTTTAAGCGATAGCAATTACG
>JBATNZ010000072.1:0-11532 GCA_049290615.1 Candidatus Contendibacter sp.
GGGGCGGCCAACTCTTTATAATGGCGCGCTTTCCGGCAGCGAGCGTTGCCGCCAATCGGGATCGTGCCCATGTTTCGTCCCCTGGAGTTGTTCATCGGCCTGCGCTACACCCGCGCCAAGCGCCGCAATCACTTCATTTCCTTCATTTCCCTGACCTCCATGCTCGGCATCGCGCTGGGCATCACCGCGCTGATCACCGTGTTGTCGGTGATGAACGGCTTTCAGCAGGAATTGCGCGGTCGCATCCTGGCGATGACCGCCCACGCCACCATCAGCCGCTGGGATAGCCTGGTGAACGATTGGCCGGCGGTGCGCGAACAGGCGCTGCGCAATCCCGAGGTTCAAGGCGGCGCGCCCTACATCCGCGGCGAGGCGATGCTCAACAACGCCTCGCTGGTGAGCGGCGCGCTGGTTCAGGGCATTCTGCCGGCGGAGGAACAACAGGTGTCGGACATCGGCGGCAAGATGATTCAGGGATCGCTGGATGATCTGCGCTCCGGCAAGTTCGGTATTGTGCTCGGTAAGGAACTGGCCAACGCGCTGGGCGTGGGACTGGGCGACAAGGTGACGGTGATCACCCCGCAAGCCAACGTAACCCCGGCCGGCGTGCTGCCGCGGCTGAAACGCTTCGACGTGGTGGGCCTGTTCAAGGCCGGTATGTACGAATACGACCGGGGGTTGGCGCTGGTGCATGTCGCCGATGCCGGCAAGCTGTTTCAACTGCCCGATGGCGCGGTTAGCGGAGTGCGACTGCGACTGAACGACCTGTTCCAGGCGCCGCGCCTGGCCCGCGAACTCGCCAGCCAGTTGCCGGAGGGTTATCTGGCGCGCGACTGGACCCAGGATCACGCCAGCTTCTTCCGGGCGGTGCAGATCGAGAAGACCGCGATG
Source organism: Candidatus Contendibacter sp. (assembly GCA_049290615.1). Lineage (GTDB taxonomy): Bacteria > Pseudomonadota > Gammaproteobacteria > Competibacterales > Competibacteraceae > Contendibacter. Next base: position 892 of record JBATNZ010000072.1, read on the forward strand.
TTCGTGATTCTGACTCTGATCGTGGCGGTGGCGGCTTTCAACATCGTGTCCGCCCTGGTCATGGTGGTGACCGACAAGCAGGCCGATATCGCCATCCTGCGCACCCTGGGGGCGACGCCGCTCAGCATCATGGGGATCTTCATCGTCCAGGGTATCACCATCGGCCTGGTCGGCACCCTGCTGGGGCTGATCGGCGGGGTGGCCCTGGCGACCCATGTCGATGTAGCGGTGCCGTTTATCGAGAGATTGTTCGGTATCAAGTTTCTGGCCCCGGACGTGTACCTGATCAGCGATTTGCCATCACAGGTGCAATGGGGCGATGTCACGACCATTGGCTTGGTGGCGTTTGGGCTGGCCACGCTGGCCACGCTCTATCCGGCCTGGCGGGCGGCGCGGACCCAGCCGGCGGAGGCGCTGCGTTATGAATGAGGCATCGGCGGTAACGGTGGCAACGGCGGTGCTGGAATGTCGGCAACTGGCCAAGGCGTTCCGACAGGGCGACGAACGGTTGGAGGTATTGCGGGGCGTTGATTTCCAGGTGCGGCGCGGTGAACGACTGGCGATCATCGGCAGTTCCGGGTCAGGCAAGAGTACGCTGCTGCATTTGCTGGGTGGGCTGGATACGCCCACCGCCGGCTCGGTATGGGTGGCGGGGCAGGAATTGAGCCGGCTGAGCGATGCCAGCCGAGGTCGGCTACGCAACCGCTGTCTGGGGTTCATTTACCAGTTTCATCATCTGTTGCCGGAATTCACCGCTTTGGAAAACGTGGCGATGCCGTTGCTGATTCGCGGCGAGAAGTCAGTGAGCGCGACCGAACGGGCGGCGGGATTGCTGGAAAGGGTTGGACTGGGCCAGCGCCTGACGCACAAGCCGGGTGAACTGTCCGGCGGCGAACGACAGCGGGCGGCGGTGGCGCGGGCCTTGATCACCGAACCGGCCTGCGTGCTGGCCGACGAGCCGACCGGCAATCTCGACCGGCTCAGCGCCGAGCACGTATTCGAGCTGATGCTGGAACTGAACCGCGATCTGGGAACCAGTTTCGTCGTGGTCACCCACGACTCGGGGCTGGCGGCCCGGATGGATGCGATTTGGCGGCTGGCGGATGGGGTGTTGCAAGCGGAGCGTTAAGCTACCGGTAGCGAAGATGCTGGTGGAGTTTTGCGGGAACACCGCGCCAAAATCCCCAGGTCCGCCGTTCAAACTCACGCCGCGCGGGTGAGTTTGAGAAGCTGTATCAGAACCCCTCGCCCGCAAGCGGGAGAGGGGCAGGGGTGAGGGCGTCTTTTCAACGGGTTAGCGCACAAAAGGTTGTACGAAAACGCCTCTGAGCGGCTGCCTGGACTACGGCGGAGGGTATTCCATCAGATCTTGCCCGCCTGCTGGGCGATGAAAGCGGTCTTGGCCGACAGCTCCAGCGAACAGGTCCATTTGTAGGCGAGATTGAGGCTGTCGGCGCAGGCGTAGACGCCGTGGCCGCGCACCACGGCGATGGGATAGTCCACCAGGATTTCGGCGACCATGCGCGGCGAACGGGCTTCGTACTGATCGTAGGGAAGGGTCAGCACCGGCACCCGGCTGAAATAGAGCTGCCCCTCGAAATCGGCCGGGAAAAATTCCTCATTGTCCATGGTCATCGCCACGGAATAGGGGCCGTGACTGTGCAGCACGGCGCGGGCTTCGGGATTGGCCTGATAGACCGCCAGATGCAGGCGGGCGTCCATCGAAGCGCCCTTGCCGATCATGCCATCGAGGCGGCATTCGACCAGTTCGCCGCTGCTGAGGGTATCGGCGCAGCAGCCGGTGGGCGTGATCCAGAAGGAGTCGCCGTCCCGCACCGAAGCGTTGCCGCTGTGGGAGTCGTTGAGGCCGTACTGGCGTAGCCAGTGGTAATGTCGAACCAGATCGTCTTTGTTGTTCATGGTGGTGAATTATACAGACATGACCATTAGGCCGGAACCTGCCGCGTCAGACCGTTCGCGCGGACCGATGGCGCAACCCGCTCGACGCCGGTCTTCAGCGCGCCATCGGGATACAGTTCGAACCAGCGGTAGCCGGGTGGGAGATCGTCCACTTGCGGTTCCGGGGCGTCGGGCTTGAATTGCACCGAGGTCGCGGGGGTGGCCAGCAATTGCGTATGACCCCGCCGGCCGGTGAATTCGCCGTGGATATGCCCCCATACCACCGCCTGGACATGCGGGTAACGATCCAGCACCGCGAACAGCGCCGCGCCGTTGCTCACCGTCATGGTGTCGAGCCAGCCCGTACCGACCGGCAACGGGTTGTGATGCAGGCAAACCAGGGCATGCCGTTCGGGATCGGTCGCCAGCGCGGTGTCCAGCAGCGCCAGTTCGCGCGGGGCCAGATGGCCGTCGGGCGTTCCGGGGAAGCTGGAATCCAGCAGCACGAATTGCCAGCGGCCAATGACGAGATGCCGCTCGCTCCGCACCAGGCCACCGCGCAACGTCCGGCCCATGATCGCGGGAAAGTCGTGGTTGCCCGGCAGGCAATAGACTGGCAAGCCCAGCGGTTCCAGCGCCTGAAGCAGGCGGTCGTAGGCGTCCGGCTCGTCGCCGACCAGGTCGCCGGTGGCGAGGACCAAATCGGCGGCGGGTTGTCGTTCCCGAATATGCGCCAGCACCGCGTTCAGGCCGGCGTCCACGTCCATCCCCCAGAGCCGGCTGCCGGGCGTGGTCTTGAGATGGAGATCGGTGATCTGAATGACCCGGAGCGGGGCGGCGGTCGGCATCGGCGGTGTCCTCGGGAATGGGAAGCTGCCGGAAAGCTTACCGGATTTCGATGACGGATGGACGCCTCGCCACATCGGCGCCGGCTCCATGCCGTTCGCGGTTCAGCACAGCGGAAGCGATCAACCGTGGAAGCCGTAAGACCGCCCGCCGCCGTGCTTGGCGGCGTACATCGCGGCATCGGCCCGTTTCAGCAGGCCGCTGGCGTCTTCGCCGTCATCGGGGCAGAGGGCGATGCCAATGCTGGCTCCCAGCCGCAGTTCCAGGGCGCCGTGCCAAAACGGCGCTTGCAGGCTGTCCAGAATTTTTTCGGCTACCTGCGCGGCGTGTTCCGGCAGTTCGATCTGCCGCAGCACCACCGCGAATTCGTCGCCGCCCAGCCGGGCCACGGTATCGGTTTCGCGCACGCTTTGCTCCAGCCGTTGGGCGAAGGCTTGCAGCGCGGCATCGCCGACCTCGTGGCCGTGCCGGTCGTTGACCGGCTTGAACCCGTCGAGATCGATGAACAGTACCCCGACCCGGTTGCCCTGGCGCCGGGCGTCGCGGATCGCCTCGGAGAGCCGGTCGAACAGCAGCACGCGGTTGGGCAGGCCGGTCAGGGCGTCGTGCTGAGCCTGGAATTGCGCCCGCCCCAGTTCCTCGATCTCCTCGGAAATGTCGTTGTAGACCGCGATGTACAGCCCCTCGTCCGCGCCGTCGCAGACAGTGGAGATGGTCAGCCGCTGGACGTAAATCTCGCCGTTCTTGCGACGGTTCCAGATGTTGCCGCGCCAGCGGCCCTCCTCGCGCAGTTGCCGCCACAGCTCGGCGTAGAACTCCGGCGGATGACGCCCGGACGCCAGCAGTTTGGGGGCGTGGCCCAGCACTTCCCCAGCTTCGTAGCCCGTGATCCGGGTGAAGGCGGGATTTACCGACCGGATACGCGCGTACAGGTCGGTGACCATCACCGGATCGTTGATGTTCTCAACGATGCTGCAAAAGCGCTGCTCACTGTCGTGCAACTCGCGGAGCATCTGCTCCAACTGCTGGGTGCGTTCCTGGACGCGTTGTTCCAGCAATTCGTTGGCCGCTTGTAATTCGCCGAGCAAACGCTGGTTGCGCACGGTCATCCGGTAGCGGTCATAGGCTTCGCGGACGATGGTGCGGATCTCGGTGGCGTCCCAGGGTTTGGTGATGTAACGGTAGATGTGTCCCTGGTTGATCGCCTGAATGACCGCACTCAGGTCGGCGTAGCCGGTGAGCAACAGGCGGACCGCGCCGGGGTATTCTTCTTTGATGTGGCTGAAAAATTCCGAGCCGGTGACCCGTGGCATGCGCTCGTCCGAAATCACCACATGGATGGGATGAGCGCGCAGAATCGCCAGCGCCTCGTCGGCGTCGTGAGCGATTAAGACGTCGAATTCCCGGCGCAACTGCCGGTACATGGCGTTGAGCACCTCGGGCTCATCGTCGATCACCAGCACCTGACAGCGCGGTTCGGCGGCAACAGGCGGGGAAGGATAAGCAACAGCCACATTCATGGTAAGTGCTCCAGTAACGGCAGGGTCAACACGGTGCCTTAAGCTACGGTCGGGCCGTGGCTTCCGCTATATGCCCACTCGGGCTTGGGCCTCCCGCAAGGCATCTCGAACGGCGGCGACCCAGTGCGGCGGGAACCGATTTTGGAATCCGCGAGAATCGGCGCATGTTCTCCAACCAGACGGCGCCCAAGCGGGAATCCCGTTCTGCTCCCAGCTCGTTTCCAATACCCCATGCACGACAGCCATGGCGCGCAGGTGTCCCACGTAGCTTTCCAGGGGCAGTTCGCGGCGTTCGAGCGCTTGCGGATAAGGCAAGGCCTCGAGCTGGGTGTGAATCTCGCGGGTCGCTTCGCGCAGGCGGATCATGAGAGTAGGGGATGACATCAACATTTCTCCCGATCAAGCGTCATGGCGGATGTTCCGGTAACAGCAGGGTGAACACGGTGCCCCGACCGACGGCGGATTCGACCTCGATCCGCCCACCGTGGCGCTTGACCACGATGTTGTAGGATACGCTCAGGCCCAGGCCGGTGCCGCTGCCCACCGGCCTGGTGGTGAAAAAGGGATTGAAGATCTTGCCGATCACGTCCGGGGGGATACCGGCGCCGGTGTCCTGGAACTGGAGGCGAGTCTGGCCGTCGTCCTGACGCTGGCCGCGCAGGGTGAGCACACCGCCCTGGGGCATCGCCTGGATGGCGTTGACGATCAGGTTCATGAACACCTGGTTGAGTTCGGCCGGGTAGCACTCGACCGGCGGCAGTTCGGCCAGGTCGAAGCGGACCTCGATTCGGCGCGCGCTCAGTTCGGATTTGGCCAGCGCCAGGGTGCTGCGCAAGTTTTCGGCCAGATCCACGGTCTTGCGCTCGGCCTCGTGCAGGCGGGCGAAGGTTTGCAAGTCGGCGACGATCCGCCGGACCCGGCTTACGCCGTCCTCGTTGGCGGTCAGCAGTGCGGGGAAGTCGTCCAGAAGGAAATCGAGATCGTTCCGTTGGCGGACCGCCAGCGCCGGATCCACCAGGGAAGCCACGCCGCGCGCCAGCGCTTCCAGTTGCTGGTAGGCCGCGTTCAGCGTTTCCACGCCTTCTCGCAGGCTGCTCAAGTTGCCGGCGATGAAGGCCAGCGGGTTGTTGATCTCGTGCGCCACCCCGGCTACCAGTTGGCCGAGCGCGCTCATCTTCTCGGCGTGGACCAGCATGGCCTGGGTTTCCCGCAACTCTGCCAGGGTTTGGGACAGGCGGGCGTTCTGGCGGAGCAGTTCCCGTTGCAGGTTGTTGATTTCCTGGTTGGTGCGGGTCAGTTCCTGGCCGAGACGGTCCAGTTCCAGCACGTCGTATTCACCGGTGACCAGCAGTTCCCCGCCCTTGCGGTAGACTTGGGCGTGGAGGGTGCGGCTGAGCCGGTAACCGTCGCCGACCGTCAGCCAGCCGCCGAACACCGAGCCGTCGGCCACCGGTTTCAGCAGTTCCTCGAAACGCGGGTTGACCAGGTAGTCGCGGCGCGGGCGGTCGGGCGTGTCGCCGCCCAGGACTTCGGCCATGCCGCGATTGAGATACAGCGCGTCGCCGGCGAGATTGAAAATGCCGATGGCTAGCGCCGCGCTGTCGTCGCGCGCTCCATCCAGTTCCCTCGCCCAGCGGTCTAGCCCATCCGGTGTTATCGGCGCACGGTCCATGATGGCGGTTTCCAAAAGCGGTTATTGACTCAGCGTGGCGACAAAGCGCTGGAGTTCATTGAGATCGGCGAGGTGATGCACCATGGAGTCCTGGATCAAAGTCGGTCCGATCTGTCGCAGACCCTGACCGCCGATCAGGATCGGCAGGTCGGGGAATTCGGTCCGGATCGCGCCGACCGTGTTTTGCAGGACACCGATATGGAAATAGATGCTGAGCGACAGCCCAACCGCGTCGGGACGTCGTTCCCGCATCATCCGCAGCAGCTCGCGGGTCTGGGTGTCGGCGCCCAGATAGGAGGCATCCCAGCCGTGCATTTCGAACACGTCGCAGACCATCTTGCCGCCGACCTGATGCAACTCGCCCTCTACCGACCCGACCATAATGCTCTTGCCGGCGCGGCGCGGCGCAATCACTTGCGGGTAAATCTGGTTGAGCAGACTTTCCACGATCGAGGTGGCCAGATGTTCGGTGGCGACCGAGACCTGGTTGCATTCCCACAACTCGCCCACCCGGTACAGCGCCCGCTGGAAGATCTGCTGATACAGATCGAGGATGGGGGCGCCAGCGGTCAGGGCCTGCTGGGTCAGCGCCGCGCAGTGGTGGTGGTTGCCGGCCAGCAGGGCGGCGAGGAAATCGCTATATAGCGCTCCTATCCCGGTTGTGGAATTTCCCCTCCTTGGATAAGGAGGGGTGGCGCGTAGCGCCGGGGTGGTTTGAAACGGTGATTCGACAAATGAGATAGGATCGCTATAGACGGCGGGCGGCGTCGGCGCGGCGAGCATTTCGGTCGTCATGGGAAGACCTCGCGACAACAGATTAGGGGATGGTCGAGGGTGGTCGAGGGTCAAGTTCAGTATAAGCCGTGACTATCGCCGCCTGCCGCCCCGCTACAATGTTTTGACAAACACCTTGGAGCGGCGCTGCCAGTTGTACAGCGCCTGCTTGCCGACCGGCAGATCGGCGACCTCGGCCGGCTCGAAGCCGCGCTCACGGAACCAGTGGGCGGCGCGGGTCGTCAATACGAACAATCGGTGCAGGCCCTGGGCGCGGGCCTGGCGCTCGATGAAGCTCAGCAACATCTCGGCCCGTCCGCTGTTGCGATAGGCCGGATGCACCGCGACGCAGGCCAGTTCGCCCAGCCGCTCCTCGGGGAAGGGATACAGCGCGGCACAGCCGATGATGGCGCCGTCGCGCTCCAGCACGGAGAAGCGCTCGATTTCCATTTCCAGCCGCTGCCGCGACCGCCGCACCAGGGCGCCGTCGTCCTCCAGCGGCTGAATCAGTTCCAACAGGCCGACCACGTCGTCGATAGTGGCGGGGCGCTGTCCTTCGTAGATGTCGGCGGTAATCAGGGTGCCCACGCCGTCGCGGGTGAGCAGTTCCAGCGGCAGCGCCCCATCCAGCCGCCGGCTGAGCAGATGCACCCGGCGCACGCCAGCCTGGCAGGCCCGCAGCGCCAAACGCAGGTGGCGGCTGGTTTCCTCGTTCAGGGTGGGATGTTCGGCCAGCAGCCGTTCGGCGTCGCTGGGGCTGAGTTCGCGGACCGGCCGTCCCCCGGCATCGCGCAACTCCGGGCTTTCGCTCAGGATCAGCAGCTTGTCGGCGCGCAGCGCGCTGGCGGTGGCGGTGGCTACGTCCTCGGCGCTCAGGTTGAAAATTTCCCCGGTCGGCGAATAGCCCAGCGGCGACAGCAGCACGATGGCGCCCTGTTCCAGCCAGGGACGGATGGCGGGACAATCCACCTTGCGGACCTCGCCGGTGAAGCCGTAATCCACCCCGTCGCGCACCCCCAGCGGCCGGGCGGTGACCACGTTGCCCGATACCACCCGGAGATGCGCGCCGTGCATCGGCGAGTTGGCCAGGCCCATGGACAGCCGCGCCTCGATGCGGATCCGCGCCCGGCCGATGGCCTGTTTGACGTAGCGCAGATCGTCGGCTTCGGTCACCCGCAGGCCGTTGACGTAGCGCCACTCGCGGCCGGCCTCGCGCAGCCGCTGCTCGATTTGGGGCCGTGCGCCGTGCGCCAGCACCAGGTGGATGCCCAGGCTGTGCAGCAGGGCGAGATCGTCCATCAGGCTGGAAAAGGTGTCGGCCTCCACCGCCGCGCCGCCGAACAGCACCACGCAGGTCCGGCCGCGATGGGCGTTAATGTAGGGGCCGGCCTGGCGAAACCATTGTACGAACTGTTCGGAATTCATGGCGGGGGCTGGAAGAGGATCGGTAGGGCTTTGGAAAAATGACAGTACCAAAAACAGTGGGCGCTTGGACGGAATAGTCTAATACCATTGGCGTCGAACCGATGATCGCTGCCCAAGAATCCGCATGAACGCCAACATTCCCACGAGTTTTGCAATGACCGATACGATTTTCCCCGCCGCCGGCGAGATGGTTCTGGCCTGGCTGCGCGAGTTGCAGGACCGGCTGACCGGGGCGCTGGAAACCGCCGATGGCGGCGCCCGGTTCCGGGAAGACGCCTGGGATCGCGACGGCGCGCGCGGTCTGCGCGGCGCCGGCCGTACCCGAGTGCTGAGCGAGGGCGCGGTGTTCGAGCAGGCCGGCATCAACTTCTCCCATGTCGTCGGCGAGCGCCTGCCACCCTCGGCCACGGCGCGGCGGCCCGAACTGGCGGGACGCAGCTTCGAGGCCATGGGGGTGTCGCTGGTGGTTCATCCCCGCAACCCTTATGTACCGACCTCGCACGCCAACATCCGCTTTTTCAGCGCTGCCGGGGATGCGGCCGCGCCGGTGTGGTGGTTCGGCGGCGGCTTTGACCTCACCCCGTATTACGGCTTCGAGGAAGACTGTATCCACTGGCACCGCGCCGCCCGGATCGCCTGCGAGCCGTTCGGGCCGGAGGTGTACCCCCGCTTCAAGCAGTGGTGCGATGACTATTTCTTCCTCGGGCACCGCAACGAACCGCGCGGCATCGGCGGGTTATTCTTCGACGATCTGAGCGAGTGGGGTTTCGAGCGCTGCTTCGGGTTCGTGAGAAGCGTGGGCGACCATTACTTGCCGGCCTACCTGCCGCTGGTCGAACGGCGGCGGGCGACGCCTTACGGCGAGCGCGAGCGGGAGTTCCAGCTTTACCGGCGCGGGCGCTACGTCGAGTTCAACCTGGTTTATGATCGGGGTACCCTATTCGGCCTGCAATCGGGCGGGCGCACCGAATCCATTCTGATGTCGCTGCCGCCGCGAGTGCGCTGGGAGTACGACTGGCGGCCCGAACCTGGCAGTCCCGAAGCGCGGCTGTACGACGTTTTCCTGAAACCGCGCGACTGGCTGGCGCCGGCCAGCGCGTGATTGCAACCGAAACCCCGGATTTTCCTCAACCCAAGGTTCAGCTATGTATACCGTTTGTGTCCGTGACCATTTCATGATTGCCCACAGCTTCCGGGGCGAGACCTTCGGCCCCGCCCAACGCCTGCATGGCGCCACCTACATCGTTGATTTGGAACTGCGCCGTCCCGATCTGGATCCCGATGGGGTGGTGGTGGACATCGGCAAGGCCAGCGAGTGCCTGCGCGAGGTGCTGGGCGAGCTGAACTACCGCAACCTCGATCAATTGCCGGAATTCGCCGGCCGCAACACCACCACCGAATTCCTGGCGCGGGAACTCTTCGACCGCGTCGCGGTGCGGATCGAGGAGGGGCAAATGGGGCCAAACACCGCCGGACTCGATTCCATGCGCGTCACCCTGCGCGAATCCCACATCGCTTGGGCGTCCTACGAAGGTTCGCTCGCTTGAGGTCGGTGCATTTCCTGATTCCCGGCGACCTGGAGACCCGCACCGGCGGCTATCTCTACGACCGCCGCGTCATGGCTGGACTGGCGGCGCTCGGCTGGCGAGTCGAACTCCATCGCCTCGACGCCAGTTTCCCGACGCCCACCCCGGCGGCGCTGCGCGAAACCGACGCGGTGTTGGCCGCGCTGCCGGAACGGGCGCTGGCGGTGATCGACGGCTTGGCGCTGGGCGCGATGCCGGCGGTGGCCGCCACTCACCGGGACCGGCTGCGGCTGGTGGCGCTGGTCCATCATCCGCTGGCGCTGGAAACCGGTCTGGACGAGGCGCTGCGCCGGCAGTTGTACGCCAGCGAGCGCGAGGCGCTGCGCCAGGTCCGGGGCGTGATCGTCACCAGTCCCAGCACCGCGCGGGCGCTGGCGGATTACGGCATTTCGCCGGAACAGTGCGCGGTGGTCGTACCGGGAACCGATCCCGCGCCGCTGGCCGAGGGGTCGGGCGGCGGGGAACGGGCGCTGCTGTGCGTGGCCTCGCTGACGCCGCGCAAGGGCCACGCCGTGCTGTTCCGGGCGTTGGCACGGCTCACGGACCAGCCTTGGCGCTTGCGCTGCGCGGGCAGCGCCGACCTCGATCCCGTCACCGCCGCCGGCTTGCGGACCCTGGTGGCGGAATTGGGGTTGGCCGGGCGCATCGAGCTTCTGGGGCAGTTGGCGGAAGCGGCCCTGGCGGTCGAATATCGACGGGCGGACCTGTTCGTGTTGCCGTCGTATCACGAGGGTTATGGCATGGCGCTGGCTGAGGCGCTGGCGCGGGGTCTGCCGATCATCAGCACCACCGCTGGCGCGATTCCCGACACCGTGCCGGCCGATGCCGGGCTGTTGGTTCCGCCCGGTGATGAGGCGGCGCTGGCCGAGGCGCTGGCGCGGGTGATGACCGAGCCTGAACTGCGCGAGCGGCTGATGGC
>JBATNZ010000073.1:0-17349 GCA_049290615.1 Candidatus Contendibacter sp.
GCGCCGGAGTCGGATCGGGAACGGCCGCTGGTCGAGGTTCTGTGGGAACTGCGGGCGGTGTTGGAGACCTGGCCGGGCGAGCGGGCCAACCGACTGGCGTCCACCCCGTCCGATCCGGAACCGTGAGGACGACTCGAACACGCTCTTCTGTCGCTCCCCATCCCAGCTAGCCCGAAGGGGTGGGGAACGACTCATCGGCGGATTGACTCACAGCGACGCTAGCATGGTCGCCATCTCGCGCATCCCCACGGCTTCGACGCCGTCCGGCGCCCCTTGCCAGAATAGACGACGAAAGCCTTCGCCAACACGACAGTCCGCTGCTCGCGCCGGTGACGACGACGACCTTGTTTTGAATCGACTGGTTCTCGTTCATGATGAATTCCTTGGCTGGTGGGCGTGCAGCCTTAGCGGGCGCTGTCGTGTCGCTCGGTGAGGATGTTGATCATCGTAGGATCCTTAAGCGGTTCACCCGCTTTTCGAAATCTTCGGAAGGGGATCACGCGGCTGTACCCTCGTTGATGACCTTGAGAGCGTTGAGGGTGCGGGGATAACCGATGAACGGCAGCATCTGGGTGATGGTGCCGATCAACACCTGCCGGTCATTGCCGACCGCCAGGTTCCCGGCCACGTGTCCCGCAAGCTGGGGTTCACAGCCACCCAACGCCGCAAGCATCGAAAAAGTCAGCAGCTCGCGCGTCTTCAGGTCCAAGCCAGTGCGCGTGTAGTAATCGCCGAAGCAATTGGCGGACAGGTACTTCTGGATGTGGCGCTGGTCCTGGGGGGATTGCGCGTACAGCGCGTCGATGCGGTCGCCAAAAATGGCTTTCTGTGTCGCCAGCCCTTGGTCGAACCGGGTGTCGGGATTCGTCGTGGACTGCCCTTCCAGCGGCAGCTCGATGCCTCGGCTTTGCAGCACGTCGTTGGTCGCATGGAGGAAGTCGAAGACCTTGGCCATGCCGACATAAGGCACGGCTTGGTAAACGATCTCCTTGACCTCGACCGGCGTGACGCCGACATGGAGCGCCCCGCCCAGCATGACGCGGTATTCGTTGACGGCCTGACAGGCGATGAGGGCCGCCAACTGCACCATCAGGCGGGTTTTCGTGTCGAGCCCGCCGTGGCTCAATACCTCGTCGAACGCCCAGTTATCGAAGACCTCGATCAACTCGGGGTCGGTGACTTTTAGCGTTGACAGGTGATTGGGGAACAGCTCGTCGTGATGGCGTTGGGCCGCTTCACTGATGGCCATGGGAGGTGTCTCTCTTGATGGTCCTGGGCGTTAGGCGCATCGATCGGGTTGATGAGGAGTTATCTGCCAGCGCGCGCGGCCAAGTGCGCGGGATAACGATCCCCTTGCACCTGGATATGAGCGAGGGTCTCTTCGATCCGGCGCAGATCGTCCGCGGTCAGTTCGATAGCGGCAGCGCCGATGTTTTCCTTCAGGCGATGCAGCTTGGTGGTGCCCGGAATCGGCACGATCCACGGCTTTTGCGCCAAGAGCCACGCCAGCGCGATCTGGGCCGGCGTCGCCTGCTTGGCCGCCGCGATGCGCCCGAGCAGATCGACCAGCGCCTGGTTCGCCTTGCGGGCTTCCGGCGAGAAGCGGGGGACGATGTTGCGGAAGTCGTCCTTGGCGAAGGCGGTATTTTCGTCGATCTTGCCGGTCAGGAAGCCCTTGCCCAGCGGGCTGAACGGCACGAACCCAATGCCCAATTCCTCGCACGTCGGCAGCACATCCGCTTCGGGCTCGCGCCACCACAGCGAATACTCGCTCTGGAGCGCCGCCACGGGTTGCACCGCGTGCGCGCGGCGGATCGACGGCACGCCGGCCTCCGAGAGGCCGAAGTGCTTGACCTTGCCAGCACGGATCAGGTCCTTGACCGTGCCGGCCACGTCCTCGATGGGCACGTTCGGATCGACCCGGTGCTGATAGAACAGGTCGATGCGGTCGGTCTTGAGCCGCTGGAGCGCGGCGTCGGCGACCGCCCGGATCCGCTCCGGCCGGCTGTCCATGCCTGCTTGGGAATTCCCATCCTTGAAGCCGAACTTGGTGGCGATCACCACCTGGTCGCGGAACGGCGCCAAGGCTTCGCCCACCAGTTCCTCGTTCGTGAAGGGACCATAGGCTTCGGCGGTGTCGAAGAACGTCACGCCGGTCTCGAACGCATCCCGGATCAGCGAGATCGCGTCCTGCTTTTCCAGAGCGGGGCCATAGGCGAAGTTCAATCCCATACAGCCGAAGCCCAGGGCTGAGACTTCCAGGCCGCTCTTGCCGAGCTTGCGCTTTTGCATGGTTCGTCTCCTCGATATTCAACGGTCAATTTGATGGAGTGGAAGGGACACGGGAAGGTTGGGTGATCGCATGGCTGACCCAGAGCCGTTGGGGAAAGAACGGGATTCCATGACCGGCGTTCATCATCCGTCGCCTCGTTCGCGGGGTGTCAACCCCGGCTCACGCCCAGACTGCGGCGGATCTCCATTTCCGGAGTCAGCGCCAGCTTCACGATCAAATCCGACAGGCTGTTCAGCGATACGTCATGGCCCTTGAACGGCTCGCCTTTTTGCGTGATCTGATAGCGGATTTCCGTGTCATGGGTAAACCAGCCGGGCCGCAGAACGGTGTAGTCCAGATCGGACGCCTCAATCACGGTGGCGGAATCCCGATAAGGGTCCAGCACGCTGTGGTATTTCTCGCCCGGCACTTCCCCATAGATACCCATCGAGCTGATGAAGATCAGCCGCTTCAGGCCGGTGGCGCGCATGGCGTCCACGATGGCCCTGGCCTGTTGCGCCATCGCTCCCGCCAGGTTGGCGTAAACCACATCCTGCCCTGGCATGGCGGTCTTCAAGGTTGCCAGATCCAGGACGTCGCCTTCGACCAGGTTCACGCGGCTTGGGTCAGGATTGTTCAGCCGACTGGCCCGACGCAAGTACAGGGTCAGTTGCGCATCGGATTGCTCCAGAAAGACTCTGGTCGTATTGCGCGCGAGTTGACCGTTGGCGCCGAGAATGAGGACTTTGATCATCGATGTTTCCTTGGTGGGGTAGCGCGGGAAGACACGAACCGATCCCCCCGACACCGATGACAACCACCACGTCTGTGCTCATGGAACTCCCCCTTTGTTCTGTGACTCAGCGCCGAGTTGCGACGACCGCTACTGAACTGGCGTTCGGGGCAGGGGAGAGATTCCGTGCCCGCCCTTCGAACTCGTTCCCAGTTTGGCGCCATCGTCGGTTTGCTTTAGGACGGCTTCGCTCGATCGCGCACCCTGCACTTGGATTTTGGCGAAGCCCTCCTCGATTTCTTTGATGTCGGCGGCAGTTAGCTCGACCTTGGATGCGTCCACATTTTGTTCCATGTGAGTGATTTTGGTCGTTCCTGGAATGGGCACGATGAACGGTTTGCGGGCGAGCAGCCAGGCGAGCGCGACCTGCCCGGACGTCGCTTGATAGCGACCGCCCACACGCTGAAGCAGTTCGACGACCGCCCAGTTCGCTCGGCGCGCTTCCGGGGTCATGCGGGGCAATGTTTTCCTCAGGTCCCCATCGCGAAACGTCGTCCAGGGGGTGATGGTGCCCGTCAGATAGCCCTTCCCGAGCGGCCCCCACGGCACGAGGCCGATCCCGAGTTCCTCGCAGGTTGGAATCACTTCCATTTCGGCATCGCGTGACCAGACGGAGTATTCGTTCTGGACCGCTGTCACAAGCTGCTCGGAGTGAGCGCGGCGAATTGTCGCGCCTCCGGCCTCGGACAATCCGAAGTGCCGAACCTTTCCTTCTTGAATCAACTGCTTCACAGTCCCCGCGACCTCCTCAATCGGGACCTTCGGATCAACGCGGTGCTGGTAGAGGAGGTCGATGCGATCGGTGCGCAGCCGTCGGAGCGAGGCTTCCGTGACTTTCCGTATTTGCTCCGGCCGGCTATCGACCCCTTGGATTTGACCCGATGGCGCGATGTCGAACCCGAACTTGGTCGCGATGACCACTCGATCGCGGACCGACGCGAGCGCCTCGCCGACGATCTCCTCGCTCGTGAACGGGCCGTAGGCCTCGGCCGTATCGAAGAACGTGACGCCGCGATCGTAGGCCGCGCGGATCAAGCGGATCGCTTCCTGCCGGTCGATCGGTGGGCCAGCGCCCCAGGCGAGGTTCATGCAGCCCAGTCCGATGGCTGAGACTTCCAGCGAACCGAGCTTGCGGCGGGTATTTTCTTTGGGTTGCGTGGGATTGGGTTGTTGTGTGGGAGCCTCGGCGAAGACGCGCGGGAGGGCCGAGGCGGCTGCCAAAGCCAGTCCTGCCGTGATGAAGTTGCGGCGATCTGGCCTGTCGAGGCTGTTCTCTACGTCTCGATGGATAGGTACTTTACGCATGTGCATTTCTCCTTTTGCTGGATCTTTGTTGTCAGCGGTCGATCAGGCTCATGTGCTCTTGGACTCTCCTGTTCATCGCCTTTCCTGAGCTTAAACCCCTGTCCAATTTTCGGGGTCCCCTATAAGTGAAGCGAAGCCAGATCGATCACGAAGCGGTACTTCACGTCGCTCTTGAGCATTCGCCCGTAGGCTTCGTTGATGTCCTGGATCTGGATCACCTCGATGTCGGACGTGATGCCATGCTTGCCGCAGAAATCGAGCATCTCCTGAGTTTCGGCGATGCCGCCGATGGCGGAGCCCGCCACCGATTTTCGCCCCAAGAGCAAGGGGATGGTATTCAGCAGGGGATCCAAATTGCCCAGATACCCGACCAGCACCAGCGTTCCGTTCAGCGACAGCGTGGGCAGATACGGATTGAGATCGTGGACGTAGGGCACGGTGTCGATGATCAGGTCGAATTGCCCCTTTACGGCGGCCATTTGCCCCTCGTCGGTGGAGAGTACGATGCTGTCCGCGCCCAACCGCCGCGCATCCTGCTCCTTGCCCAGTGAACGGGTGAACAGCGTGACGTCGGCGTCCAAAGCGCTCGCCAGTTTCAGCGCCATGTGGCCCAGCCCGCCCAAGCCGATGACCGCCACCTTGCTGCCCTTGCCGATCTTCCAATGGCGTAGCGGCGACCAGGTGGTGATGCCGGCGCACAGCAGCGGCGCGGCCCCTGCCAGGTCCAAGCCATCGGGAACCTTCAGCACGAACTGGTCCGACACGACGATCTTCTCGGAGTACCCGCCGAAGGTCGGCCTGTGATCATGACGGTCATAAGCGTTGTAAGTTAATGTGTGACCCTCTTCGCAATACTGCTCCAGACCTTGTTCACACGCTTTGCAATGCTGGCAGGAATCGACCATGCAGCCGATGCCGACAGGGTCGCCTGCCTTGAAGCGGGTGACGTCGGCCCCCACACCGACGACGCGCCCGATAATTTCATGACCGGGAACCAATGGATAAAAGCTCCAACCCCAATCATTGCGAGCCATATGCAGGTCGGTGTGGCAAACCCCGCAGTACAAAATCTCGACGACAACATCATCAGCACGCGGTTCGCGACGCTCGAAACGGTAGGGGGCCAAGGCATCGGTGGGAGAGTGGGTTGCGTAACCCAGTACGTTCATGGTCATGTTGTCCTCGCTTTCATTCGTGATGTTATCGTTGATGGCGTATCTTGCGTTCCAACCAGCAGTCCAGGACCGAGGACTCCCGACTCTCCACGCTAACTTTTGAGCGGTGCTTCGCGTCCTGACATTTCCAACAATTCCTTGCGGAGTCGATCTCCCTGCACCACGATTCTTGAGGCAGCGGCATTGAGTTCGCGGAGTTCCTCCGGAGTAAATTCGACCGCCATTGCGCCGAGGTTCTCATCCAAATGCTGAGGATTGGTGGTTCCTGGGATGGACACAATCCAGGGCCTCTGGGCCAACAGCCAGGCCAGGGCAGTCTGTGCCGGAGTCGCTTCCTTGCGCCGCGCCCATTCACGCAGGAGGTCGACCAGCACCCGGTTGGCCTTGAGCGCTTCGGGGGTAAAGCGCGGGTTGGTGAGGCGGTAATCGGTGTAGCCGGGGCCATCGAACCGGGTATTTTCGTTGATCGTGCCGGTGAGGAAGCCCACGCCCAACGGGCTCCAGGCCACCAGGCCGATCCCCAGTTCCTCGAAGATGGAAAGCTCTTCCTTTTCCGGGCCTCGCCACAAAAGGGAGTACTCGTTTTGAACCGCCGCGACTGGTAGAACCGCATGGGCACGGCGCAGCGTCTTCATTCCAGGTTCGGAAAGACCGAAATGCTTGACCTTGCCTTCGGCGATGAGGTCTTTCACCGTACCGGCGACCTCTTCGATGGGCACCTTGGGGTCGACCCGGTGCTGGTAGAGTAGGCCGATCGACTCGACCTTGAGACGCTTGAGGGAAGCCTCGACAACCGCCCTGATGTGGTCCGGGCGGCTATTCAAGCCGCCCGTGCGCCGCCCCGTCGCGTAATCGATCTCGAAACCGAACTTGGTTCCGATCACGACCTTGCCCTTGAAGGGCGCGAGCGCCTCGCCAACCAGTTCTTCGTTGACGAACGGGCCATAGACCTCGGCCGTATCGAAATAGGTGACGCCTCGATCCACGGCGGCATGGATGAGCGAAATCATGTCGCGCCGGTCCTTGGGCGGATTGTATTGGCCGCCATTCATGCTCATGCAGCCCAGCCCGAGCGCCGAGACTTCCAATGCGCCCAGCTTGCGACGAGCGCTCACCATGGATTGCGTTGCCGGAGCACTGGCGGCGATGCGCGGAAAGGTCGTTGCCACCGCCAACACCAGTCCCGCCAGGAGGAACTCGCGGCGATCAGGCCTGGAAATGCTGTTCTCTCCGCCTCGATGGATAGGTGCTTGACTCATACACGTTTCCCCCGTTAGTTAAGCCCGTCGTTCGTCTCGCTCCTGCGGACGATTGGTAATTTATCAGATGCAGCACTGGCCGATTAGAGAGTAGAATTCGCATGGACTTATGAGATCCATTCATCAATGCCGCACAAAAACCTCAACGATCTTCTTGCTTTCGTCGTGGTTGCGCGCGAAGGGAGCTTTACCAAAGCCGCCGCGCAGCTCGGGGTGTCCCAATCGGCGTTGAGCCACACCATCCGTGCGCTGGAGGCGAGGCTGGGCCTGCGGCTTCTGACCCGCACCACCCGGAGCGTCTCCCCTACCGAGGCTGGCGAACGTCTATTCCTGACCGTGGGGCCACGATTCGAGGAGATCGACGCCGAACTGGCCGCCATCACCGAACTGCGGGACAAACCCGCCGGCACCCTGCGCATCACGACCGCCGAACACGCCGCCAACTCCGTGCTCTGGCCCAAGTTGGTCAAACTCCTGCCGAACTACCCGGACATCAAGGTCGAGATCACCGTCGACTATGGCTTGGCCGACATCGTCGCGCAGCGCTATGACGCCGGCGTGCGCCTCGGCGGTGAAGTGGCTAAAGACATGATCGCCGTGCGCATTGGGCCAGACCTGCGCATGGCCGTCGTGGGGGCTCCCAGTTACTTCTCGGCGAGACCGCCGCTGCGGACGCCCCAAGATCTGGCTGAGCACAACTGCATCACGCTGCGACTGCCGACCTATGGCGGCCTGCTGCCCTGGGATTTCGAGAAGGAGGGCCACGACGTCAAAACGCGCGTTGAAGGCCAATGGGTGTTCAACAGCAGCAGCCCGATCCTCCGGGCGGCATTGGCCGGTGGTGGCTTGGCCTTTTTACCGGAGGACATGGTGCGGGAGCCTCTCGCCGAAGGACGCCTCCAGCGGGCGCTGGAAGACTGGTGTCCGCCGTTTCCGGGTTACCATCTCTATTACCCGAACCGCCGCCACTCCTCGCCGGCACTCGCCCTGTTGGTCGATGCGTTGCGTTATCGGGGTTAACAAGAAATCCAACAGCAAAAGGGCCACAAGTGTGAATGCGCGATGTGGGTGAGTTTGGCAAGCTGATTTGGCCCATTTCGGCACTCTGAATTGGCCCGCCTGAGGTACTCCTCATCAGGTGCTCGGCGAGGGCTGGCGAACCCGCTACTCGGGTCGTTGTTGGCGGCGGGTCAGCGTGTGCTCCCATCCTTCCTGCTGCCGTCCGAGCCAGAAGCTCTGGCGCCTGTATAAAAACCAACTCTTTGATCTATATGACCATAGAACCAGCTTCTAGCCGGTTTTTAGCCGATCAATCCGGCATCCATCCGGCCCCGCAGAAAATTTTTCTGAAAAATCAATGAGGAATTTTTCGGCAGCTTCTCAGTTCACCCAGTCCACAAGGTTAGCTCAAACTGATGGGTGGTAAGCGCCTGAGTCTGTCAGCGCCCACTGGCGCACGATGTCGGGCAGGGGTGGGTCACGCACTCCGCTTCGCGCTCGATCCCCGCTCCCGCAATTCCCCACGCAACACGATGCGGCGCACCGACTGTGCCGGATAAGCGATCCGCTGCAACAACAATTCGATGGTGGCCCGCCCGAGGTCGTAGGTGGGCTGGGCGATCACCGTGATGCCCGGCTCCACCAGCCGGGTCCAGGGCAGGTCGTCGAAACCAGCCAGCGCGATCTGTTGGGGAAACCGTAGTTTTGCCTCCTGCAAAGCTTCGGTCAGCCCGAGCAGGATCAGACCATTGCTACCGACCAGGGCATCGGGCAGCGGCCGGCGACTCACCCACTCGCTAGCCGCCGCGCGCGCGGCATCGACCGCCGCTGGCACCGCCTTGGCCAGCGTTTCCAGTCCATGCGTGGCCATTGCCGTTACGTAACCCTCGTGCCGCTGGCGACCGGTGGCGCTGGTCGCGCCGTAGATAAACACGATCCGCCGGTGGCCCCGTTCGATCAGGTGCGCGGTTAGGCGGTAGGCTGAATCAAGGTTGTCCAGCACCACCGCATCGGCGGCGGTATCGCGGTCGCAGCGGTCAACCAGCACCACCGGAAACGGATAGTTGCTGGGGCGAAAGCAGGCCAGCGTGGACAGCGTCGGCGACAGGATCACCCCGCTGACGTTTTCATCCCGCATCAGGTCGAGATAGAGCGCTTCCTTCTCCGGGTCTTCGTCGGCGTTGCAGAGAATCACCCGCATCCGGTTCTGATAGGCCACGTCCTCGACCGCACGGCTGACCTCGGTAAAGAACGGGTTGCGAATGTCCGATACGATCAGGCCGATAGTGTCGGTGCGACGCGAGCGCAAGCGCCGCGCCGCCAAATCCGGCCGATAATCCAGCGCCTGGACCGCATCCAACACCCGCTGACGAGTTGCCTCGCTCACCCCGGCATGGCCCGCCATCACCCGCGACACCGACGCCACCGAGACGCCCGCCTGTTTGGCGACATCCTTGATCTGAGCCATCCACGTATCTCCTCTTTAGTAAAAAGTAAACGATTACAAGCATTATTACACGTCGATAGACCGCTCGTACACGCCGACCAATTTTTTCATGCTAAGTTCTTGACAATAATTTTGTAATCGATTACAAATATGACCCATGAACCTGCTATTCATAAGCCGCTATGGTGTATGAAAACGATTACTACTATTGGCGCCCAGCCCAGTACATCCAGCCACGAGGATTCAAACCATGAATAAAACCGTTCTCCCCCTGGCCGTAGCCGCCGCGCTAGCCGCGCCGTTCGCCGCCCAGGCCGACACGATTCTGTTCGGCGAAGCCAAAGTTTCGGTGGACTATACCGACAACAACCGTGACCTCGACCCCTACTGGGACGTGGTCAACAACGGATCCAAGCTGGGGATCAAGGGCAGCGAGGATCTGGGAGGCGGCCTAAGCGCCTTCTATCAGTACGAATTTAGCGTTGACATGACCGAAGGGGGGAATTTCGACGGTCTCAACCAGAAGTTCGTCGGCCTCAAGGGTGGATTCGGCGCCGTGACCCTTGGCACCCAGGACACGCCCTATTGGAAGATACTCAACGTCACCGATATTTTTAACAGTGGCAAGATGTTCAACGGCACGGTCTACCTGGGCGGCTCGCTCACCGAGGAAACCAACGACAACGGCGCCCTGGGCACCCTGGCCAACAGCATCGATTACCAGACGCCGATCTTCAATGGTTTCAGCGCCGAGGCCTTGCTGGTCATGGATGGCCGGCTCAACGCACCGCAGGGGTTCTCGGATGGGGTCGACATCTGGAATATTAACCTCAAGTACAGCCAGGGTCCGTATTTTGCCGGTCTGACCTACATCAAGATGGACGGCGACGGCGACGTGGACGTGGACGTCGGCCAGAATCGGGTCATGAATTTCAATATGGAAAACTGGGGCCTCGGGCTGGGCTACAAGACTGATCAGTGGTTGGTGGGCGCGATTTACGAGCAGGGTGATCTTGCGGACGTGAACTTCCAGCGCCAAATCTACGAAAACGGCGTACCGCTGGCCACCGGCAACGACGCCCAGAGTTGGTTACTGGTCGGCCAGTACGCCTTCGGCAACAACGTTGTTCGGGCCGCCTACGGCCAGACCGATACCGGGATCGATGGCGAGGACATGATCGACAACTACCGGGTCGGCTACCAGTACAACTTCAGCAAGCGGACCCTGCTCTGGGCCGAGTACCTCGGCCGAAACGCCGACACCCTCATCTACGGCGATCAGAACGTAGTTTCCATCGGCACCAAGATCCTGTTCTGATTCGACGGCGGGGTTTGAAGGCGAACACAGCGAGCGTCGCGCGTGACCACCCTCTTCCCCGCTATTCCTGAAACCCTGTCCCCGTCGAGGTGCGAACTCTGATGAAAACAGCACTCTCTGTCTTAATCCGGGCCAGCCTGCTCAGCCTGGCCCTTGGCGCGACGACGGCGTCGGCCCAGTGCAATCCGGACTACAGCGGCGTCACTCTGGATGTCGGCGCCCGCACCCGTCCGTTTATCGCCAGCGCCATCGCGATGGCCGCCAAAGGCTGGGAGAAACAGACCTGCGGCAAAATCAACATCCTGGAATTTCCGGTCGATCAACTCTACCAGACCTATCTCAGCGCCCTGGTCGCGGGCGAGGGCAAGTTCGATGTGATCACCTTCGGGCCGTTCTATACGCCGGACTTCGCCCCCTATCTGTCGGACATGCCGGCCGCGATGCGCGGGACCGCCGCCTGGAACGACATCCTGCCCGTCTACCGCGAGCGCCTGATGGTTTGGAATGGCCGCTATCTGTCGCAAACCATCGACGGTGACCAGCACATCCTGTATTACCGGCTGGACTTGTTCAACGATCCGCAAGAACGACAACGCTTCAAGGAGAAGTACGGTTACGAGTTGGCGCCGCCGGCGACCTGGGATCAGTACTATCAGATCGCCGAGTTCTTCAACCGGCCCACGACCAACCTGTGGGGTACCGCCGAAGCCTACCGGCGCGGCGGCGAACAGTTCTGGTACTTCTTCACCCACGCCGCCGCTTATACCCACCATCCGGCCCTGCCCGGCTCCATGTTCTTCGACCCGGACAGCATGGACGCCCAGATCAACAACCCCGGTTGGGTCAAGGCGCTGGAAGACTACATCAACGGCCTCAACGTC
Organism: Candidatus Contendibacter sp.; assembly: GCA_049290615.1. GTDB lineage: Bacteria > Pseudomonadota > Gammaproteobacteria > Competibacterales > Competibacteraceae > Contendibacter. Next base: position 11,450 of record JBATNZ010000073.1, read on the forward strand.
GCGCCGCCGGGCGCGCTGGGTTTCACCTCGGAGGATATCCACAACATCTTCGCCGGCGGTTCGGTGGCGATGAACTTCGACTGGGGCGATACCGGCGTCAACGCCGCCGACGCCAAGACCAGCCTGATCCCCGGCAAGGTCGGCACGGCCATGCTACCGGGCTCGAAGCGGGTCTGGAACTACAAGACCAAACAGTGGGATACCTTCCAAGAGGTCGTGCGCGCGCCGTTTCTGGCCTTCGGCGGCTGGCAGGCGGCGGTGCCCGCCAACAGCAAGCACACTGACGCGGCCTGGAACTTCATCGGGTGGCTGTCCAGTCCCGAAGTTAGCGGCGAGGCCGTGGTGACGCCACAGGCGGGCATCAATCCCTATCGCGACAGTCATTTCAAGAATCGGGAGCGCTGGCTCAAGCTCTTCACGCCCGAAGAAGCCAAGCTCTACCTGGACGCACAACTCAACAGCCTGAACATGCCAAACGTCGCCCTGGATTTACGCATCCCCGGCCACTTCGCCTACACCCAGGCGCTGGAGGTGCAGTTGACCCGGGCGCTGAACTTTGAAATCCCGCCCCAGGAAGCCCTGAACAACGTGGCCAAAACCTGGAACGCCCTGACCGACCGCTTCGGACGCGACAAGCAACGCGCGGCCTATCGGGCGTCCATGGGTTTGGATAGCGAGGTGAAATAACATGGTGGCCACTACCGTTTCCCCCGCTCCAAGCTCCGCCTCGGCCCGCACGCCCGCGCTGGAAATGCGCGGCATCAGCAAGACCTTTCCCGGTGTCAAGGCGCTCGACAACGTGCAACTGAAGGCCTGGACCGGCGAGATTCATTCGTTGATGGGCGAAAACGGCGCCGGCAAAAGCACCCTGATGAAGATTCTGTCGGGCGCCTACACCGCCGATCCCGGCGGCGAAATCCGCATCGACGGCCAACTGACGCCCATCGCCGGCCCGAAAGCGGCCCGCGCGGCGGGCATCGCGATCATCTATCAGGAACTGAGCCTGGCTCCCAACCTGACCGTGGCCGAGAACATCTACCTCGGCAACGAACCCAAACAGTTCGGCATTCTCGCGGACCGAGCCGCCATGCGCCGGGAAACGGCCAAGGTGCTGGAACGGCTCGGCGCGGAGTTCGGACCCGACACCATCGTCAACACCCTGTCGATCGCCGAACAGCAGCAGGTGGAAATCGCCCGCGCGCTGCACCAGCACAGCCACATCCTGATCATGGACGAACCGACCACCGCGCTGTCCACCCGCGAAACCGACCGCCTGTTCGATTTGATCAAGCGGCTGCGGGACGAAGGCATCGCCATCATCTACATCAGCCACCGGATGGCGGAGATTTACGAGCTGTCCGACCGGGTGAGCGTACTGCGGGACGGCGCCTACGTGGGCACGCTGGATCGCGCCGAACTGTCGGCCGAACGGCTGGTGCAGATGATGGTCGGGCGGCCGCTCTCCAACCTGTTCGACAAGCAAAGCCACGCCACGGACCGGGTGGTACTGGAGGTCAGGGGACTCACCGACGGCGGCCGGCGGGTGAAACCGTGCAGCCTGACGCTCCACGCCGGCGAAGTGCTGGGTTTGGCGGGTCTGGTCGGGGCGGGCCGGAGCGAGTTGGCGCGGCTGATTTTTGGCGCCGACCGCATCGCCGGCGGCGAGGTTTGGTTGGAAGGAAAACGCCTGACTCTCCGCAGTCCGCTGGATGCGATCAATACCGGCATCGCCTACCTGACCGAGGACCGCAAGGCGCAGGGTCTGTTTCTCGACATGAGCGTGCGCGAAAACATCACCATCAGCGTGCTGGGCCGGGACGCGCTGGCCGGCGGCCTGCTCAACCGGGCCGCCATGGCGCGGCTGACCGCCGGTTCGATTCAGGATCTGCGGGTTCGGGTGGCCGGTCCCTTCGTCACGGCGGGCGCGCTGTCCGGCGGCAACCAGCAAAAACTGCTGATCGCCCGCTGGATCGCGATCAACCCGAAAGTGCTGATTCTCGACGAACCAACCAAGGGGGTCGATATCGGCGCCAAGGCCGAAATTTACCGGATTATCAGCGAACTAGCTGCCAAGGGCGTTGCGATTCTGGTCATCTCCAGCGAACTGCCGGAGGTCATCGGCATCAGCGACCGCATCCTGGTGATGCGGGAAGGCGTCATCGTCGGCGAAGTCGGCGGTTCCAGCGGCACGGCGGCGACTCAGGAAAACATCATGGCCCTGGCGACGGGCACGACCGAAATGGTGCAATCATGACCGAACAAGCCATCACTCCCGCGAAAACTCCCGACCCGAAATTCTGGGCGAATCTGATTCAGACGGCGGGCATCCTGCCGGTGTTGATCACGATCGTCATCGCGTTCGCGTTCATCGCGCCCAACTTCCTGACCGAAAACAATCTGCTGAACATCGTCCGGCAGGCGTCCATCAACATCGTGCTGGCGACCGGCATGACTGTGGTCATCCTCACCGGCGGCATCGACCTGTCGGTCGGCTCGGTGCTGGCGGTGTCGGCGGTCACCGCGATGGCGGTGTCGCTCATGCCCGACCTAGGCTGGGCGGCGGTGCCCATCGCGCTGCTGATCGGCCTGGTGCTGGGCGCCCTCAACGGCCTGCTGGTCGCCTACGCGGGATTGCCGCCGTTCATCGTCACCCTGGGCTCGATGACCACCTTACGCGGCCTGGCCTACCTGCTGGCCGGCGGCACCACGATCATCAACAGCAAAATCAGCTTCGCCTGGATCGGCAACGCCTACCTGGGACCACTGCCCTGGATCGTGGTGATCGCCTTTCTGGTCCTGCTGGCGACCTGGTTTCTGCTCCGGCATACCGTGCTCGGCATCTACATCTACGGCGTCGGCGGCAATCCCCAGGCGGCGCGGCTGACCGGGATCAAGGTCGGGCAGGTGATGCTATTCGTCTACGCCTTCAGCGGGCTGCTGGCCGGCCTGGGCGGGGTGATGACCACCAGCCGGCTGTACAGCGCCAACGGCGTACTCGGCACCGGCTACGAGCTGGACGCCATCGCCGCCGTGATCCTGGGCGGCACCAGCTTCGTCGGCGGCATCGGTACCGTGATCGGCACTCTGTTCGGCGCGCTCATCATCGCCACGCTCAACAACGGCCTGACTCTGATGAACGTGTCGTTCTTCTGGCAATTGGTCGTCAAGGGACTGGTCATCATCATCGCGGTGGCGCTCGACAAGTACCGACACAAGGGCGCTGGCGCCCGCACCTGAACACTTTACTCCCCTCTCCCGCAAGCGGGCGAGGGGCCGGGGGTGAGGGCCGTTACCCCCACATCAACCCTCCCCCAAAAGTGGGAAGGAAAAAACCCGTAGGAGAAATATCATGAACAAGACCCTAATTTCCACAGCCGTACTGGCGCTGACCTGTTCAAGCGCGGCCCTCGCCGCCGACCATCCCTTGAAAGCCGTCGGCGTGACTCTGGGCAGTCTGGGCAACCCGTTCTTCGTCACCCTGGCCAAGGGGGCGGAGGAAAAAGCCAAGGAAATCGGCGGCCCCAGCGTCAAGGTGACCGTCGATTCCGCCGATTACGATCTCGGCAAGCAGACTAATCAGATCGACAACTTCATCGCGGCCAAGGTGGACCTGATCCTGATCAACGCCGTCCACCCCGAAGGCATCATGCCGGCGATCATGCGGGCCAAGGACGCGAACATTCCCGTCATCGCGGTGGATGCGGGCGCCGAGGGCGCCAATGCGACGGTCACCAGCAACAACGTCCAGGCCGGCGAGAAAGCCTGCCAGTTCATCGTCGACCGGCTAAAAGGCAAAGGCGATGTGGTCATCATCAACGGTCCGCCCGTCACCGCCGTGGCTGACCGGGTCAAGGGCTGCAAAGCGGTGTTCGCCAAGAATCCCGGTATCAAGATCCTGTCCGACAATCAGAACGGTCAGGGCAGTCGTGAAGGCGGTTTGGACGCGATGACCAACCTGCTCACCGCCTTCCCCAAGATCGACGCCGTGTTCGCGATCAACGATCCGACCGGCACCGGGGCCGATCTGGCGGCGCGGCAGGCGAAGCGCACCGAGTTTTTCATCACCGGCGTCGACGGCGCGCCGGTGGCGGTAGAGGCGCTGAAGGACAAGGACAGCCTGTTCCTGGCCACCGCCGCGCAAAATCCACTGCAAATGGCGAAGGAAGGCGTCGAGATCGGCTACCAGATCAAGCAGGGCAAAGCACCGAAGGAAGCGGTCATTCTGATCCCGGTTGACTTGATTACCCGCGACAACGTCGGCCAATACCAGGGCTGGGTCACAAAGTAAGCAGATGCCCCGCCCGCTAAGCGGAAGCTATCCCCTCCCTGGCTAAGGAGGGGTGGCGCGCAGCGCCGGGGTGGTTCGACCCTCTCCGAGGGTTACTTTCTTAAGCCCTGCCATTTACGAGGAATCCCCTACATGGCCACCGCGATTTGTCTTGGCGAACTGCTGATCGATTTTGTCCCGACCGTCACCGGCACCGGCCTGACCGACGCGCCGGCGTTCATCAAGGCGCCGGGCGGCGCACCCGGCAACGTGGCCGTCGGCTTGGCGCGGCTCGGGGTTCCGAGCGCATTCATGGGCAAGGTCGGCGATGATCCCTTTGGTCATTTCCTGGCCAACACACTGGCCGAAGCCGGGGTTGACGTCGGCCCGCTGTGCTTCTCGACCGAGGCGCGCACCGCGCTGGCGTTCGTCTCGCTGCGGGCGGACGGCGAGCGGGAATTCATGTTCTACCGCCACCCCAGCGCCGACATGCTGTTCAACCCTCGGGAAGTCGATGTCGAAGCGATCAATCGCGCCAAGCTGCTGCACTTCGGTTCGATCAGCTTGATCGGCGAACCGTCGCGCAGTGCCACCTTGTACGCCGTCGACACGGCTCGCGCCGCCGGCTGTCTGATTTCCTACGACCCCAACCTGCGGCTGCCGCTGTGGCCGGACGCGAACGCCGCGCGAGAAGGCATGTTGCTGGGCTTGCAGAAAGCGCACGTCGTCAAGCTCAGCGACGACGAGAGCGAGTTTCTGACCGGGATGAGCAACCTGAAAAACGCCTGTAAAGCGCTCTGGCACGACGACCTGAAATTGATGGTGGTCACGCGGGGCCGCGCCGGCTGCGTCTACTTCACCCCAGAGTTTTCCGGCGAGGTGGCGAGTTTTACGGTCGAGGCGATTGACACAACGGGGGCGGGCGATGGCTTCGTGGCCGGTCTGCTGCAAGGCTTGCTCACCGATCCAGCCACGTTCCGGGATGAAGCACGCCTGCGCGAACTGTGCCGCTTCGCCAACGCGGTGGGCGCGCTGGCGACCACCGTGCGCGGCGCGATTCCGGCGTTACCGGAGCGGGAACGAGTGTTGGATTTCCTGAGCCACCAGTGACCGTCCTCGACAACACCATCCGCTCTTCCACCCAGGCAAAACGTAGAGGAGAGCCTAATAATCAAATTTACTCCTACTGTAAATTTTCCTGTGATGGCGAGGGTTCGAGCGTGGGCTAGACCGTAAACTCACCGCTCAACCTATTGATCCTGCTGATGGGCGTACCCTACGATTATCCGAACCGCAGCTCGGATCACAGGAAAATTTACAGTAGGAACTCTGCGGCGACCACAACCAGAAAACGGGGATAACTGCTTGAAAAGACTGGCGCGCCCGGCGGGACTTGAACCCACGACCTTTGGCTTCGGAGGCCAACACTCTATCCAACTGAGCTACGGGCGCGCTGAGGGGGAATTGGCATTATGCCCAGCATGCCGCCCCGCGTCCAGCCATCGACCAGCAATTCTCATTTTGGCGATTTCACCCGGTTTCGGGTTGTGGAAGAGCTGGCTCGAAGCTTTGCAACATGAACGTCATCAAGGCCCCCCAGCTCTCGAAGCACAGGTAACTGGTCAAGGTTCGG
>JBATNZ010000074.1:0-15007 GCA_049290615.1 Candidatus Contendibacter sp.
GGCGACCGCGACCCAACTGGATGGCGCGCTCATCTGCCGCTATCTGGGGCCGTCGGCAACGCGCGCCCGACGGTTTTTCACCCTGGCATGGGGTTTGCTCAGACCCGCGTTACTGGGTCGTCCACCCTGCCCCTCCCGGTTCTGGAACACCTGATCACCACTGCGAGAACGCTCATGGAGCTAACGCCCCGCGAAAAAGACAAGCTGCTCTTGTTCACCGCCGGCCTGTTGGCGGAACGGCGCAAAGCCAAGGGTCTGAAGCTGAACTATCCCGAAGCCGTCGCCTACCTTTCCTGCGCCTTGCTGGAAGGCGCGCGGGAAGGCCGGACCGTGGCCGAACTGATGAGCCATGGCCGCACCCTGTTGACCCGCGCCGACGTGATGGAAGGCATCCCGGAAATGATCCCCGAGGTCCAGATCGAAGCCACCTTCCCGGACGGCACCAAGCTGGTCACCGTGCACGACCCGATTCCCTGAGGAGATTGCCGATGATTCCCGGCGAAATCGTCACCGCCGACGGTGACCTCGAACTCAATGTCGGCCGGCGCGTCACCCGGCTGACCGTGGCCAACACCGGCGACCGCCCGATTCAGGTCGGCTCGCATTACCACTTTTTCGAAACCAACCCCGCCCTGCGTTTCGACCGGGCGCTGGCCCGTGGTTGCCGGCTCGATATTCCCGCCGGCACCGCCGTGCGCTTCGAACCGGGCCAGGAGCGCGAAGTGGATTTGATCGAATACGCCGGCGCGCGGGAGGTATACGGTTTCCGCGCCGCGATCACGGGACCGCTGGAGGGCAAGCCATGAGCCGCATCGACCGCCGCGCCTACGCGGACATGTACGGCCCCACCACCGGCGACCGGGTCCGGCTGGGCGACACCGAACTGTGGATCGAGGTCGAGCGCGACCACACGATTTACGGCGAGGAAGTGAAATTCGGCGGCGGCAAGGTGATCCGCGACGGCATGGGCCAGTCGCAGCGGACCCAGGCCGAGGGCGCGGTGGACACCGTGATCACCAACGCCCTGATCGTCGATCACTGGGGCATCGTCAAGGCCGATATCGGCATCAAGGACGGTCGCATCAGCGGCATCGGCAAGGCCGGCAACCCCGACGTACAACCGGGGGTTACGATCATCATTGGTCCCGGTACCGAGGCCATCGCCGGCGAAGGACTGATTGCCACCGCCGGCGGCATCGACAGCCATATCCACTTCATCTGCCCGCAGCAGATTGAAGAGGCGTTGATGTCGGGCGTGACCACGATGCTCGGCGGCGGCACCGGCCCGGCCACGGGAACCAACGCCACGACCTGCACACCCGGCCCCTGGAATTTGCGGCGGATGCTGCAAGCGGCCGAAGGGCTACCGGTCAATCTTGGCTTTCTCGGCAAGGGCAACGCCAGCCGGCCAGCGGCGCTGGAGGAACAGCTCGAAGCCGGTGCGATGGGGCTGAAGCTGCACGAGGATTGGGGCACCACGCCGGCGGCCATCGACAACTGCCTGGAAGTCGCCGAACGTTACGACGTACAAGTGGCGATTCACACCGACACCCTCAACGAATCCGGTTTCGTCGAGGACACCCTGGCCGCCTTCAAGGGCCGGGCGATTCACACCTACCACACCGAAGGCGCCGGCGGCGGTCATGCCCCGGACATCATCCGCGCCTGTGGCGAGGTCAACGTGCTGCCCTCCTCCACCAATCCCACCCGGCCCTACACGGTTAACACGGTGGACGAGCATCTGGACATGCTGATGGTCTGCCACCACCTCGATCCCGGCATCCCCGAGGACGTGGCCTTCGCCGATTCGCGCATCCGCCGCGAAACCATCGCCGCCGAGGATATCCTGCACGATCTGGGCGCATTCTCGATGATCTCCTCCGATTCGCAGGCGATGGGCCGGGTCGGCGAGGTGATTACCCGTACCTGGCAGACCGCGCACAAGATGAAGGTGCAGCGTGGTTATCTCCCGCCGCCCTTGCTCCCCTCTCCTTCCGGGAGAGGGGTCGGGGGTGAGGGAGGAGATGGCGCCGACAACTTCCGGGTCAAGCGCTACGTCACCAAATACACCATCAACCCCGCCATTACCCACGGCATCGGCCATCTTGTCGGCTCGCTGGAAGTCGGCAAGCTGGCCGACCTCGTGCTGTGGCGGCCGGCATTCTTCGGGGTCAAACCTTCTCTGATCGTCAAGGGCGGCTTCATCGTCGCCGCGCCGATGGGCGACCCCAATGCTTCGATTCCAACACCGCAGCCAGTCCATTACCGGCCGATGTTCGGGGCCTTTGGCGGGGCGTTGGCGGCCACCTGTCTGACCTTCGTGTCCAAGGCGGCCTTGAACAGCGGCGCGCTGGATGCGCTGGGCCTGCGACGAATGCTGGCGGCGGTGTTGAACACCCGCGCCATCGGCAAGCACGACCTGATCCACAACGATTATTTGCCCAAGATTGAAGTGGACCCGCAGACTTACGAAGTGCGCGCCGACGGTGTGCTGCTTACTTGTGACCCAGCCCAAGTGTTGCCGCTGGCGCAACGCTATTTCCTGTTCTGATGCGGCTCATGGACCCAGCCGAATCTGTTGAACTGCAAATCGTCGAGCGCCTCAATGCGGACTTGCCCGTTCAGGCGACGCTGACTTTACCCTTCGATCTGCGTTGCAAAAGCCGGCTGCGGACACGGCTGGACAGTGGCGAAGAGGTTGGGCTGTTTCTGCCGCGCGGCACGGTCTTGCGGCATGGCGACCGGTTGCGCGCCACCGGCGGACTGGTGGTCGAGGTACGCGCCGCCCCGGAAACTGTCTCCACCGCCCGCGCCGACGACCCACTGCTGCTGGCGCGCGCCGCCTACCATCTCGGCAACCGCCACGTCGCCCTGCAACTCGGTCCCGGCTGGCTGCGTTACCCGCACGATCACGTGCTGGACGGCATGGTGCAGGAACTGGGGTTGGCGGTGATTTGCGAGCAGGCGCCGTTCGAGCCGGAAGCTGGTGCTTACGGCGGCGGTCATCACCACGGGCACGACCATTAATCCCGCTGCCCTGCCGCGCCTGTTGCAATTGTGCAGCCCGGCCCTGCCGGTCGGCGCCTACGCCTATTCACAAGGACTGGAATGCGCGGTGGATCGCGGCTGGGTGCGGGACGAGGCCAGCGCTGGCGCGTGGATTCTCGGCCTGCTCGACCACACGGTGCGGCGGCTGGATTTGCCGGTGTTCGCCCGGCTCTATCAGGGTTGGGAGCATGCCAACCCGGATGCCGTGCGCCACTGGAACGCCCGGCTGTACGCCTCGCGCGAGGCGGCGGAGTTGCAGCGCGAGGACCGGCATCTCGGCGCGGCGCTGGCCCGGCTGCTGGCCGATCTCGGCCTTGAAGAAGCTGTGTCGTGGCGGAACGCGCCGCGCGTCTGTTTCGCCACCCTGTTCAGCCTGGCGGCGGCGCGCTGGGACATTCCGCTGCCGGAGGCGGCCACCGGCTACGCCTGGACCTGGACCGAGAATCAAGTCGTCGCCGCCACCCGGCTGATTCCGCTCGGTCAGACCGCGAGCCAGCGGCTATTGGTCGCCGCGGGTCCGACCATCGCGGCGGCGGTCGCCGAGGGATTGACGCTGGTGGATGAGGACATCGGCGCCGCCGCTCCGGGACTGGCGCTGGCCAGCGCGCTGCACGAAACCCAGTATTCCCGGTTGTTCCGGTCGTGATCCGACCCGTCGAACCTCAGTCAGAACGGTTCGACCCTAAATATTCTCATCGTCTCGCTCGCAAGCCAACGGCACGGGCAAGCCAGCGAAATACTTACCGAGCTTGCGAATCACGCTTTCCGGCGTGGCGATGCCATCGGCCAGCTTTTTCGCAAAAAACCGACCGGGATGCAGGACATCCCAAGACGAGCGATACTGTGTCGCCCGACGGTTGCCAGGGTCCTTGTTACCGAAACCGTCGATCACGATATTCCAGACCGGCCAGAAGGTTTCGATCAACATGTTCTCGCCCAAGGGAATCCAAATGTCGTCCACTACCAGACATCGGTAATGGAAATCTCCAATCTCGAGATTGTCGGCCTGTTCGATGGAAGCGGCGTGCTGTCGAAGCCGATCCCGCAAGGCGGTTCCCTTGTTGATATCGGTGGCGATTCCGCCTTTTCGGCCACCCTTGGGAATCGCCTTGCCAACATAGATGGGCTGACTGAACGCACCGTCTCGATTCTTGTTTGCCACGGGCTCGTAAGCCGAAAACGGACCCATGTAGTAAATCGCGTATACCCCGGCCCCCTGAATTTCCCCGATGACGGTCATCGCGCGCACGTCTTGCTCCAGTAAGGCTTGAGCCACGCTTTTACCCAGATTGATCTTGTCGAGCGGATTATAGGGCGTGGCGTGCTCGGTCACGACGACTGCTCCAGATGTTTGCGAACATGGCGCGCCAATAGCTCGGCCAGACCGACCGGCACGGCGTTTCCAAGCTGCCGCATCGTTTCCGTCCACGAACCATGAAAGACGAAATTATCGGGAAACATCTGGAGACGGGCGCTTTCCCGGACGGTTAGATAGCGGACGGAACCGTCTGGCCTGAGCAACATGTTTTCTCCTCCAGGAACGCCGTGAACGCCGGCCTTGAGCGTTTTCGCCGGCTCGTCGAGCGGACTCCCTGTATGACCGCGATAGCTACGCGCGCCACACTGAAAACGATGATTCGGATACTTGGCTGCGGCGAGCGGATTCCGTTCCGGATCGGGAAGATCGGATATCGCGTCCCTGACGGTTCGCCACGACGCCAAAACTGGCTTTTCCATCAGTTTTCCAGCTCGCGAACCTATCGTTTCCAGTAACTCCCTTCCAGGATTTTGAGTTTCATGCCGCGCCCAATACTCGCCGGACCGGGCCTGCTCCCAGATCAATGTCTCGCGAGAGTGCGTTGGCTCGGGAAAAGCCCATTCAATATCCAAATCCGACCGGAACCCCACCAGGAAAACCCGCTCCCGACGTTGCGGGACGCCATAATCGGCGGTATTCAAAACCCTGGTCACCAGTCGATATTGAAGGTCCAGGGAACCGCCGTGGGTATGACGGCGTTCGAGGCGGGTGAGATGATCGGGCCAATCCTCGCCAGAACGCCTTACGATCTCGGGATAGGTCAATTGGAGGCGGATGTACTCGAAATAACTGGCGAATCCGGTCCGGGTCAGCCCCTTGACGTTCTCGAAAAGAAAGGCCCGCGGGCGAATTTCGCGGACGGCGCGCACGGCTTCGGGAAACATATCCCGATGATCGCCATGGCCGCGATGCTTTCCTCCAAGGGAGAACGGCTGGCACGGCGGACCGCCAGAGACGAGATCGATCCTGCCCTCGAAAGACCGGAAATCAAATGCCCTGACGTCCTCCTCGATCAGCGGCCACGCGCATACCGGCTCCATGCCGCGAATCTGATTTTCTCGAATGGTGTCGCAACAATAGCGATCCCATTCGATCACGGCGGCCGTTTCGAAACCGGAACGACTGACCCCCATGCCGAGACCACCCGCGCCCGCAAAAAGCTCGATGGCTCTGATTTTATTCATCGTCCAGGAAGCTCCTGATTCTTTGCCCAAGATGAGATACATCGCGCATTTCGCATTCCCACAACACCAGCACTTGCCAGCCGTCCCGGACAAGCTTTTTCTGGTTTTCAAGATCGCGTGCTCGATTGCTCTCCAATTTCGGTTGCCAAAAATTCAGGCGGGACTTGGGCAATCTAGCCAGCCTGCAATCAGGATCGGGATGGCGGTGCCAGAAACAGCCATGCACGAAGATGACCTTGCGCCGCCCGGAAAAAACCAGATCGGGCTTGCCAGGCAAGTCCGCGCCATGCAAGCGATAACGATAACCCATACCGTGCGCGAGACGGCGAACCTTCATTTCCGGTCGGGTATCCTTATTGCGGATACGGCTCATCCGTTCGCTGCGGGCAACGGGCGTCAAGGTATCGGTTCCAGCGGGAATTTCGATAAGGAAACCAGGATCGATCTGATAGCGGGCAACAACCCCTTCTTCGACCTTCGCCGGGCCCAAAGCGTCGATTTCACCCTTGCTACCGTGCCTTCCCATCACCAGTCACCTTTACTTCGGCTACTTACGGATATCCACAATCTTACCTTTCTCGCGGCGAATAGCGATACAGCGCGCCAAAACCGAACCGGGTACGATTGGCATGCGCATTGCCGCAACAGTCAGGCTTCCTTTTCGAGCGAAAGGCCAATCTCATGAACAAATCCCCCCTCCGTGTCGGCGTGGGCGGTCCGGTCGGTTCCGGCAAGACCGCCCTGGTCGAGGCCCTGTGCAAGGCGTTGCGCGGCCGCTATCAGATCGCGGTGGTCACCAACGACATCTACACCTACGAGGACGCCCAGTTCCTGACCCGCGCCCAAGCGCTGGAACCGGAACGGATCGTCGGGGTGGAAACCGGCGGTTGTCCGCACACCGCGATTCGCGAGGATGCCTCAATGAATCTGGCGGCGGTGGCGCAATTGTGCGAGCGCTTTCCCGACCTGGATTTGGTGCTGGTGGAATCCGGCGGCGACAACCTGAGCGCCACCTTCAGCCCGGAACTGTCGGATCTCACGATCTACGTGATCGACGTGGCCGCCGGCGACAAGATTCCGCGCAAGGGTGGCCCCGGCATCACCCGCTCCGACTTGCTGGTCATTAACAAGATCGACTTGGCGCCCCATGTTGGAGCATCGCTGGAAATCATGGAGCGCGACGCCCGCAACATGCGCGGCGAACGGCCATTCGTGTTCACCAACCTCAAGACCCGGCAAGGATTGGAGCAGGTGATCGAGTTTATCGTCGAGCGGGGAATGCTCGGGGCGGGAAAGGCGCTATCAAATATATGAATCTGACAAAGTAGAAGTAGTCTGTTGATAAAACTAATTTTTCACGCACCGCATCGCCCGGCCGTGGACCGCACCGGAGGATGTAAATCCGGTTCGGTCCAACCCTCGCCCAGAACCCCTCACCGCCGTCCAGGTGGGGCATCCTCGTTGGTGATGACGAACACACCGTCCATTTCGGCGATGCGGAAGACTTGCGGCTTGCGAGCGGCCGGCAACTCGCCCTCGCTCAGACCGGCACCCTGCAGCAGGTGGGCGCGCACGGTCGGATCGTTCAACGCCTTCCGGTCATCCTCCAGCCATTCCCGAACTTGCGGGTCTTGCGGCTGGAAGATATGCACCTCCTGGTGGCCGCGCCCCAGCATCGCGTAGATCGGCGGAGCACCGACTTGCATGTACTGGGTATAACCCCGCCCTTCATACCGCCGCGCCATCTCGGCCACGCTGGAGGGGGTCTTGCCTTCGCTCTCGTAGGCAGGACCGCGCTCGATGCGGTTGCCCTTTTCCAGCAGGTAACCCTTCAGGGATTTGATGACAGCGGCTAGATCGGTGCTCGGCTTGGTTTTATCGCTCATCGGGAATTCTCCTAAAAACGGTTCGATGTGACCGAATTGGAAAGAACACAAGCGATCCTCATCGGATCGATTGCAACAGCCGATTGGCCTCCTTGAAGAAATCGGGTTGCGGGAGCAGTTCGCTGCTGGGGAACCGCACGAACAGCGCGGCGAGCCGGCGGTCCTTCCCCATCACGATTTCCTCGAAGGTCATCGCGTTGGCGACCCGGGGCGAGCCGGCCGGGACCTTGATGTTGGTGTGGTCCAGGGTGAGCGCGATCGATTCCAGTCGCAGATACTTTTCCGGTTCGCTCAGGGTGGCGGCGACTTTGGCAAGATGTTGGTCGAGCGTGGCCGAATCGGCGCGCAGTTGGCCCAGTTCGGTCTCGAGGTTCTGAAGCTGCTGTTCGAGGGCGTTCAAATCGACCGGTTCCGTGGCGGCCGGTCCCGCCAGCGATTCCAGACCGACTTGGGCTTTTTTCAGCAGGTTGGCTTTTTGCTGGAGCAGCTTGCGCTGCTGCTGTCCCAGTTGCGTCTTTTGGACGCGGCTGGCGGTCAGGCGCTGCAAGGCGGTTTCGATCAGGTAATCGGCCGCGCGCCGCATCAGTTCCCGGCGGGTGTCCTGCTCGTTGTCGGTCAGGAAAACCAGCCGGTGGTCGCAGAAGTTGACGACGGTTTGCGGCACGTCCCGCCGCAGGATTTCTCCGTCCATCTCGATGCCGAGCACGTTCTTCTCGACCCGAACCGCGCCAAGTCCGGCGTACAGTTCCACCGGCAAGGGATCGGGCGCCTGTTTCAGGTAGTTGCGGGTGCCGTCGCTGAAACTCAGGATCTCTCGCAAACTCTCGGGCGAGGCGAACAGGGCGCGCAGGCGGGGATCGGTCATGTAACCCTGGCGGTCGGCCACGATGGCGGGCGGCAGGGCGTTGACGAAGGTCACCACGAAGTCGATGGCGCGTTCCACCGCGGGCCACAACTGGCGCCGGTAGTGGCTCACCGCCCGCAGGCGGGGATCGGTGCCGTCCACCACCCGTTCGATGCCTCTCAGCATCAACTCCTTGTCGAATTTGCTGGGTTGGCTGGGACCGGAAAAAATGGATTGCAGAAAGCGAAACGCCATGGTCGTTCTCCCTCAATTGACCCCCCTCTCCCGCAAGCGGGAGAGGGGTTGGGGGTGAGGGGTTTGGGTTCAACGACTGACCCCCTCACCCTAACCCTCTCCTCAATGAATAGGGGAGAGGGGAGTTTAAGCCATGATATTCACGCCGCCATCCAGGTCGATCGTGCTGCCGGTCAGGCGCCGGGCGTAGGGCGTGGCCAGGAAGGCGCAGGTGAAGCCGACGTCCATGATGTCCACCAGCTCGCCGAGCGGCGCCCGTTGCACCGCTTCGTTGAGCAGCAGATCGAAGTCCTTGAGCCCCGAGGCCGCCCGGGTCTTGAGCGGTCCCGGCGAGATGGGGTGGACCCGGATGCCCTTCCGGCCCAGTTCGTAGGCCAGGTAGCGGCAGGCGGATTCCAGCGCCGCCTTCACCGGCCCCATCACGTTGTAGTTCGGCGCTACCTCGTTGGCGCCGTGGTAGCTCATGGCGAACATCGCGCCACCCTCGGTCATCAGCGGCGCGGCCAGCTTGGCCATGCGGATGAAGGAGTGGCAGGAGATATCCATCGCCTGAGCGAAGCCCGCCGCCGAGCAGTCGAGCAACCCGCCCTGCAAGTCCGCCTTGGGCGCGAAAGCGATGGAGTGGACCAGGATGTCGAGTCGGCCCCATTGTTGGGTAATGGCCTCGAACAACGCTTCAATCTGGCCGGGCTGGCTGACATCGAGCGGCAGGAAGATCGGCGCTTCCAACTGTTTCGCCAGCGGCTCGACATACGATTTCGATTTTTCGTTGAGGTAGGTGATGGCCAGATCGGCTTCCAGCTCACGGAACGCCTTGGCGCAACCGTAGGCGATGGAATACTCGTTGGCGATGCCGACAACCAGCGCCTTCTTGCCCTTGAGCGGGGGACGGGGGATTTCAACGGCCATGGTGCGGTTCTCCTGATCGGATAGGTGCTGGTGCAGGGATTCGCCCGCCGCGTGGGCGGCGAGGCAACCCCTGTCTGGCGACAGGCCTACTGGTCCATCGTGACCGTGACTCCGGTCACGTTCCCGAGATTGAGATCCAAACCCTTGGTCCGCGAGTGCAGGTTCATGATCACGCCGTTCTCGTTCTGCAGACGCAGGCCGCCCACGCCGCCGCCCAGGGCGACGCTCGCTTCCAGCTTGGTATAGGTGCCGGGGAATTGGGAAACCTTCTTCATGTCGTACACCTCGCCGACCGCGCTCATCTTCGAGACGCCGACGTTGAGGCCGGCGCTCAAGCCCTTGAGCTTGAACGGATAGTTCTTGCCGTGGAAGACCAGCGTCCCGCCGCCGGCGCTGCCACCCAGAATCAGTCCGAACTGCTTTTCTTCAAGCGAGACCTTGCCGACCGGTTGCTTGGCATCCGCCGCCAGCGCCAGACCGCCCACCAGCAACGACATAGCCAGCAGGACGCCACCGGTCATTTTACAAATGTTCTGCATCATCAAACTTTTCCTCGTTAAGAATACCCAGCAGAATCCCCGTCGGGTTAGAACGCTTACACGTTAACCCGACCGGGCTTGTTTCATCGCCAGAAATGCAAATGGCAAACAATTGGTTTTATTTATTCCAACTGCGCCCGCCCCAGCCACCCGCAGCGTTCCACGTGTCGGCGGGAGTAGCATTGGGCGTTGCTTGCATTTCCGCTTTCTTGGCAATCAGCGTCACTGCGGACGGGCCTTTGATGGTCTTGCCAGCATAACTCTCGTCTACGCCTCCAGAAGTTTTCTTCCAAGGCAATGACTCGACGGTTACGCCTTCAGGAACTTTAATTGAGACGATGGCGTAATCGCGCACCTTCTCCTCGGACATTCCGGAATAACTCGTCTCGTTCATAAAGCTGGATTTAAACTCGGCGTTCTTCATCTGTTCCTTGACGTAGGCGGGTTCCAGGATCGTGACGTTAGCGCCGGGCACCAATATGACCTCGCCAGCTTTGTACACCTCGCCTTTCTTGTTGGTGATGGTGACACCCTCCGGTACGATCAGGTGGTACTTCAGTTCCGGTTTGCCGAGACCTGCCGGAAAACTTTCATTCTGAAATCCCTGCGCGTGAGCGATCACGGCGCCCAGCAACAACACCAAGGCAGTACTGCAAAGGCGTAAAAATTTCATTTTCATTGTCCTCGATTGCGAATCAGAGTCATCTTTGTGGATCAAGGGGGACCATTAACATTCCCCCTTGGGTTGTGGCCGTTCCATTGCCGCCGTCGGGAGAAGGCGTATTCCACCAACCGTAGCGGCTGTTCCCACTCCTCCGGCGAGTATCGTTCCTCGACACCCGTCAAACATCATAGGGCTATTACGACCCCGCGGTGCGGATTGCACGGCCAGAAAGTATAGCTGACAAAAGACTTCGTTATCCCAATCCGACGCGGATCAGTGCGGCGTGTCGGTTGCCACCAGCGCCCAGGTATGGCGGGCGATCATCAGTTCTTCGTTGGTCGGAATGACCCATGCCGGAATCCGGCTGGCCGCCGTGCTGATGCAGGGACCACCGGCGGCGTTGGCGGTCGGGTCCAGTTCTACGCCGAGCCAGGCGGCGGCTTGGCAGACCCGCTCCCGGATCGGCGCGGCGTGCTCGCCGATGCCAGCGGTGAATACCAGGGCGTCGAGCCCGCCCAGCGCGGCGGTCAGCGAACCCAGCTCCCGGCCGATGCGGTAGACGAACAACTCCACCGCGAATTTCGCCCTCGGTTGGTCCGAAGCGAGCAGGGTGCGCATGTCGCTGGATACGCCGGAGACGCCGAGCAGACCCGACTGCTGGTAGAGCAGCTTTTCGATGGCGCGGGCGTCCATCTTCAACTCGTCCATGAGATACAGCACGACGCCGGGATCGAGATTGCCGCTGCGGGTGCCCATGGGCAATCCGTCCACGGCGGTGAAGCCCATGGTGCTGGCGACGCTCTTGCCGGCGTGGATCGCGCACAGGCTGGCGCCGTTGCCCAAGTGGAGCACCACGGTGCGTCCTTGGGCGGCGCGGGGGTCAACCTGGGGCAGGACGGAAGCGATGTATTCGTAGGAAAGGCCGTGGAAGCCATAGCGCCGCACACCGCGTTCGGTAATCTCGGACGGCAAGGCGAACGCCTGGGCCACCTCCGGCTGGTTGCGATGGAAAGCCGTGTCGAAGCAGGCCACTTGCGGCAGCTCCGGCCGGTTGGCGAGCAACAGACGGATCGGCTTGAGGTTGTGGGGCTGGTGCAACGGCGCCAGCGGGATGAATCGCTCCAGCCGCCCGACAATCTCGGCGCTCAACCGAACCGGTGTGGCGTAGTCGAGGCCACCATGCACCACCCGGTGCCCCACAGCGGCCAGCCGGTGCTCGCCGAGCCGTTCGCGCAGGAAGCCGGCCAGATAAGTGATCGCGCCGTCATGGCCCAGCGTTTCGCCTTGCGCCCATTGTCGTTCGCCGACGACGGCGCCCGCCGCGTCCTTGGCCTTGAAGCGGGGCGCGGTGTAGAGACTTTCGATTTGTCCGCCCAGCAACAGGTCGAGCCCTTCGTCCCGTTCCAGGAACACCGAGAACTTGATGCTGGACGAACCCGCATTGACCACCAGAATCGCGTCGCTCATCACATCACCACCTTGCTGGCGCTTTGCCGCCGCGCCTGGGCGACCAGGGCCGCCACCGCGCAGGAGGCCAGCCGGGTCGTCACCGAATCGGCGCGGCTGGTGAGGATGATCGGCACCCTCGCGCCCAGCACGATACCGGCGGCGTCGGCGTCAGCCAGGAAGCTCAGGCTCTTGGCCAGCATGTTGCCCGCTTCCAGATCGGGCACCACCAGGATGTCGGCCAGTCCGGCGACCGGCGAGTCGATCTTTTTGATCTGGGCCGCTTCCAGGTCGATAGCGTTGTCCAGCGCCAGCGGGCCGTCCAGGATGCCGCCGGTGATCTGCTTGCGATCCGCCATCTTGCACAGGGCGGCGGCTTCCACCGTGGACGGCACCTTGGGGTTGACCGTTTCCATGGCGGACAGGATCGCCACTTTCGGTTGGTCGAGACCCAGATCGCGGACGAGATCGATGGCGTTCTGGACAATGTGAACCTTGTCTTCCAGCGTGGGGAAGATGTTGATCGCCGCATCGGTGACAATGAGCGGCCGGTCCAGATTCGGTACGTCCATGATGAAGGCGTGGCTGATCCGCCGCTCGGTGCGCAGGCCGGTCGCGGTCCGCACCACCGCGCCCATCAACTCGTCGGTGTGCAGGCTGCCCTTCATCAGTAGTTCGGCCTTGCCCTCGCGCACCAGTTGCACCGCCATCTCTGCCGCGGCGTGGCTGTGCGGGGCGTCCACGATCTCGTAGCGGGAGATGTCGAGCTGAAATTGCGCCGCCACGGCTTCGATTTTGGCCCGTGGTCCCACCAGGATCGGTTGCAGAATGCCCAGCTCGGCGGCTTCCACCGCGCCTTTGAGCGAGCTTTCGTCGCAGGGGTGGGCGACGGCGGTCGGCACCGGCGTCAGGGCTTTGCACCGGGCAATCAGCCGTTCGTATTTCTCGTGTTTGCGTTCCATGAGTACGGTCCTCTTTAAGCTGTAGGGTACGCATTGCGTACCCTACCCATCTGTAGCGATCAGCCGACCTTGTCCGAACCCGGTTGGGCCGGTTGGGCCGGTTCGACGGCCTGGAACAGCTTTTCGATCTGGGCCAGCCGCTTCGCCCGTTCATCGGCGACCTCGCCAGCCGCCGAAACGACTTGCCGGATCGCCGCCAGCATCTTCGCCCGGGTGTCGGCGTCGGCGTCGGGGGGTAGCATTTTGGGAATCGCGGCGAGCGCGCCGTCCCGGTCGAGCAGCAGGGCGAAGAACTGCTCGCGCAGCACCCGCTTGAATTCATCCAGGGTCAGGCCACCGTGCTCGGCGCGAATCTGGCGCAGTTCGTTAAACGCGCGCTCGTCCGCCCCCGGTCCGGCCATACCGATGTAGAGTAGGCTGCGAATGGCCGCTTCGCGCAAGCCGCCCTCGGCGATGCGCGCCTGGAGTTCGGCGATGCGCTGCTGGATGAAGGCGATCCGTTCCGGTTCGACGCCGGGATGCCGGCGCGGCGACTCGTCCGCGGCCCGCAGTCCGACCAGCGCTTGCAGCAGCGGCGAGCTGTAAATGCCCAGGAAGATTTGCTCCATGCTGCGGTCCCGCAGATCGCGATAGCCGTCGAGCGCGGCGATGATCCCGTCCGAGATCATGGCCTGCACCTGGAGCAGGGGATTGTCGGGCGAAACCGGCTGGCGCTGCCCGCGCACCTGCTCGGCCAGTTGGGCGATTTGCCGCATCAGCGGATTGCGGTCCGAGAACAGTTCGTAGGGCAGTTCGGCAGGATTGAGCTTGTGCAGCCATTCGGCGGTCTGCGTGCTGGCGAACGCTTGGACAAAGGGCTGGAACAGGGTGCGATACAGGCCGAGGTTAATCTCCGACACCCGCTGCGCGGCGGCGAAGCGGCGCTCGTTTTCGGGACTGGGCTGGACGATGGCGCGGAGGTCTTCCAGTGTGCGCGGTTCGAACCGGACGATCCAGTCGCCGCTGACCAGATCGGGGTTGGCGGCGTCGGCGGTCTTGGGAGTCATCACCGCTTCGTACAGACCGGGCGGCAGCACGTCGATCAGGTCGATGTTGGATGCAAACTCCTGATGCTCCTTTTTGGCGACGCCGCCGGAGACGAAGATGCCGAGATGGCCGATGCTGTCGTGGATGGCGTAGACGATGGTCTGGCCACAGGCGCGGAGGTCGTCGTCCTTCTGGTACAGATCGACGATCCAGCCCAGGGCCTGTTGCGGCGGGGTGATGTTGTCGCCCTTGGAGCAGAAACAGAGGATCGGCGAGCGGATGTTGCGCAGGTCGATCCGCACGCCGTCGCTGGTGACGATTTCAGCAGTGGCAAGGCGGTTGCCGACGAACAGTTGATCGACGATCCACTGCATTTCCTCGGCGTTGAGGTTGACGTGGCCGCCCCACCATTTCTCGAATTCCAGGAAGCGCGGTCCCTCGGTGTCGACTTTCGCCCAGAGATCGTAGTTCTTGCCCCACAGCGTGTTGGCGGGATTTTGCTTCTCGAAGTTTTCGACCAGATAAGCCCCGTCGAACTTGCCGGCGCCGAGGTCGCTGGTGAGCGCGGTCAGCCAACTGCCGCCCAGCACGCCGCCGGTGTAGCGCATCGGGTTTTGCCCTTCCACCCCGGCCCAGTAAGACAGGGGCGAACCGGGAATGATGATCGGCCCGAACAGTTCCGGCCGGGTGGCGGCCACCATCATCACCGCCCAGCCGGCCTGGCAGTTGCCGATCACGCAGGGCTTGCCGTCGGCGCTGGGATGCAGGGCGATGACCTTCTCCAGGAACACCGCCTCGGCGCGCATGATGTCTTCGATGGTTTGGCCGGGCATGGGGTCGGGGCTGAAACCGACGAAGTAGCAGGGATGGCCGGCGCGCATCGCCACGCCCAACTCGCTGTCGGCCTTGAAGCCGCCAATGCCGGG
>JBATNZ010000075.1:0-7225 GCA_049290615.1 Candidatus Contendibacter sp.
TGTTGCCGCGCTGTTGCAGACGGCCCACCGCCCCGGCCTGATAGTAGGCCTCGCCCCGTTGGAAAGATTGGGCGGTGGCATGGCGGCGGAGGGTGGTTTCGCTGAATTGTGGAATGGACATTCGGGAATCTCCTCGGGTAAGGATCAGTAGCGGTCGCGGCGGATTGCACCGCGCGGGGCGGGAGTAGGCCCCGCCAAAAAACGCGACCTGGGGGCTTCGCCCCCTGGACCCCCGTAAAGGGAAAAAGCAAAAAGGTCAAAGGGTTAAGGTCCTGGCGAGACGGAACCCGGCGTTGAAGTACCCGTAGCGCGGGAAGAACCCGTCGCGAGCGGCCGACCGCAACCCCTCCGGCTCGCTGCCCCACGAGCCGCCCCGCAGCACCCGGGGACCGCCGCCTGCTTCCTCCCACGCCAAACCATCCGCTGGCGCACCTCGGTAATCATCATGCCAAGAATCCTGCACCCATTCCCACACATTCCCATGAACCTGGTAAAGGCCGAAGGGGTTCGGGTGGAAATCGTCCACTGGCACCGTCTTTTGTCGATATTCACCACGGTTTCCATTCCGGTAAATGTGATTGCCGTCATAGTTGGCTCGACTCGTATCGATCTCATCGTCCCACCAAAAGGCGGTTTTGGCCCCCCCTCGCGCCGAGTATTCCCATTCGGCTTCGCTGGGTAACCGATAAGGCGCTCCCGTTTCGCTCGAAAGCCATGCGCAGTAGGCGACGGCCTCTTCCCACGAAACGTTGATAACCGGCCGCCGCCCACGGCCCCAGCCGTTGTCACCTAGCTTTTCTCGTCCGGTGGCCTCACAAAAATGGTCGTACTCCTCGAAAGTGACCGCATAACGACCCATCGCAAAGGGCTGCGTGAACGCCACCAGGTGCTGCGGCCCTTCGCTTGCTTGGCGCGCCGATTCGTCTGCGGGGGAACCCATGAGGAACTCGCCGGCGGGTATCACCATCATCTCCGGACCCATGCCGCCACCCCGCAGATGTTCCTGGAAGCAGAGCCACCCAGCTAATTGACTGGGTTTGATGTCGCTCCAATCCAGCAGCAGCTTCAACAATTGCAATACATCAATTTCGCCGACACGGCAACGCAAGAAGTCCAGCATTTGCGCCGTGGCCCGCAGCTTCAGTTCTTGGGTCGCCGCTGGGCAAATTGTTTTCACGGCTTCCAATTGCCTTTCGACAACGGCGTGAACCACCAGAAATTCCTGGGTGCTGTAATGAGAAAACCGATATTCGCGATCCGAGGTGCGGTTCATCAGCGAACGACCGCCGAAATCAAGTTGCTCAATATGAGCGATAGCTGGCAACCCAGTCACCAGACTCCGAAGTTCAGCCTGAGATAACACGCGCTTCCCGAGCGATTGTAGGTGAACCGCAACCGCAGTACAGCTTGTCCAGAGATCTTCCTTGGTCGGCAACGGGTTAATCCCTTGCTTTGCCAGCTTGCTCACCTCCCGTAGCAGCCACGTTTCCGTGAGTGCGTCATAGATGGCGTACTCGTCCCACTGCGGCCGGTTGAACTCCAGCAGCCTGTCGATATACGTCAACAGCAAGGGCCGAAAGCGTAGAGAGCGCATCGACTTGAGAAGTTGCTCGGCGCGAAGCCACGACTTGTGCCTGCGCCCCGTCAACCCGTAATGCCACGGGTCGGGAAAACGCTTGCACAGGTACTCGCGCACCTGATCATCGTCGAAGAGCGAAAGAAAAATCATCGGACACATGAACCCGCCCACGGTGACTCGACCCGGACTTCCAAACGGATCGGTCCCCGTTTCGGGAAAAAACTGAGTGCGGCACGAAATGAGAACGCGCCGGAAGTTAGTGGTTTCTTGTAGCAACTCAATAAGCCGCTGCTCGATATTGCCCCAAGCGGTCGGGTCTTCGTCCAAAGCATCGAGCAGCAGCACGGTATTCGCTTTATTCGCGTGCTTGCGGACCACATCCAGGGTATCGGGGCCGAGTTTCAACAGCAGGCAATCGTAACCCGATGGCCAAAACCTCAACAGATGCGTCAGCTTGAGCATCACCAAAAGGGAGGTTTTACCCATGCCGGCGTCGGCCAAGATAAACATCTGGGTACAGCCATCCCGTATGGTCACTTCCCTGTTAAGAAAATTGTTGATCGTCACGAACGCCTTTGCTTTCACGAACGAGATCGGCGCTTCGTCCTCGTGGTAATCGGCCGGATTGTGGTGCTGGCACATAGGTTCTACGTAATAGCGCACCAGCGGTTTCGGGTCGCCGAACGTATCGGAGATGCTGTTGATTTCCTGGATTCTCGCATCTCGAATTCCCTTGAGCTTTTTTGCGAGCGGCTTGATCCAATCGATGGAAACAAAAGTGAGTGCTTCCGTTAACATGGCGGTGTTCCTCCAAAGTTTTTATGTATCCGTGAGCGCGGCTTTTTTTGCTAACTCTCCCACCAGCGCCGACACATCCCGACGACCGCTACGATGGACACTGACGCCGGCCGGCCTAAAAATTATGGATTCCCCCCGGAGCGATTGAAAGAGATCGACCCGAACCTCCAACTCTCCCGTAACGGCTTGAGCTAGAATGAATATTACAGCCACCAGCGAGAACGGGCGGGCTATCCATCCATGTCGATCAATTTTGGAGCAGGCAATGAAACCACAATCCTTCGATCTGAACGACATCCTCCACGAACCCTCCGACGAGCAACTCGACGCCCTGATGGAAGCGGTCGCCACCGAGGCGCGCAAGCACGCCCAAATGGCGTGTGCGCAACTCATGATTCGCCTGCGGGCTTGAGATCACGGCGATCCATCGGCCCCTCCAGCCACAGGCATGACCGATAGGGAAAAGCCACGGCTGCTTAGAAGCCCTTAGCGCGGCCGGCGTCTTTGGCGGACACGGCGGAGTACAATAGCGGCCATTCCCGCAACCCTTCCCGACCCTTCGCGACTCCCGAGGACTTCTTCATGCGCTACGTCAGCACTCGGGGCGGCATGGCCCCCGCGACCTTTTCGGACATCTTGCTGGGTGGGCTGGCGCCCGACGGCGGCCTGACGCTCCCGGAGGTCTACCCGACTCTGGCGCCCGGCGAGCTGGCCAGTTGGCGCGGCCTGTCCTACCCGGAACTGGCGTTCGCCATCCTGCGCAAGTTCGCCGACGACATCCCCGCCGCCGACCTGCGCGCCCTGATCGACCGAACCTACACCGTCGCGGCCTTCCGCACCGCGGCCATCACCCCCGTCGCCCCGCTCGGTGACGGCGTGTGGCTGCTGGGGCTGTCGAACGGCCCGACCCTGGCGTTCAAGGACATCGCCCTGCAACTGCTCGGCAACCTGTTCGAATACGCCCTGTTCAAGACCGGCGGCCATCTCAACATCCTGGGCGCGACCTCCGGCGACACCGGCTCCAGCGCCGAATACGCCATGCGCGGCAAGCGCGGCATCCGGGTGTTCATGCTCTCGCCGCACCAGAAGATGAGCCGGTTCCAGACCGCGCAGATGTTCTCGCTGCCAGACCCCAACATCTTCAACATCGCGGTGCGCGGCGTGTTCGACGACTGCCAGGACATCGTCAAGGCGGTCAGCAATGACGCCGAATTCAAAGCCCGCCACGCCATCGGCACCGTCAATTCGATCAACTGGGCGCGAGTCGCGGCGCAGATCGTCTACTACTTCAAGGGCTGGCTGGCGGTCACCACCCACGACGACCAGGAAGTGTCGTTCGCCGTGCCCTCCGGCAACTTCGGCAACATCTGCGCCGGCTATATCGCCAAGCGCATGGGGCTACCCATCCGCCGGCTGATCCTGGCCACCAACGAAAACAATGTCCTCGACGAATTCTTCCGTACCGGCGTCTACCGAGTGCGCAAGAACGACCAGGTGGCGCACACCAGCAGCCCCTCGATGGACATCTCCAAGGCGTCCAACTTCGAGCGCTTCATTTTCGACGCGGTCGGGCGCGATCCGGCGGTGGTCCGCGACCTGTGGCGACAAATCGACACACAGGGGTTCTTCGACCTGTCCGCTACCCCCTACTTCCAGGCAGTCCGGGAATCCGGCTTCGTCTCCGGAACCAGCACACACCGGGACCGCATGACCATTATCCGAGCGGTTTATTTAAGGTCCGGCATCGTCATTGATACCCATACCGCCGACGGCGTGAAGGTCGGGCTGGAATATCGCGAGGACGGCGTACCGCTGCTGTGTCTGGAAACCGCCCTGCCGGTCAAGTTCGAGGATTCCATCGTCGAGGCGCTGGGGCGCGAGCCGGACCGGCCGGCGGGCTACGAGAATATCGAAGCGCTACCGCAACGCTTCGAGGTGAGGGACGCGGATGTAGACCGGATCAAGGCATACATTGTCCAGCACGCCGGGTGAACGGTGGAACGCTATAGTTGTTGAGGTAAAAGCCAAAATTTGGAGAGCACGCATGACCGCAACCGCAAGCTCCTACCCCATGGCCGCGCCGGCCCGGACGCCGCCCGGTGCGGTTCCCATGCCCAATCCCATCCCCCGCACCGAAATCATCTATCCCGATAGCGATGGCAAACCCATGGCGGACAACACCCGGCAGTTCCGTTACATCGTTACCATCCAGGGCGGGATCGCCGCGCTGTTCGCGGATCGGCCCGATGTGTTCGTCGCTGGCGACCTGCTGTGGTATCCGGTAGAGGGCAATAACAAGCTTCGGGCCGCGCCCGATACCATGGTGGTATTCGGTCGGCCGCCCGGTGACCGGGGATCCTATATGCAATGGCGGGAAGACGGCCTGGCTCCGCAAGTGGTGTTCGAGGTGATGTCGCCCGGCAACACCGTGGCCGAGATGACCCGCAAATTTCGGTTCTACGAACAATATGGGGTGGAGGAATACTACGTTTATGACCCGGATCGGGGCAGCCTGGACGGCTGGATCCGCCAGGATGGTCGGCTGGAGGACATCCCGGAGATGGAAGGCTGGGTCAGCCCGCGGCTGGGGATACGCTTCAGCCTGGAAGGCATGGATCTCGCGCTATACCGGCCAGATGGGCGGCGGTTTGAAACCTTCCTCGAACTGGAACAGCGCGCCGAGAACGAACGTCAGCGCGCCGAGAACGAACGTCAGCGCGCCGAGCGGCTCGCCGAGCGGCTGCGCGCGCTGGGAGTCGATCCGGACGCCGCCCTTTGAGCGGGAGAACAAGTCATGGCTGGGCAACAACTTCCCGGACTGTCGCCGCCTACGGTGCGAAACAGGTCGCCAACTGAACAATAGGCAGGTGCTCAGAAGCCCGCGGCAATGACTGGGAAGTAACCGTATTACTCCCCTCGCCTGCTTGTGGGAGAGGGGTTGGGGGTGAGGGCCGCAGTTTCAAAGACTTACCCCCCTCACCCTAACCCTCTCCCCCTTAGCAGGGGGAGAGGGGACTGAATGATTACACTGGGAATTTCAACCGAACCGACCGGCAAACCAGCGCCACATTTGACCGTCTGCTGATTTTCGTTTCCACAACAACAACGTGATGGTCTCACCACGCGATGGGACCGAGGAGTACAACGACAATGTCCGAAAAGATCATCGAACGTGCCCCTGCCGCTTACGGTTACCCCCTGCTGATCAAGAACCTGCTCGGCAATCCGGTTCGGCAGTTTCCCGATCAGGAGATCGTTTACGGCGACTTCAAACGCCAGACCTACCGCGACCTGGGCGAGCGGGTCGGCCGGTTGGCCAGCGGCCTGGCGGGGCTGGGCGTCAAGCCCGGCGACACCGTGGCGGTGATGGACTGGGATAGCCACCGCTATCTGGAATGCTTCTTCGCGGTGCCGATGATGGGCGCGGTGTTGCACACCGTGAACATCCGACTGTCGCCGGAGCAGATTCTTTACACCATCAATCACGCCGAGGATGACGTGATCCTGGTCAACACCGAATTCCTGCCGATTCTGGAGACCATCCGCGACCGGATCGAACCGGTCAAAAAGCTGGTGTTGCTGAACGACACCGATCAAACCCCGACGACCCCCTTGGACATTGACGTCGAGTATGAGGCTCTGCTGGCCACCAGCGACCCCGACTACCGATTCCCGGATTTTTCCGAGGATGCCCGCGCCACCACCTTCTATACCACCGGCACCACCGGCCTGCCCAAGGGCGTGTATTTCAGCCACCGGCAACTGGTGCTGCACACCTTCGGCACCCTCGCGGCGCTGGCGGGTACGGGACAAGGCCGCTTCAACCGCGAAGACGTGTACCTGCCGATTACCCCGATGTTCCACGTCCACGCCTGGGGTATCCCCTACGTAGCGACCACGCTCGGCGTGAAGCAAGTCTATCCAGGGCGCTACGTGCCGGAACATTTGCTGCGACTGATCGAACGGGAAAACGTGACCTTCTCCCACTGTGTACCGACCATCCTGCAAATGCTGCTGTCCAGTCCCCGGGTCGATGAAACCGACCTGTCCCGCTGGAAGGTGATCATCGGCGGCGCGGCGCTACCGCAAGCTCTGGCCAAACAGACCCGCGACCGGGGGGTGGACATATTCGCCGGCTATGGCATGTCAGAAACCTGTCCGCTCCTGACTCTGGCGCAACTCAAACCGCACATGCTGGATTGGGACGAGGAGCGACAGTTAGACATCCGCTGCAAGACGGGTCTGCCGCTTCCGCTGGTCGAACTGCGGGTGGTGGACGAGGAGATGAACGATTGTCCGCACGACGGCAAAACGCCGGGTGAGGTCGTGGTGCGCGCGCCATGGTTGACCCAGGGTTATCTCAAGGATCCGCGCAACTCCGAAGCCTTATGGCGCGGCGGTTATCTGCACACCGGCGACATCGGCGTGATCGATGCGGAAGGCTATCTCAAGATTACCGATCGACTGAAGGACGTGATCAAGACCGGCGGGGAGTGGATCTCGTCGCTGGAGCTGGAAGATTTGATCCTCAAGCATCCGGCGGTGGCGGAAGCGGCGGTGGTTGGCATTCCCGATCCGAAATGGGGCGAACGCCCGCTGGCGTTGGTGGTGCGGCGACCGAATCAGGAGATGGATGAAACGACCATCCGCGACTGGCTCAAGGACTTCGCTGACAAAGGCATCATCTCCAAGTGGGGCATTCCCGACCGGGTGCTGTTCATCGAAGCCATCCCCAAAACCAGCGTCGGCAAGCTCAATAAAAAGGCGATGCGCGAGCAGTACTCGGAAATGGTCCGGGACAGTTGAGTAAACCAGGAATCAACCTATCAAACACAAACCTCCCCGAAC
>JBATNZ010000076.1:0-1646 GCA_049290615.1 Candidatus Contendibacter sp.
CTGAGGAAGCCTTCCAGAATCCCGAAATGAGCCTTACTCCGCAGCAAGCGCTTCATCGCCCAGTCGAAGCTGATCAAACGACGGGGGCGGGTCATGGCAGCCACACCATCCACCACGCCGTCCGGCCTCGATTCCGTTGTTCAGTTCTTGCCCGTGCCACGATCATTCTCCCCTCGAACTCGCATCACTCAAACCCACCGCCCCCATCACTCGCGCCGGTCGCCGGCGCCACCTCAACGCCTCTCCTCCCGCAACCCCCGCACCTCCACCTCGCTCAAGCCGGTTTTCTCCGCCAGCAACCGATCATCGGCCATCACGTCCAGCAAGCTTCGGGCGATGCGGAGGCGTTCCTGCCGCTGGCCTTTCTCTTCACCCTGTTGGAGACCTTCCTCCAAGCCCTCGGCGAACACTTCCTGGTAAAGCGGGTCTCTTTCAATTCAACATTCAACACGTTCAACATTTTCGGTCCTGTAAATTTTCCTGCGATGGCGAGGGTTGGCAGCGCGGGGCTAAGGCTTCGACTTCATCTAACCCATTGATCCTGCTAAGTGACGTTCATTTCACCAGCCCGCCTCACAGTTCCGATCACGGGAAAATTTACAGGAGGATCTCCGGGATAATCACCCCCGGCAACTCTCCGGGATAATCACCCCCGGCAACCGCCGCCGCAACAGCACCCGCCGAAACCAAGTGCCAAACGCCCGCCGCAACAACTGCTGCTCCGGCAGCGCCAGCCACGCCAGCAGATCGTCCACCACCGCATGCAACTCGTTGTAGCCACGGCTCCGATCCAGCCGGAACAGCGCCGCCGCCAAATTCTCCATCCCTTCCAGCGCCGTTCGCGGATAACGCTCTTCATCCAGCAACAGGTAGCGAAAGCGCGGCTGATACCGTTCCAAACCAGTGTCAGCGCGACCTCAAATTTCTCCTCCTGAATTAGTTTTTGTACAGCTCATCAATCCACGCCCGTCCATCAGCGGGCGAAACCACCGACGATCCCCGCCGGAGACCTGGAATTCAGTAAACTAGCCCGCAATCCCAAGATCAAGGCATTCCGCTTTTTTGCATCGTTCTATATGGAACCCATACTGTCGCTGAACGGCGCCGCTCGCCGCCGAATTCTAACGCCGTTGCTGTTCGTGTTGGGCATCCTTTCGAGCATCGGCCTGTTGCACGGGCGGCTGGCGGCGCTGTACGCGCGGCCAGCGGCTGTGCCGACGGCTACTGCGCCCCTGCTGGCCGATTTCCCGGACCCGGAACTAATTGTTTCGGCCGGCGACGGCTTCCAGCGCATGGTCCCCAGCCAGGGGCTGCTATTGATCCAGGGACCGCGCCGGCTTATCGGCCAGCGGGAGGTCTCGCTGTGCGACCAGCGCGCCGCGGCGTCCGCCGCCGCCACGTTGCTGCCGCTCTACGTCGGCTGGGATTGGGCGCAGATCCGGGAAGCCGCCGCCGCCAATCGGGCCGCCCAGCCGCCTCGCCCCGCGCACTATGGCCTGAAAAATCCCCTGCTGGACGACGGTCCCGGTGGGGTGGACGTCCCGGCGTTCGCGGTGACGGTGGAACCGGCCGGCGCGCCGTTGCGGCCCTACGCCGACGAGGAGCCGCTGTTGTTGACCGTGCGCGACCGCCGACCGGTGCTGCTG
>JBATNZ010000077.1:0-16462 GCA_049290615.1 Candidatus Contendibacter sp.
CGGATCTGTTTCGTGATGTCGTCCAACGTCAGGACAGCGGAACCAAACGGTACGCTCATCAAGGGGCTTCCGGTCAAGAGGGTTCGGCTACTCTAGCGGGCCATCGCCAAAATGAGAATTGCTGCCCTGGCCGCCAGTGACTGGACGACCGCCGAACGATTGGCCCATACTCTCCAAGGATTTTCGGGCAACATCGGCGCAACCCTCATCCAAACACTGGCCGCATTCTGGCCGGAACCCTGCCCATCGAATCATTCCTGGCGATGGCGAAGGCTGTCGGCGACTATGATTTTGAAGAGGCGTTAATACAGTTACGGGCGGCGGCCCGGTTCGAGAAAGATCCGGGATCACTTCTGGAGGCAGGCGGGTTATGAACGACATATATCCTTTCATCGAAGGACAGACCATCCTGATCGTGGACGATACCCCGGACAATATCACCCTGCTAAACGCCCTGCTTGGAGATCATTACAAAACCAAGGTCGCCACCAACGGCGAGCGCGCCCTGAAAATCGCCGCCGCCGATCCGCTGCCGGACCTGATCCTGCTCGACATCATGATGCCGGGCATGAATGGCTACGAAGTCTGTCAACGGCTCAAGGCCAACCCCCAGACCACCGATATTCCGGTGATCTTCCTCACCGCCAAGGCGCAAGTCGAGGACGAGCAGAAGGGGCTGAGGCTGGGCGCGGTGGATTACATCACCAAGCCGATCAGCCCGCCCATCTTGCTGGCCCGGATCGAAACCCATCTCACCCTCAGGAACGCCAGCCTGTTTCTCCAGGACCGTAATGCCTTCCTGGAAGCGGAAGTGCGACGCCGCATCCGGGAGGTGGAAACGACGCAGGACGTGGCCATCCTGGCGATCACCTCGCTGGCGGAAACCCGCGATAACGAGACCGGCGCCCATATCCGCCGTACCCAGCATTACGTCCAGGCGCTGGCCAAAAAACTGCAATCCCATCCCCGGTTCGCGCAGTTCATAACCGACGAGGCCATCAAACTGCTCTTCAAATCGGCGCCGCTACACGACATCGGCAAGGTGGGCATTCCCGACCGGATTCTGCTCAAGCCGGGGCGGCTCATCGAGGAGGAATGGGAGATCATGAAAACCCACGCCGCCCTGGGCCGCGATGCGATTCGATCCGCCGAGAAGTATCTGCTGCGTACTTCCACCTTCCTGTCCTTCGCCGGGGAGATCGCCGGCGCCCACCATGAAAAATGGGACGGCAGCGGCTACCCCGATGGGTTGTCGGGCGACGGCATTCCCATCTCGGCGCGCCTGATGGCGGTGGCAGACGTATACGACGCGCTGATCAGCCGGCGCGTCTACAAGGCGGCGATGCCGCACGAGCAGGCGGTGGCGATCATCAAGCAGGGCAGAGCGACGCACTTCGACCCGGATATCGTCGATGCGTTTCTGGACATTGTCGATGAATTTCAGGGCATCGCCGCCCGGTTCCCCGACAGCACCGAAGCCTTTCAGGCGGAAGCGAAGCGCCTGGAAATGGTCTTCGCCGAAAACCGGATCGTGCTGAGCGAGGATGCGAGCAAGTAAAACCGCATTGCGCCCTGTGCTTGCGCCGCTGCTTTTGAATCCCTGCTTCGGCGGCTACCGCAGATAAACCCCATCCACCCCGATCTTGCCCGGCCCGTCGAGCACGTAGATGCCGGCGGAATTGCCGCGCGCGTGGAAGGAAATGTTGCCGTGATGCACGGCGATTTCGTTGCCGGTGACCGCGTCGCGATAAGTGCCATTGCGGACGTTGCCGACGCTGATGTCCTGCCCGCCGCCGATGGCCAGCCCCACTATGGCATAGCTCTCGCCGTTGTTATGGTCGCGGACGAAACTCATGCCGCTGCCCCATTCGTGGATGTGACTCATCGCCCCCTTCTGCAAGGCAGGAATGGCGCGACGGATCTGGTTGAGCCGCTGGAGATGCCGGTATAGCGGATGGTTCTGGGTGTCGCCGATCCGCTCGTCGGTGAGATGATCGCCGAAATAGGCGCGGCCGGTTTGATCCAGGGTATCGTCGTTGCCGATCACGTCCTGCGGCGCGCCCTTCATGAACTCGATCTCCTCGCCGTAGTACAGGCAGGGGATGCCGCGCGCCGTCCACAGCAGGTTGTAGGCCGCCGCCGCCATCCATTGCTCGCCCTTGAAACGGAACCGGAAATCGTTGTCCGGGCCGACGTCGTGGTTTTGCAGGAAAGTGACCAGTGTGCTGGCGTTGCCGTAAATCCAGTCCATCTCCAGCACCCGCCCGACCCCGTCGTAGCTGCCCCGGCTCAGATTGTCGCGGAAGGTGGAGAACAGGCCGAAATCGAGCTGGGGAAAGCCGGAGTCGCCGCCGGAATTGGGATCGCGCGGGTCGTGGCCCAGCCGGGTGTACCACCAGGGGCGGATGAAGGACGGCCCGTTGTCGCCGCCGCCCAGATCGCCCCAGCCGTAACCCTTGACCAGGTTCTCGCCGAACACGAACAGCCCCGGTTTGTGCGCCTTCCAGGCGTTGACGTATTCCAGCAGGTTGTCGCGCGGGACGTGCTTGACCGTGTCGATGCGCAGCGCGTCCACGCCCATGTCCAGATAGCGGTTGATGGAGCCGATCAGGTAGTCCTTAACATTCTGCCGGTCGGTGGCGAGGTTGATGCAATCGCCGGCGATGTGCTTGCGCTGCACCGCCGCGCTTTCCCAGTCGCCGCCGCAGATGAAACCCTCCTGCATGTACCAGTCGGGATCGAGGTTGTTGGCGTCGATGCCGAAGAAGCGGCCAGGGTTGTAGCCGGGCTTGGGCACGGTCTCGCCGGTCTTGGGGTCCACCAGCGGAACCTTGCCTTCCGGGTCCATCGCGTGCCGCTCGCGATACCACTCCGGCGCGACCGGATTGTCGATGTCGTCGCGGTTCGGCCAGGCGTAGTTGCCGAGGTTGCCCTGATACGGCCCGTGCTTGACCCGGCCCGGTTCGGAGCCTTGCGGCACGTAATACTTGATCGGCAGGTGGTCGATGTGGACCTTGCCGCGAATGCCGTACTGGCAGGAATGGTTGACCACCACGTCCTGGATGATCTTGATGCCACGCTGGTGCGCTGCGTCGATCAAATCCTGATAAGTGGCGCCCGGCGACTCCAGCCGGGGATCGATGCGGGTCCAGTCGTAGGCGTGGTAGCCGTGATAGTCGAGACCGCTGCGGTTCTCCACCGGCGGAGTGATCCAGATCGCGGTGAAACCCAGATCGCGGAGGTAGTCAAGCCGCTGGATCAGGCCCTTGAAATCGCCGCGCCAGTGCGGGTCTTCCGCCTGGCCGGTCGCGCGATTGAACTTGATGCGGTCGCGGCAGAAGAAGTTGTTGCCGGGATCGCCATCGTAGAAGCGGGTGGTGAGCAGAAAATAGATCGTCTCTTCGCGGAAATCACCCAGCGGTCCGGCGGGATCGATGGGCGCGCGATGGGCGGGAATCACGGCGGGAACGTGGCTCGGACCGGCTTCACTTGCGGCGGGAACGCTGGCCGCCGCCGCCTGGCTGTCGTGCCACTGGCCATTGGCGTAAAACCCGCTGCCCTCGCGCCGCAGATCGCCGGTCTGACAGCGCTGGTTGTCGTTGAACACCAGGCTCGCGGCCTCGACACCCTCGAGTCGGTGGACGAACCAGCCGTCGGCGTCCGCCGTCATCGGCACGCCGGGCCAGGCGGAGGCTGGAGCGCCCGGCCGGGTATCCCAGTAGTGGATGTGAACGGTATCCGCCCAGATGGCGGGTTTCTGAAAATAAATGACAAGTTCGGGCATGGCCAGGAGTTCCGAGAAGGGGAAAGCCTACAGAATCGGCCCGGGGATGGGCCTCCTACAACCGCGAATCGGCTGATGATCCTTGAAGCATAGGCTAGAATCGGGATATGAAGCGCCCTCGCGCTCCCTCAACCCAACCACTGCCCGCCGCATGATCCGCATTCTGTACAAGGCCGGCGCCGCGCCTGTCCGGGCCGATGCGACCGTCGCCGAACTGCCCGCGCTGCTTGCCGCCTGCAACGACCAGCGCGCCCTGCTCTGGGTGGATCTGTTCGACGACGCGCCGGTCGGGAATGGCGACGGCACCGGCAAGTCCAGCAGCGATCCCCAGATCCACCGCCTGCTCCGCGAGGTGTTTGCCTTCGATCCGCTGGCGGTGGATGACGCCCTCACCGAAACTCACGTGCCCAAGGTGGACGACTGGACCCACTATCTCTATATCGTGCTGCACGCGGTCGCCTTCAAGTCGGACCTCGCCCGGCTCGAAACGCGCGAACTCGACGTGTTCCTGGGTCGCAAGCTGCTGGTGACTTATCACTTCGAGCCGATCCCGTCCCTGGAGCAGGTGTGGAAACAGGCCCAGCGCGACGATCGCTACTGGGCGCGCGGCGCCGACTACCTGCTCTATCAGGTATACGATCAGATCGCCACCGACTACATGCCGTGCCTGGACGAGATCGAGGAGGTCACCGACCAGGTTCAGGACGCGGTGTTCGACGCGCCGGCGACGGACCATGTCACGCGGATCCT
Source organism: Candidatus Contendibacter sp. (assembly GCA_049290615.1). Taxonomy (GTDB): domain Bacteria; phylum Pseudomonadota; class Gammaproteobacteria; order Competibacterales; family Competibacteraceae; genus Contendibacter. Next base: position 4,535 of record JBATNZ010000077.1, read on the forward strand.
GCAGGTCAAGCGCGCCGGCCTGCGCCTGCGCCGCATCCTCAGCCCGCAGCGCGAAGTGGTCAGCAAGCTCGCCCGCGATCTCTATGATGTGGTCGATCCGATGAACCGCGTGTACTTCCGCGATGTCTACGATCATTTCGTGCGGTTGGCGGATGTGAACGAATCGGTGCGCGACTTGGCCACCAGCGCCCTGGACAGCTACTTGTCGGTCATGGCCAACCGCACCAACGAGGTCATGAAGGTGCTGACCATCGTCACCACGCTGTTCATGCCGCTGACCTTTATCACCGGGTTCTTCGGCATGAATTTTTTCGGCGCGGTGCTGGAGGTGCCCCAGGCGCCGCTGGGCTGGACGGTGCTGGGGCTAACGCTGCTGGGCATGGTGGCGACGCCGCTGGCGATGTTTGCCTATATGCGCCGGCGGCGCTGGTTTTAAGCCCGGCGCGGCGCGCCTCCCGTGTGAAAATGCTCGCGGCATTGCTCGATGGCGATGGCGGGCGTTTGAAAATAGAGGAACAGGAAAAACCATGAAAGTACGCGTCTACTCCTCCGAAATAGCCCACGGCCTGTTTGTCGTGATACCGGCGTCGACTGATCCCGCATCGCTTCCAGCGCGGGTGAAGCGTCTTCTGAGCGAGGACTCCAGCCTCAAGGAGTTCGAACTGTCGGCTGATAAACCCACCATCGGTCTTGATGTTGGCAAGGCGCTGAGCGACATCGAGGCGAAGGGTTATCATGTTACAAAACCACAATTTCTTCTTGAGGAATAATGTGGTTGCCAAACAGGGAGAGCCCGGGGTCCGGGGCGCCATGGGAGCGCGATAGAACTTTCGCTTCTGGTTCAAAACACCCGCCGCGCCTGATCAATAGCCTGTTTTGCCGGGAACTCAGGACCGGTTTTCGCGTACAGTAGAACATGACCAAGAAAATCATCCTTACCGTCGTTGGCCTGCTGGTTCTGGTGGGACTGCTCGCCAGCACCAAAATCTTGCAATTCCAGACCATGTTCGCGCAGGGCGCCAGCTTCGCGCCGCCGCCGGAAACCGTCACCACCGCCGAAGTGAAACCGGATCGATGGCAACCGACCCTGACCGCCATCGGCTCCGTCACCGCCGTCCAGGGCGTCATGGTCAGCGCCGAGATTTCGGGTACGGTCAAGGACATTGCGTTCGAATCGGGCGCGATCGTGAAAGCGGGCGAACTGCTGGTGGAACTCGACACCGCCATCGAACAGGCCCAACTGCGCTCGGCCGCCGCCAGCGCCGATCTGGCCCGCGCCAATCTGGATCGCGCCCGCACCATGCGCGCCAGGAACATGGTTTCCGCCGCCGATGCCGATGCCGCCGAAGCCCAGGCCAAGCAGACCATTGCCCAGATGGACAACATCCGCGCCGCCATCGCCAAGAAGACCATCCGCGCGCCGTTCGCGGGCCGGCTGGGCATCCGCAAGATCAACCTCGGCCAGTTTCTCGACAACGGCGCCGCCATCGTCACGCTCCAGTCGCTCGATCCGGTGTATGTGGACTTTGCGCTACCCCAGCGCTATCTCTCCCAACTCGGCGCGGGCATGGCGGTGCGGGTTACCACCGACGCCTTTCCCAAGCAAACCTTTGCGGGCAAGATCACCGCCATCAGCCCGGAAGTGGACAGCGTCACCCGCAACGTCCGCCTGCAAGCCACCCTGGCGAATCCCAATGATCGCCTGCAACCCGGCATGTATGTCGAGGTCGCCGCCGTGCTGCCGGAAATCGAGCAGGTGTTGCTGATTCCCGCCACGGCGGTGCTGTACGCACCCTATGGCGATTCGGTGTTCGTGATCGAGGAGAAAAAGGACGAGAAAACCGGCGCGGTCGGCAAGGTGCTGAACCAGAAGTTCGTGCGGCTCGGTCCGGCCCGCGGCGATTTCGTGGTGGTGGCCTCCGGGATCGAGGCCGGGCAAACCCTGGTCAGCACCGGCGTGTTCAAGCTCCGCAACGGCATGAGCGTGGTGGTCAACAACGCGCTGGCGCCCCAACCCCAGCTCGCGCCCACGCCGGCCAATTCGTGACCCGGACGCCCGCCTCGCCATGAAATCCTTCACTGATCTGTTTATCAGCCGGCCGGTGCTGGCGATTGTGGTCAACCTGGTGATCATCATCGCCGGCGTCCAGGCCATCTTCACCCTCAACGTCCGCCAATACCCGCGCAGCGACAACGCCAGCGTCACCGTCACCACCGCCTACATCGGCGCCAGCGCCAATCTGGTGCGCGGCTTCATCACCACCCCGCTGGAGCGGGCCATCGCGGCGGCGGATGGCATCGAGTACCTGGAATCGCAGAGCGCGCAGGGTCTCTCCACCATTCGCGCCCGCCTGAAGTTGAACTACGACGCCACCAAGGCGCTGGCCGAAATCGGCTCCAAGGTGGACCAGGTGCGCGGCGACCTGCCGCCGGAAGCCGAGGTGCCGGTCATCAACATCGAGTCGGCGGATAGCGAATTCGCCTCCGCCTACCTGAGCTTCAGTTCCGACATCCTCCAGCAGAACGAAATCACCGACTATCTGGTGCGGGTGGTGCAGCCGCGTCTCACCGCCATCGCCGGCGTGCAGCGCGCCGAGATTCTGGGCGCCCGCACCTTCGCCATGCGGGTCTGGCTCAAACCCGACAAGCTGGCCGCGCTCAACCTCAGCCCGGTCCAGATCCGCCAGGCGCTGGCCGCCAACAACGTGCTGGCCGCCGTTGGTCGCACCAAGGGCGCGCTCATCCAGGTCAACCTCACCACGAACACGGATTTGCGCTCGGTCGAGGAATTCAAAAACCTGGTCATCCTGGAGAAAGACAACACGCTGGTGCGGCTGCGGGATGTCGCGGAGGTCGTACTCGGGGCCGAGGATTACGACGCCGAGGTGCGTTTTTCCGGGCAGACCGCCGTGTTCATGGGCATCTTTCCGCTGCCCAACGCCAACGCCATCGACGTGATCCAGCGGGTCCGCGCCGAGATGGCGCTGATCGAGAAGGAACTGCCGACCGGTTTGCAAACCTTCGTTGCCTACGACGCCACCAACTACATCAACAACGCCATCGTCGAAGTGGTGAAAACCCTGTCGGAAACCCTGTTGATCGTGGTGATCATCATCTTCCTGTTCCTGGGTTCGCTGCGCTCGGTGCTGGTGCCGGTCATCGCCATTCCGATTTCGCTGATCGGCGGCATCTTCCTGATGCAATTGTTCGGTTTCACCATCAACCTGTTGACCCTGCTGGCCATCGTGCTGTCGGTCGGGCTGGTGGTGGACGACGCCATCGTGGTGGTGGAGAACGTCGAACGCCATTTGCGCGAGGGTCAGACGCCGTTCGACGCCGCCATTCTCGGCGCCCGCGAACTGATCGGCCCGATCATCGCCATGACCGTGACCCTGATCGCGGTCTACGCGCCGATTGGCCTGCAAGGCGGCCTGACCGGCTCGCTGTTTCGCGAGTTCGCCTTCACCCTGGCGGGCGCGGTCACCATTTCCGGGATCGTGGCCCTCACCCTGTCGCCGATGATGTCGTCCAAACTGCTCAACGCCGAAGACGAGCGGCACTGGCTGCCGGCCCACATCAACGCCGCGTTCGACCGCTTGAAACGGTTCTACGGTCACCTGCTCGACGGGGCGTTGAGCGCCCGGCCGGCGGTTTATCTGGTGTGGGGTACGCTGGCGGTGCTGGTGGTGCCGATGTGGATGTTCTCGCCCGAGGAACTGGCGCCGAGCGAGGATCAGGGGGTGATCTTCGGCATCATCGAGGCGTCGGCCAACTCTACCCTGGATCAGACCAGCACCTTCGCCGCCGCCGCCAATCAGGTGTTCCTGGGCGTGCCCGAAACCGAGTTCACCTTTCAGATCACCTTTCCCACCTCCGGTTTTGGTGGAATGGTGGTCAAGCCCTGGGACGAACGCGAGCGCACCGTGTTTCAAATCCTGCCGGAAGTGCAGCAGAAGCTGCAAGCCATCCCCGGCATCCAGATGTTTCCGGTGACGCCGCCGGCGCTGCCGGGCGGTGGTCAGTTCCCGGTGGAATTCATCATCGCCTCGACCGCCGACACCCGCGAAATTCTCGCCATCGCCCAGCAGCTTCAACTCAAGGCGATCAGCAGCGGTCTGTTCGCCTTTCCGCCGCCGATCGACGTCAAGATCGACCAGCCGCAGGCGGAGGTGGTCATCGACCGCGACAAGGTCGCCGCCCTCGGTCTCAATCTCCAGCAGGTCGGCGCCGACCTCGCCGCCGCAGTGGGCGGTAACTTCGTCAACCGCTTCAACATCGCCGGGCGCAGCTACAAGGTCATCCCGCAGGTGGAGCGGATCGACCGGCTCAATCCCGAGCAACTGGAAAATCTCTACGTCACCGGTCCAAACGGCCAACTCGTGCCGCTGGGCGCGGTCGCCACCCTGCGCCACGGTACCGAGGCGCGCTCGCTCAACCGCTTCCAGCAGCTCAACGCGGTCAAGATCAGCGGCGTCGCGATCCGTCCGCTCGACCAGGCGCTGCGCTTTCTGGAGGACGAAGCCGCCAAGCTGATGCCCCAGGGCTACGTGATCGACTACACCGGCGAGTCGCGCCAGTTGCGCCTCGAAGGCGGCAGCCGGTTCTTCGCCACCATGGGCCTGGCCGTCGTCCTGATCTTTCTGGTGCTGGCGGCCCAATTCAACAGCTTCCGCGATCCTTTGATCATTCTGCTTGGTTCGGTGCCGCTGGCGCTGTTCGGCGCGTTGCTGTTCACCTTCCTGAAGATGCCCAACCCGAACATCCCGTTTCCCCTGACCGAGGGCTGGACCACCACGCTCAACATCTACTCCAAGGTCGGGCTGGTCACGCTGATCGGCCTGATTTCCAAGAACGGCATCCTGATCGTGGAGTTCGCCAACACGCTCCAGCGGGGCGGTCTCGGCAAGCTGGCGGCGGTGCATGAAGCCGCGCTGATCCGATTGCGCCCGATCCTGATGACCAGCGCCGCTACCATTGCGGGTCATCTGCCGCTGACCCTGGTGACCGGGGCCGGGGCCGCCGCCCGTAATTCCATCGGCCTGGTGCTGGTGGGCGGCATGGCGGTCGGCACCCTGTTCACTATTTTCGTGGTGCCGGCGCTGTACGTGCTGCTGGCCAAGGACCATGCCCACGACCGGGAGGCCGAACAGGCGGCGGCGGTGGTTCATGCCTGAGAGGCTGTCTAAGAGACTGTCGAAAAACTACTCATTGATTTTTATGAAAAAATTTCCACGAAGCCAGCCTTCGGCCGGCTGAATCGGCTAAAAACCGGCTGGAAGCCATATCTACATTCATATTAATCAATGACTTAGTTTTTAGACAGTCTCTTAGATTTAGAGTGGTGGCCTGCCGCCATCTTTGCCAGATCAAACAGGAGAGACCATGACCATGCCGCTTGCCGTCGATATCCCGGAGAGCGCCGCCGAAGTCTGGCGCGACAATCTGCGTGGCGAACTCGACGCGGAACTCACCGGACCCCGTCCCGCCTGGTGGTGGACGGGCCGTTCGCCACGGGACTGCCCCGGCCGCCAGCCGGACGGCGCGCTGACCTCGCTGCCGCTGCCGAACCTGGCCGTCTGTACCCGCCAGCAGGCGCTGGATTACTTCGACAATAGTTGGACATTGACCGAGGCGCTGTTTGCCAGCCTCCAGGGCGAGGAAGCCTTTTTCCGTCCGCCCTATCATCACTTGCGCCACCCGATGATCTTCTACTACGGCCATCCGCCGACGCTGTATATCAACAAGCTGCGGGTCGCCGGGCTGATCGACCGGCCGCTCAACCCCTATTTCGAGCGACTGTTCGAAACCGGCGTGGACGAAATGCGCTGGGATGACATGTCCAAGAACGAAATGCGCTGGCCCAGCCTCCAGGAAGTCCATGCTTACCGCCAGCAGGTGTATCGCATCGTCCACGACCTGATCGAAACCCATCCCGACTTGGCGCCCGGCCATCCGCTCATCACCCAGCAGCATCCACTGTGGGCGCTGTTCATGGGCTTCGAACACGAGCGGATTCACCTGGAAACCTCCTCGGTGCTGATCCGCGAACTGCCGTTGAACCTGGTCCAGCGCCCCGCCGCATGGCCGCGCCTGCATCCATCGGCCACGCGGGCGTATCCGCCAACCTTCCCGCCGCGCGCCGGCGTGGACTATCCGCCGAACGAATTCATCAACACGCCCGGTCAGCCGGCGGCGCTCGGCAAGCCGGCCGATTGGCCCTCCTACGGTTGGGACAACGAATACGGCCGGCGCGAGACCGCCGTGCAGCCGTTCCAGGCCAATCGCCACCTGGTCAGCAACGGTGAATTCCACGCCTTCGTGGCCGCCGGTGGCTATCGCGAGCGACGCTACTGGTCGGAAACCGGCTGGGACTGGCGGACGTTCCGCAACCTCAAGTGGCCGACCTTCTGGACGCTGGACGGCCCCGCTGGCCTGCACCGCTATCGGCTGCGCGCCCTGTTTGAAACCATCGACATGCCCTGGGATTGGCCGGCGGAAGTGAATTATCACGAGGCCAAGGCTTATTGCGCCTGGCGGGCCGAGCAGGATGGAGCGTCCTACCGGTTGCCCAGCGAGGCCGAACATCAGGCACTGCGCGCCGGTCGGCAACGAGAAGCCGCGACCCTCGGAGTCGAGGCTGACCCAGTCATGCGCTTCGACGGCGCGACCTTGGCGCGAGAGTGCGGCTGGAATCTCAACCTGGCCTGGAGTTCTTCCTGGCCGGTTGCGGCTGGACAACCGACCGAGGCCGGCTTTCACGATGTGTTCGGCAACGTCTGGCAATGGCTGGAAGACCATTTCAACCCGCTGCCCGGCGCCAGGGTCCACCCGTATTACGACGACTTCAGCACGCCCTGCTACGATGGCCAGCACCAGATGATCCTCGGCGGCTCCTGGGCGTCCACCGGTGACGAAGCCAGTCTCTGGGCGCGGTTCCACTTCCGGCCGCATTTCTTCCAGCACGCCGGGTTCCGGCTGGTGCGAAGCGGGAGCGACGGCGGCGCGGTACGGCTGGACCGGGCCGGATCGCCGGGCCAGGTGTACGAAGACCCGCAGATTCTGAACGAATACCTGCTGCTGCATTACGGCGCGTCCCGAGAGCAAATGCCCTACGGGTTCGGGCCAGGGGACGCGGTGGAATTCCCGGTGCGCTGCGCCCACTGGCTAAGCGACGCCGCCCGCGAGTACGGCGTGCCGACCGCCACGGCGCTGGACGTGGGTTGCGCGGTGGGCCGGGCCAGTTTCGAGTTGGCGCGCGTTTATGACCGCGTGTCGGGCGTGGATCTCAGCCGGGCGTTCATCGCCGCGGCGGATACCCTGCGCCGCGACGGCGAACTGCGCTACTTCCGCAAGGACGAGGGCAAGCTTGGCGCCATGTTGAACGCGATGATCGATCCAGCGATCGACCGGAGCCGGGTTAGTTTCCGCCAAGCCGACGCCTGCTCGCTGCCCGCCGAACTGGCGAACTTCGACGCCGTGCTGCTGGCCAATCTGCTGTGCCGGCTGCCCAGCCCCAAAGCGTTGCTGGGACGCTTGGGCGGTCCGCTGGGGCTGGTGAAGCCTGGTGGCCTGCTGGCGCTCTTCTCGCCGTACAGTTGGCTGGAACAGTTCACCCCGCCGGAAGCGTGGCTGGGCGGTTACGAGCAGGATGGGAAATCCGTCAGTAGCGCGACGGCGCTCGGCGAGTTCCTGCGGGCGGAGGGTTTCGAGCTGTTGCGCGAGGCCGACGTGCCGCTGGTGATCCGCGAACATGCCCGCAAGTATCAGTACATCGTGACCCACGCCATGCTGTGGCGGCGGGTGGGGCGCTAAGGGCCGACCCCGGCGGTAGCCGCGTGGAAGAAGACCGACGACGCGCTCCAGCAACCAGGCGTGAAGCAATCCGCATGTCCCCCCAAGCCCGAACCGACGGCCGTGTATCCCAGCACACTGGACTTGCTGCTGGAGTGGTTGCGCGAATTTCAGTTGGAACCCACCCCGTCATTGCAATATCGGGCGGCAGCTTGTATGGCGTGAACAGCATGTTGCGATCCTGTCAAGTTAAAAAACTTGATAGTCGAGTAGTATATCGAAAGAGGTATCCCGTCGGATCGGATCGCCTTCCGAGCCGACCTCATGGTAGGGTTCGCGTTGTTGCGCCCGCCCCGAGGTATCCCACATGCATGTCCCGACTGGCGAGTCCAAGCCCGCATCCGCCCCGTTGATTGATAACTTCGGTCGTCGGATCAACTACGTGCGATTTTCAGTGACCGACCGCTGTGATTTTCGCTGCGTCTACTGCATGAGCGAGCGGATGGAATTTCTGCCCCGCGCCCGCATCCTGACGCTGGAGGAATTGGTGGCGCTGGGCCAGGCGTTCGTGGAATTGGGCGCGCGCAAGATTCGCATCACGGGTGGCGAACCGCTGGTACGACGCAACATCCTGTGGCTGCTCCAGGAACTGGGCCAGTTGCAGGAGCATGGTCTGGCGGAACTGGTGCTGACCACCAACGGCTCACAACTGGAACGGATGGCCGCCGACCTGAAAGCCGCCGGCGTGGGGCGGATCAACATCAGTTTGGACAGCCTCGATCCAGCGCGCTTCCGGCGCATCACCCGGACTGGGGAACTGGATGCGGTGCTGCGCGGCATCCGGGTGGCCCAGAGCGTCGGTATCCAACGACTCAAACTGAACGCCGTGATCCTGAAGGGTCGAAATCACGACGAAGTGGCGAATCTGGCGCTGTTCGCCATCGAAAACGGATTAGATATTAGCTACATCGAGGAAATGCCGCTCGGCGTCATCGGCAATCATGATCGCGCTGAAACTTATTACTCCAGCGACGCCGTTCACGCCGACCTGGAACGGGTGTTTACCCTCATTCCCACCATGGAAGTTACTGGCGGTCCGTCCCGTTATTACCGCATTCCCGGCAGCGACAGTCGAATCGGCTTTATCTCCCCGTACAGCCATAATTTTTGCGGCGACTGTAATCGAGTACGGATTTCCGCCGAGGGCCGATTGTTGCTATGTCTTGGTCAGGAACACTCGCTTGATTTACGATACGTTCTGCGCGCCTATCCTGGTAATCCCGAGCGGCTGAAACAAGCTATTATCGCCGCCATGGCGCTCAAGCCGCGCGGCCATGATTTCCGGATTGGCGGCCAACCCGTGATCCTGCGCCACATGAATCTTACCGGTGGTTGAAACCTTCGGTTATATACTTTGCCATCGAGCTGACTCTCCGACTGAAAGTGCTTAACGGAACGCTACACTTTCCTGTTATCGGCCCAACAAGTCTCAACGAGGAGTCCAATCCATGTCCGCAACTTTGCCCGAATACGCCCTGAACCGCCGCCGGTTCCTAACTGCCCTGCTGGCCGGTTCCGCCGCGTTGGCTTTTGGTGATCTCGCCCTCCCCCGCGCGGTCCACGCCGCCGTCAGCGGACCCTTTACCTTGCCGCCACTGCCCTACCCCGAGGATGCCCTGAGTCCGGCCATTTCAGCGCGGACCATCGGCTTTCACTACGGCAAGCACCATCAGGGCTACGTCAGCAAGCTCAACGAACTGGTAGCGGGTACCCCGCTGGCCGAGCAGTCGCTGGAAGCGGTGATTAAGGCCACTGCTGGCAAGGTCGACCAGTCCGCGATCTTCAACAATGCCGCACAAGTCTGGAACCATACCTTCTACTGGAACAGCTTGCGGCCCAAGGGCGGCGGCAAACCCAGCGGCGCGATGGCTGAATTGATCGAGAAATCTTTCGGCAACCACGACAAGTTCAAGGCCGAGTTAGCCAAGGCCGCCACCAGCCAGTTCGGCAGCGGCTGGGCTTGGTTGATCAAGGACGGCGACAAGTTGATCGTGACCAAGACCGGCAATGCCGACACCCCCATCGCTCACGACCAGAAGCCGTTGCTAACCATTGATGTCTGGGAGCACGCCTACTATCTGGATTATCAGAACCGGCGCGCCGATTACGTGACCGCCGTGCTCGACAACCTGATCAATTGGGATTTCGCCGCCCAGAACCTGTCAGCAGCATGAATTCCTCGCTATCTGGCATTGCTGACCATCCGCGTGGGAGAAGGTTGCTTTTCAACAGCTTGAATTCCCAGTGGCTGTGCAAAAACGCCTCTTAAGTTTCCCTTAAGCATCGCCGGGGACAATGACGCGCAACGAGAGACCGGAATGGCTCCGGTTTCGCTAACAGATCCACGTTGCGCGAGAGGTGAAGCATCATGCAATTCCCCAGCAAGCTCAAAAAACTCACGCTGGCGGTGGCGCTGGCGACCAGCGGCGCGGTTCTGGCGGTGGGCGTTCTGCCGCCGGCGCTGGCGACCGATGCTGCGTCGCCGGTTCGGGTGGAAATGACCGTCCCCGATTTCAGTACGCTGGTCCAGCAAAACGCGGCGGCGGTGGTGAACGTCACCGTCACCGGCAAAAGTACGCCCGCCGTGGCCTGGCGCGGAATGCCCGGCATGGATGACGAAAGCAATCCGTTCGGCGAATTCTTCAAACAGTTCCCGACGCCACCGGGCGGCAAGGGCATGCCGGTGCAAGGACTCGGCTCCGGCTTCATCATCTCCAACGACGGCTACCTCATCACCAACCATCATGTCGTGGACGGGGCGGAAAAAATCACGGTCAAGCTGAACGACAAGCGCGAATTTCCGGCCAAGGTGGTTGGCAGCGATCCGCAATCCGACATCGCCCTGCTGAAAATCGCCGCCACCGATCTGCCGACCGTAACCCTCGGTGATACGGACAGCCTCAAGGTCGGCCAGTGGGTGTTTGCCATCGGTGCGCCGTTCGGGCTGGAGCGCACCGCCACCAAGGGCATCGTCAGCGCCCTGGGCCGCTCGCTGCCGAGCGATGCCTACGTGCCGTTCATTCAGACCGACGTGCCGATCAATCCCGGTAATTCCGGCGGCCCGCTGTTCGATCTCAACGGCAAGGTAGTCGGCATCAACTCCCAGATCTTCAGCCGCAGCGGCGGCTACATGGGGCTGTCGTTCGCCATTCCGGCCAACGTGGCGATGGATGTGGTGGCGCAGCTCAAGGCCGACGGTCGGGTGAGCCGGGGCTGGATGGGCGTGACCTTGCAGGAGGTGACGCAGGATTTGGCGCGCTCGTTCAACCTGGAGCAGCCACGCGGCGCGCTGGTGGCGGACGTGAGCGCGGACGGTCCCGCCGCCAAGGCCGGGTTGAAAACTGGCGACATCATCGTCGCCTATGCGGGCAAGCCGGTGAACGACAGCGCCGATTTGCCGCCGCTGGTGGGTTCGACCAAGCCCGGCGCGAACAAGACGATCACCGTCATCCGCGATGGCAGGGAACGGGAAATTGCCGTTACGCTCGGTCAGTTGCCGGACAAGAACCGGAACGAACTGGCGCTGAACAGCGCCCCGGATGATGGCTCGCCCCGGCTGAACGTTGTGGTGGCCGATTTGCCCACTGACCCGCGCGGGCGGGGCGAGGGTGGTGTGCAGGTCCAGCAGGTCGGGCCGGGCGTCGCCGCCGAGGCCGGTGTGCAGCCGGGCGACATTCTGCTGAGCCTGAACAACCGGCCGATCAAGGACGCCGCCCATCTCCGGCAACTGGTGAAGGAACTGCCGCCCGGCAAGCGGGTGCCGCTGCTGGTCAAGCGCGACGAGGGTGCGCTGTACCTGGCGGTGGAAATTCCGGCCCGCGCCAAACAGGCGGGCTAGACGAGGTACGGGGCGCGTCCGGCGCGCTCCGTGCTTAAAATCAAGTGCGGTTTTCGTTCGATTGGATTGCCGCCTATACTGATTTAATCAGTGGCGGCGGTATCATTACAGACGGGCGTAACCAGTCGAGCGCGCCACTAACTTGTTGAAAAATAACACGGTGGGCATTTTGCTCCCTGGAATTCAGCGTTTTTTGGCCTTCGTAACCTGTTGATTCTCAAGCCTGAGCGCTCGACTGG
>JBATNZ010000078.1:0-10845 GCA_049290615.1 Candidatus Contendibacter sp.
TACGTCGCTAAAGTACAACGGGCTGTAGAGGGGCGACTGATTTCTCTCATCAACGAAAACATCCATGGCTAAGGTTCAACTTGCTAGGCACATTATACAATGCTTGTCAATGCGTAAGTTCTAGCAGGTTGGAAATAGCCTCGCCGAGGACTCGGGTTTGCGCCTTGTAGCTACCGGAGAGGTTGGCCACGACGATGCAACAATTCGGCAATTCAAGCGCGGCGCTCATCAGGCTGCTCAGGCTGTACACGACCATGTTAGCCAGTGTCCCCTGGCCAAAGACCTGGGTGCTGGCGTTGTCGAGATAGGGCGGCAACTCGTCGAGCAGAATCAGCGCGGGCCGGTCGCCAATGATGGCCTTCCACTGGCGCTGGTCAACCGCCCTGGGACCATTCACCCAGTACGGTTTGATCGCCTCGGCTTCGCCAAGCTGGCTGGCGATCTCGCCCCAGAGATAATGATCCGGGTTATTTCGGCCATTGAAAGCGGCGATGCGGGCCTGGCTGAAATCGATACGGCTGTTCAAGTCCGCTGGCAGTACTTCGGCGCGCAAATGCGGATGGCGGGCCAGGAGTCCGAACGCGATCATCATGTGGGTCTTACCGCCACCCATCGCCTGGTTCAGTTCAAAGACCGCCTGATCCGACTTGCCCGACAGCCGCAGCAACCCTTCACGGAACAATTGTTCCATGCCGTGGGTGACGAAGTTGCGGGCGAAGAACTCGCGACCGTCCCCCGCGTCGTTGATCAGATCAGCCAGGTTCTCGATCCCTTGGCTCATCCGATAGTCCTGAATGACCGGATTGAACCGGCAGGCCTGCTTGACCGTCCTGATCACGAACGCGCTCCGTTATTGTTTTCGGTTTCGGTTTCCCCTGAGGCGGGGATAGCAATGCCTCTCTGCGTGCAGTGGTCGCGAATCAAGACCTCGATCATGTTCGCAATGGAACGGTGTTCCAGGGATGCGGCGATACGCAATGCCGCCTTCAGACTCGGGGCGATTCGAAAGGTCAGCGTGTCAGTCTTGCTGATGGTCATGCCTAGCTCCATGGAATACTGCAAATGTACTGCATTTTACAGTAAAACAGCACTATGCCCTACCAATACTTCGGACAGTTACCGCCTTTGGCGTACAGCACATAGTCCGCTCGTTTTGGGCCGCCCTTGACCTCGGGATTCCGCAATCGGGACGCCAGCTTGCCGCGAACGACGACCCGTCCGTCGGTCAGCTTGACCTCTTCGCGAAATTGACGGTGCTCCCATCCAGCTCCGACGAGTGCGGGAGTGATGAATCGGGTGCAGATGTCGCGCTCGCTGAGATCCTTTTTGTTGATGCGGATAGCAGCCTCAACAACTATTCGAGGGGGTAAGCGGTGTCACACAGATTATCACGTCCACGAAATGGCAGATCACGCGGCAATAGGGGCCTTCAGGCATCTTTTGTGCCGGATGTCCTCTTCGCACGGTCCGGTGGACTCAATCGAAATTTGATAACCTTCTGGCGATCACTCATTTCCCCTTGAGAGTTTCATCATGGACTACGTGCTTTCTGCTTTATTGATCACTCTGGTTTTGTTCTTCGGAATGCTGGTACTGCTGGAAGCCGGCCGGCGGAATGGCAGCGTTTCGAGCAGACCTTGGCGCTGTCGAGACCTACGGTTCGAAGTATCGTTTCGACGCACTGACTCTCTTGACCCAGGGGTTTCAGGAATCACGGCTCGATCAGCAGGTGAAAAGCCATGTCGGCGCCATCGGCATCATGCAGGTTAGGAGATCAACCCATGAACATCACGACCTTGGGCGAAGCCCGCTTCGCCTCCCCCCGACGGCACACGGTCAGCGATCAGGCCCGCGTGACTTCCCATCTCATCCGCGATCCCGACGCACCCCCGGCGGAGGAACTGCTGTTTGAACTCGCCGGCCCGCGCGCCCGGCTGTTTTTCGATCCGAAGCAGACCCGCGCCGGCATCGTCACCTGCGGCGGGCTGTGCCCCGGCCTGAACAACGTCATCCGCTCGCTGTTTCTGGAACTGCATCACGGCTACGGCGTGAAGGAGGTGCTCGGCTTTCGCGGCGGCTATCAGGGACTCGATCCGACGCGCGGCCGGGAACCGGTCGTACTGACCCCCGAATTCGTCCACGACATCCACAAGGACGGCGGCACCGTGCTGGGTACCTCGCGCGGCCCGGTGGACATCGGCCTCGCCGTGGACAACCTGATCCGGCGCGGCGTGGACATCCTGTTCACCCTCGGTGGCGACGGCACCCAGCGTGGTGGCAACGAACTGTTCCAGGAAGCCAGGCGGCGTGGCCACGCCTTGGCCGTGGTCGGCATCCCAAAGACCATCGACAATGATGTGGCCTTCGTCTCGCGCAGCTTCGGCTACCTCACGGCGGTCGAGGAAGCGGCCAAAGTCCTGCACTGCGCCCACACCGAGGCGCACAGCGTTCACAACGGCATCGCCCTGGTGAAGCTGATGGGGCGCCACGCCGGCTTCATCGCCGCCGGGGCCACCGTTGCCAGTCAGGATGTAAATTTCACTTTCGTCCCCGAGATACCGTTCCAACTCGACGGCGAAGGTGGCTTTCTCCCGGCGCTGAAACAGCGCATCCTGAAACGGGCGCATGCGGTCATCGCGGTGGCCGAAGGCGCCGGCCAGGAGTTGCTGGCGGCGAGCGGCGGGGAACGCGATGCCTCGGGCAACGTCAAGCTCCAGGACATCGGCCCGTTTCTGCGCGAGCGCATCGAGCGGTATTTCCAGGCGGAGGGGATTCCGGTGACGCTGCGCTATATCGATCCGAGTTACCTGATCCGCAGCGTCCCGGCCGACGCCGAAGACTCCATTCTCTGCGACTTCTTCGCCCGCAACGCCGTCCACGCCGCGCTGGCGGGCAAGACCGGCCTGGTGATCGGCCTGTTGCACGACATCTTCATCCATGTGCCGATTGAACTGCTCGTCAGCCAGAAAAAGCGCCTGGATCTGAACGGGGCTGGCTGGCGCGCCGTGCTGGCCGCAACCGGCCAGGCGTTCGGCGCGGAGGCTGGCCCAGCCTGAGAACGCCCATGCCACTCCCCGATCCCAACACCCCCATCGTCGTCGCCGGCGCGGTGTCGGACTCGCCGCCGGCCGCCCCCCGAGCGGAGTCGCTCTCGGGCCGGGTCGATCTGCTGGTGCAAGCCGGCAGCCTGTTACTCCAGCACGGTGCCGATGCCGGTCGCGTGGAGGCCAGCTTGCAACAAATGGAGCCGGGCCTGGGCATCGACCGGATCGATGTGGTAGTCATGTCGAAGACCATCTTGCTCACCGCCACCCGCCAGGATGCCCGCCATACCCGGGTGGCGCGCGTGCCCATCGTCGGCGTCAACATGAACATTCTTAACGAGGTGGAGCAGTTGCTGGGACTGTTCCAGCAGGGGCGGGTGACTCCCGAACAACTGGAAGTGGTACTGGCACGGATCGCGACTCTGCCGCATCACTACTCGCGCGGCGCGGTCGTGGTGGCGGTCGGTTTGGCCTGCGCGGCGTTCTGCCGACTGTTCGGCGACGACTGGGCGGCGCTGGCCGCCGCTCACACCCCCAAATAATCCAGAATCCCCTCGGCTGCTTCCCGGCCCTCGAAGACAGCGGTCACCACCAGATCGGAGCCGCGCACCATGTCGCCGCCGGCGAACACCTTGGGATTGCTGGTCTGGAACTTGAGTTTTTGGGTCGGCGATGCCTTGACTCGGCCGCGCAAATCCACGGTAATCCCAAATTCGCTGAACCAGGGCGCGGGATTGGGCTGGAAGCCGAACGCGATGATCACCCGGTCGGCGGGCAATACCTCCTCGGAGCCGGGCAGCATTTCCGGGGTTCGCCGGCCCCGCGCATCCGGCGTGCCGAGCCGGGTGGCGCAAACTCTGACGCCCTCCACCCGACCGTCGCCGACGATTTCGAGCGGCTGGCGGTTCCACAAAAAGCGTACCCCTTCTTCCTTGGCGTTGGCTACCTCGCGCCGGGAGCCGGGCATGTTGGCCTCGTCGCGGCGGTAGGCGCAGGTCACGCTGGCCGCGCCCTGACGGATGGCGGTGCGGTTGCAGTCCATCGCGGTATCGCCGCCGCCCAAGATCACCACCCGCTGGCCCTTCATGTCGATGAAGTCGCTCGGGTCGCGCTCCAGCCCCAGCAGCCGGTTGACGTTGGCCACCAGGTAGGGCAGTGCCTCGTAAACGCCGGGCAGGTTCTCGCCGGGGAAGCCGCCCTTCATGTAGGTGTAGGTGCCCATGCCGAGAAACACCGCGTCGTAGTCGTCCAGCAGGCGCTGAAACGGCAGGTCGCGACCAATCTCGGTATTCAGTACGAACTCGATGCCCATGCCTTCCATGATCTCGCGCCGGGTTTGCACGATCTCTTTTTCCAGCTTGAACGGCGGAATACCGAAGGTCAGCAGCCCGCCGATCTGCGGGTAGCGGTCGAACACCACCGGTTTGACTCCGTTGCGCGCCAGGATGTCGGCGCAGCCCAGACCGGCCGGACCGGCGCCGACCACCGCCACCCGTTTGCCGGTGGGGGCCACATGCGAGAGATCGGGTCGCCAGCCGGCCTTCAGCGCCTCGTCGGTGATGTACTTTTCAATCGCGCCAATCGTCACCGCGCCGAAGCCGTCGTTCAACGTGCAATCGCCCTCGCACAGCCGGTCCTGGGGACAAACCCGCCCGCAGACTTCCGGCAAGGAATTGGTGCGATGCGACAGTTCGGCGGCCTCGAACAGATTGCCCTCGTCGATCAACTGCAACCAGTTGGGGATGTAGTTGTGGACTGGGCATTTCCATTCGCAGTAGGGATTGCCGCAATGCAGACAGCGACCGGCCTGCACCGCGGCGGACTGGGCGTTGAATTGCCCGTAAATTTCCTTGAACTGGACCACGCGCTCGCGGGCTGGTGTCTTGTCCGGGTCTTGGCGCGGTGTATCAATGAACAGCAGGGGTTTGGCTTTCGACATGGTCAAGGCTCAATGAAGGGCTGGGGCGATCCAAAAAAGGCTGGCGGGGGCCGGTTAGTCGTTTACGTTCTTGTCTTTTGGTCAACGTCGTAATAATTAAAAAAGTTTCCTTTGCTCGGATGAAACAGTAGTAATTGATTGGGAATGATTTGAGTAAGTGGGCCAACTAGGATTATATTTTTCCGCCTGATTTCCCCAAACAAACCAGCCGTCTCGTGGGCCGCGAGCAAACAGTTCAATGAAAGGGCCTCTACTACAGGATTCAATAATATCATATTGCTCGTCCGGCTTTCTGCTGTGTTCCCGTTTTCTTGATACAATCATATTTTCTTGGCTTCTCCCCGCTTGTAGAGTTCGCGCGGCTTTTCCACGCACGCCGAATAAAATCATTTCAGTTACGTTTCTAAAATAGAAACCCACGCCTCTCCTATCAGGTCCGCCATCGTGGCGAACCTTGTACCAAATAATATTAGTTTTATAGATAAATCCCCAATTCTCCATCACTTGCAGTCCGTAGGCCAGCAGGGCATTGGGAACCCATAGATACAGGTGCGCCGTGTCTTCCACGATAGCCGGAACCGGCAACTCCTTGATTTCTTCCAGCGACATTGTGGGATAACGTTGCAACCTTTTGTGTTCGGGAGCCATTTTCCCGGTACGATTAGCAAACTGCCAAGGCGGATCAGCGAGAACAGTGGCGAATTTTTGACTGCCAACAGCTTGTAAAAGATTGTCCGAAACACCGCTATCCATCTAAATACCCTCGATGTACAGTGATTTTGAAATACCGAAAACTATAATCGGACATCCTGCCCCACTGCCGCCTTCAATTCTGGGAATTAGTTTGCTCATGTGCGTAGTTGATGCGCCATACGATGAACCGCGACCTAGTTCGTTAAAGATATCTTGAAGCTCATCACATCTTGTAATGATAATGCCGACACTAATTGCCCGGAGGTCAAATAAAAGCCTAAAGTTATTCAGATCCCTGTCGTAAAAAGGATCTTTATTGTTCCATTCAATTTCCAGCGCAATCCGATTTTTGAAGCAATCCACTTTATGAGTCGGTGAATCCATTGTCCGTTCATCAACGACTACGTGGGTCTTAAATTCCTTTTCGCACCAACCTTTTTGGTAGAGAAAATCGTCAATAAACTCGGAAATCTTTGATTTTCTTCCACCAGGATTGGTTATCCAGCCTTTTTGTAGCCGGAATTCCGTCAACACTGAAATGATGTCTTGCCACTCATTCGGGAAATCTTCCTTGAGGATTGCGCAGGCGTGTTTCCATTCATGAATCTCATAGTTCTCCCGAACGAACTTTGGCAGCAAATCAACGCTCATAGGTTTCTCGCCACTCTCCTGCTGATCGGGGAACAAGGGGTTTTCAAAAGGGATTCCGCTTTGAAAACCCTCGGTTTCGACGGTGATTTACGCTGCCTCGCGCAAGGCCCCGATCAGCGACTTGAGATCGGCCGCTTTCGGTTTGACCAGCCAGAACCGGCTGGCGTAGTAGCGAAAGTCGTCCAGGATCATTTGCGCCCAGGCGCTGCCGGTCTCGGTGGTGTAATCCTCGATCAACCCTAACAGATAGTTGCGCTGCAACTCCATGTTCTCGGTGGCGATGCGGTGAATGTCGATCAACTCGTGGTTGTAGCGGTCCACGAAGGCGTTGTGCTCGTCCAGCACGAAGGCAAAGCCGCCGGTCATGCCGGCCCCGAAGTTCACCCCGGTTTCGCCCAGCACCACCACCACGCCGCCGGTCATGTACTCGCAGCCGTGGTCGCCGACGCCTTCCACGATGGCCAGCACCCCGGAGTTGCGCACCGCGAAGCGCTCGCCGGCGGTTCCCGCCGCGTACAGCGTGCCGCCGGTCGCGCCGTACAGACAGGTGTTGCCGATGATCGGGGTGCGGTGGCTGGCAAATCGGCTGCTTTTCGGCGGATAGATCACCAGCTTGCCGCCGGCCATGCCCTTACCCACATAATCGTTGGCGTCGCCTTCCAGATAGAGATGGAGGCCGCCGGCGTTCCAGACCCCGAAGCTCTGGCCGGCGGTGCCGGTCAGCCGCAGCACGACGGGCGCGTTCTCCATGCCGAGGTCGCCGTGGCGGCGGGCGATCTCGCCCGATAGCCGCGCGCCGATGGAACGGTGGATATTCCTGAGCGCGTAATGGAACTCGCCACCGACTTTCGCCGTGATCGCCGGCAGAGCGTCGCGCACCATTTGCTCGGCCAGTTCGCCCTTGTCGAACGGTTCGTTGCGCGGCTCGATGCAGAACTGCGGCTGCTCCAGCAGCAGGCCGGCGTCGGACAGGATCGGCGACAGATCCAGATGACCGTGCTTGCTGGTTGCGCCAGGCAAGGTTTCCAGCAATTCGGTATGGCCGATCAAGTCCTCGAACTTGCGCACGCCGAGGCTGGCCATGATGTCCCGCGTTTCCTGGGCGACGAAGCGGAAGTAGTTCATCACCTTGTCCGCCGTGCCCCGGAAATGGTTCAGCCGCAGCACGTTGTTCTGGGTGGCGACCCCGGTGGCGCAGTTGTTGAGATGGCAGATCCGCAAATATTTACAGCCCAGCGCCACCATCGGCGCGGTGCCAAAGCCGAAGCTCTCCGCCCCCAGCAGCGCGGCCTTGACCACGTCCAGCCCGGTCTTCAGGCCACCGTCGGTCTGCAAGCGCACCTTGTCGCGCAAGTTATTGATCCGCAAAGTCTGGTGGGTTTCGCTCAGGCCCAACTCCCACGGGCTGCCGGCGTACTTGACCGAAGTGAGCGGCGACGCGCCGGTGCCGCCGTCGTAACCGGCAATGGTGATGAGGTCGGCGTAAGCCTTGGCGACGCCGGCGGCGATGGTGCCGACCCCCGCCTCGGCGACCAGCTTCACCGACACCAGCGCCTGGGGATTGATCTGCTTGAGGTCGAAGATCAGTTGCGCCAGGTCTTCGATGGAGTAAATGTCGTGGTGCGGCGGCGGCGAGATCAGCGCCACGCCCGGTTTGGAGAAGCGCAACCGGGCGATCATGGCGTTGACTTTATCGCCCGGAAGTTGCCCGCCCTCGCCGGGCTTGGCCCCCTGGGCGATCTTGATCTGCAACACCTCGGCGTTGACCAGATAGGCCGGCGTGACGCCGAAGCGGCCGGAGGCGACCTGCTTGATCTTGGAACTCTTCTCGGTGCCGTAACGGACCGGATCTTCGCCGCCCTCGCCGGAGTTGGAGCGCCCGCCCAAGCGGTTCATCGCCATGGCCAGCGCTTCGTGTGCCTCGGGCGACAGCGCGCCCAGCGACATGCCGGCGGAATCGAAGCGCGGCAGGATGGCTTCGACCGGTTCTACTTCGTCCAGTGGGATCGGCGCGGCCGCCGGCCTCAGCCGGAACAGGTCGCGCAGGGTGGCGACCGGCCGCTCGTTCACCAGATTGGCGTATTCCTGATAGTCGCGGTAGTCGCCGCTGCCGACTGCCTGTTGCAGCGTTCCCACCACGTCGGGGTTATAGGCGTGGTATTCGCCGCCATGGATATATTTGAGCAGACCACCGGTTTCAATCGGTCGCCGCCGTCGCCAGGCTCGCTCGGCTAACCGCACCTGTTCGGTTTCCAGGTCGCTGAAACGCGCGCCTTGAATGCGGCTCACGGTGTCCTTGAAGCAGAGGTTCACCACCTCGTCATGCAGGCCGACGATCTCGAACAGTTGCGCGCCGCGATAGCTGTTGATGGTGGAGATACCCATCTTGGAGATGATCTTGTACAGCCCCTTATCAATTCCCTTGCGGTAGTTCTCGACCAGCTTTGGGTAATCCTGGCTGGCGATTTCGCCGCTACGGATCAAGTCGCGCAGGCAGTCGTAAGCCAAGTAGGGATGCACCAGCGTCGCGCCGTAGCCCAGTAGCACCGCGAAGTGGTGCGGGTCGCGGGCGGTGGCGGTCTCGACGATCAGATTCGCTTCGCAGCGCAAGCCGTCCCGCACCAGCCGGTGATGCACCGCGCCCACCGCCAGCAGGGCGTGGATCGGCAGGGTGTCGGGAGTGATGGCGCGGTCGGACAACACCAGCAGGGTCGCGCCGCCGCGCACCGCCGCCACCGCTTCGTCGCACACCCGCTCGATGGCTGTCTGCAACCCCTCGCTGACCGGGTAGCGAAGCTCGATACGGCGGTGCGGATAACGACCATCGGGATTGCCCAGCAAGGTCTGGAACCGACCCTCGGTCAACACCGGCGAGTTGACGGTCAGGCGCGGCGCGTAGTCCGAGCTTTCCTCGAACAGGCTGCACTCGGCGCCCAGACAGGTTTCCAGCGACATCACCACCGCCTCGCGCAACGGGTCGATCGGCGGGTTGGTGACCTGGGCGAACTGCTGGCGGAAATAGTCGTACAGCGAGCGCGGCTGGCCGGACAACACCGCGAACGGGGTGTCGTCGCCCATCGAGCCAATCGCTTCTTGCCCGGCCTCGGCCAGCACCCGCAACACCTGATCACGCTCCTCGAAGGTCACGCCGAACAGTTTTTGATAGGCGTTCAGGGCATCGGCGGAGAGTGCTTCCATGCTCGGCTCGTCCCGGTACAGCGAGCGCAAGCGCTGGACATGGCCGCGCAGCCAGCGCCGGTAGGGGTGACGGTTCTTGAGGTCGTTATCGATATCGGCTGGGGTTAGCAGCCGGCCGGTTTCGACATCCACCGCCAGCATCTCGCCCGGCTTCATTCGGCCCTTGGTCACCACTTGCTCGGGGGCGTAGTCGTACACGCCAATTTCCGAAGCGATAGTGAAGTGGCGATCCTCGGTGATGACGTAACGGGCCGGGCGCAGGCCGTTGCGATCCAGCACGCAGCCGGCGTAGCGACCGTCGGTCAGCACGATGCCGGCGGGACCGTCCCACGGCTCCATGTGCATCGAGTTGTATTCGTAGAAGGCGCGCAAGTCCGGGTCCATGTGCTCGACGTTCTGCCAGGCCGGCGGAATCAGCAGGCGCATGGCGCGGAAAATGTCCATGCCGCCCATGACCAGCACCTCCAGCATGTTGTCGAGACTGCTGGAGTCGGATCCGTGCATGTTGACCAGTGGACGGAGCGCGGCCATGTCGGGCAGCAGTCGGGTCGAGAATTTATGGCTGCGGGCTTCGGTCCAGTTGCGATTGCCGCGAATGGTGTTGATTTCGCCGTTGTGGGCCAGGTAGCGGAACGGCTGCGCCAGCCACCATTGCGGCAAGGTGTTGGTGGAGAAGCGCTGGTGGAACAGGCAGATCGAGGAGGTCAGCCGCTCATCGTTGAGGTCGCGGTAGAACACCGGCAGCTTGGCCGGCATCACCAGTCCCTTGTAGGAGATGACCCGGCTCGACAGCGACAGCACGTAATAAACCGGATCGCGGGCGCGGATGCGCAGGTTGGCGCGGCGACGGGCCACGAACAGGTGGCGTTCCAGCGCTTCCGGCAGCATCTCGGCCGGCGTGTTGACAAACACCTGTTCGATTTGCGGCAGGGTCTTGCGCGATTCGCCACCGCAGGCGTCGGGATTGATGGAGACACTCCGCCAGCCGGCCACGCGCAGACCTTCCCGCTCCAGTTCCGCGCCCAGATCGGCGCGGGCGGCGGCGGCCAGGGCGGGATCGCGGTTGAGGAACACCATGCCCACCCCGTAATGCTCGCCCAGTTTGATGCCGGCCTCGGCGGCGACTTGGCGCAGAAACGCATCCGGCTTGCCCATCAACAGGCCGCAACCGTCGCCGGATTTGCCGTCGGCGGCGACCGCGCCGCGATGGGTCAGGCGGGCCAGGGCGTTGATGGAGGTTTGGACCAGCCAGTGACTGGGCCGGTTGTCCATCTGGGCCATCAGGCCAAAACCACAACTGTCCTTTTCAAATTCAGGGCG
>JBATNZ010000079.1:0-10117 GCA_049290615.1 Candidatus Contendibacter sp.
ATCGAGCATCCTCGCCAGCCACTCGTCCAGCAGTTCGCCGGCGGCCATGAGCGCTCGCGCCACCGGCTCCAGTCCCGGCGGTTCTGGCGACTCGGCGGCGCGACGCAGCGCCTGCTCGCTCAGGGCCGCGATCTGAGCCGGATCGGTCGCGCCCAGCGCCTGCCAGTAGGCGCCGAGCCGGGCAAGCACGAACTCGCTGGACGGCGCCACCGCCGGGGCTGGCAGGTACGGCGCCGTAACGCCTACTTTGCCGCGATCCACTGATAACTCCAGGTTTCGGTCAACACGTCGTTGCCCAGCTTGAGAAAACCGCGCAGCTCCGATGCGGCGTCGCCTTGCGGCAGCAGTTCGAAAGATAGGCGCCAGCCGTGGGTTTGAGGATTCTTATGAACCACCGCGTTTTGAATCTGGCCGGTCGAGCCGCTGACCACCGCTTCCACCGGCGCGTCGTCCGCCAGCTTGGCCAGGTTCTCGCCGCCGAAGTCCACCACGAACCGCCGGCGTTCGGATTGCATGTCGCCCGCGCCGACCCGGCTGGCCAGGGTCCGGCCGCCCGATGACAAGCTCGGCAGATCGAGGAAGAAAGACAGCCGGTAGCTGTATTCCAGTTGTTGGCCGGCCTCGACCGGTTTTTCCGGGGTCCAGAAGGCGGCGATGTTGTCGTAGCGCTCGGCGGTGCTGGGAATTTCGATCAACTGCACCGAACCCTTGCCCCAGTCGCCCTGCGGCTCGACCCAAATGCTGGGCCGGATGTGATAGTGCGCCTCCAAGTCCTGGTAGTTGTCGAAATTATGGTCGCGTTGCAACAGGCCAAAGCCGCGGGGGTTGTTGTCCTGATAGGCGCTGATGCGCAGCCGGGTCGGGTTGTTCAGCGGCCGCCAGATCCATTCGCCGTTGCCAGTCAGCATCAACAGGCCATCGGAATCATGCACCTGTGGGCGGAAGTCGTCGAAGAACCGTTCGTTCATCGCGCCGTGATAGAACATGCTGGTCAGCGGTGCCACGCCGAGTTTCTGCACCTTGTCGCGAACGAACAGGCTGGCCTTGATCTCGATTTGGGTGGCGACGCCCGGCTTGATGGCGAAGCGGTAGGCGCCGGTCAGACTCTGGCTGTCCATCAACGCATAGACGGTCAGCTCGGTGGCGTCCTTGGCGGGCTTTTCGAGCCAGAACTCACGGAACCGGGGGAATTCCTCGGGCTTGGGCAGGCCGGTGTCCACGGCCAGGCCACGGGCCGACAGGCCATAATTCTGCTTCTGGCCGACCGCGCGGAAGTAGCTCGCGCCCAGGAACACCGCGACCTCGTCGTAATGGCTGTCGGTGTGCAGCGGATACAGCACCTTGAAGCCGGCGAAGCCGAGATCCTTGGGCAGGTTGTCGGGCACTTTATTTTTGCCGTAATCGAACAGGTCGTTGGCATACTCCACCGGCTGGCTTTCACCCTCGTTGACCACGTTGATGACGACCGGCTGGAAGAACAGGAAGCCGAGCGGCGCGAACTGGATTTCGAACGGCAATCCTTTCTCGCGCCACAAGCCTTTCTCGGCCCGGAAGCGGATGCCGCGGTACTGGTCGTAATCCAGATTCTTGAGAAAATCCGGCAGGTTGTTGCTGGTCGCCTGGAAGGGTTGGGACGCCAGCGCCTGGGCGCGGCGGTGGACATCAGCGAAATTGAAGCGCTTGGGCGGTGGGGTCGTGGCCGGGGTGGCCTCGGGGGCGTTGGGCCCGCTAAAGCCCGCCATCGGCCATATCCAGACACCCACCAGCAGCGCAAGACTCAGCAGCATTCGGAATTTCACGGCGTTACGGCTCCGTCGTTGGGATGATCCGCTCGAATTTGGGAGAACGTCTTTAAACAAGATATTGTATTGCTGTCCGGTTCTTCCGACTATCCCGGCACGTGGCGCCACAGGGCAATCGCGCTATGTGTTTTTCTGAATATTTATCAAGTAGTTGCAAAATGAAGACAGGGTACATCGGCAAACTAATATTCAGTTAAATCAAGTCGTTAAGCTGATATAACGCGATTGCCCTGGTGGTGCCAGGCCTGACTCCCATAACCCCCGCTCCGAGGGTCTCCAACGGTGAAAATGATCTTGAAGAGCCTGCTTATCCTGACGGTTTTGCTGGCGGTTTGGAATGGTAGCAGGGCGATGGCTGAAGATTCGGTATTAGACGAGTTCGAGGAATTGCACGGCTGGACGGCAACGGGCTCACCCGGCGTGCGGGTGGAATTCGCTCATGACACCGGTTTCAGCGGCATGGGTCTGCGCGTCGATTTCGATTTTGAGGGCCACGGTGGCCATCTGATACTCCGCAAGCCCTTTCCTCTTAAGCTGCCCGACAACTATGCCTTCAGCTTTATGTTACGGGGCGCGGCGCCGGCCAATAATTTTGAATTCAAGCTAATCGATCCCTCCAATAAAAATCTCTGGTGGCGGGTACAGCGTGATTTTACCTTTCCCCAGGACTGGCAGCGCATCGTTGTCAAGAAGAAACACCTGCAATTCGCCTGGGGTCCGGTTGGCGGCGGTCTGCCCACCGCAATGGGGGCTTTGGAACTGGCCATCTCCGCCGGCGCGGGCGGCAAAGGCTCTATCTGGATCGATGGACTACAACTCGAAGAACGCGAGTCGGTGAGCCCATCCAGTCCGCACCCCAAGGTGGAAGCTTCCACCTCAGTCCCTGGCCATGAACCTGAACGGATATTCGACCTGGAACCATTGGCTGGCTGGCATAGCGGTTCCGTGGCGGCAAGCCAGTGGGTGATGCTGGATTTCATCAAGCGCCGCGAATACGGCGGCATGGTCATCGATTGGGATCGGGAGGATTACGCGACCACCTATCGGGTGCAGCTTTCCGATGACGGCATCAACTGGCAAACCGCTTACCGCGTCACCGATGGCGACGGTGGACGCGATTATATTTACTTGCCGGACGCCGAATCCCGCTATCTCCGGCTGGATCTGCAACAGAGTAGCCGGGAACAGGGTTACGGGATTCTGGCGGTCACGTTGAAACCCTATGAATTTTCTTCTTCGATTAACCATTTCTTCGAGTCGATCGCGCAGGATACGGTCAGGGGCTGGTATCCCAAATATCTTTACCAGCAACAAACCTACTGGACTCCGGTGGGAGTGAACGGAGATGATCAGGAGGGCCTGCTCAACGAAGAAGGCTTGCTCGAGGTTGATAAGGGCGGCTTTTCGATAGAGCCGTTTTTATATAGCGACGGCCGACTGGTGACTTGGGCGGAAGCTCTTCCCGCACAGGAGTTGGAGCAAGGGTATTTACCGATCCCCTCAGTGATTTGGCGCCACGATCCGCTGGTTCTCCGCATCACCGCTTTTGCCACGGGCGCGCCGGGCGCCTCGACGCTGTACGCCAGATATCTAGTCAGCAATACCAGCAGTGAGTATCGGCATATCAATCTGTTCCTGGCGGTGCGGCCCTTTCAGGTCAATCCACCCTGGCAGTCCCTCAATATCGTCGGCGGCGCCACCCCGATTCGCGAGCTGGCTTACCAGAAAGGTCGGGTGTGGGTCAATGGCGAAAAGGCGGTGACGCCGCTGTCGGTTCCCGATCACTTCGGCGCCGCGCGCTTTGAGCACGGTCCAATTACCGGATTCCTAGCGGCTGGCAAGCTGCCTGTTCAGGATCAGGTGACTGATCCTTTCGGCTATGCGTCTGGCGCGCTGGAATACCGCATCGATTTGCCGCCGCAAGGTTCCCGCGAGATATACCTGGCCATCCCTTTTCATGAGCCGCAAGCGGTCCTGCCCGGATCGATATCCCCGCAGGAAGCCGCGGCGCGGGGGCGCGCGGAACTGGAGGCAGCGACTCGCTACTGGCAAGCCCAACTCGGTCGAGTGGATATCCAGTTACCACCGCCCGCCGATCGCCTGATTCACGTTTTGAAGAGCACCCTGGCTTATATCCTGATCAACCGCGCTGGTCCCGCCATTCAGCCCGGTCCCCGTAACTATGCGCGTTCCTGGATTCGGGATGGCGCCCTGACCTCGGCGGCGCTGTTATCCATGGGCTATACCGAAGAGGTGCGTGAGTTTATCCGCTGGTACGCCGGCTATCAGTTCCCTGATGGCAAGATACCTTGCTGCGTCGACAAACGTGGCGCCGATCCCTTGCCGGAACATGACAGCCCCGGCGAATTCATTTACACGGTGATGGAGTACTACCGCTATACCCATGACGTGGGTTTCCTGAGCGAGTTGTGGCCCACAGTGGTAAAAACGGTGGAATACATCGATTTTCTGCGCCGGCAACGCCTGACTGCTGTCTACCGGACGCCCGAATTGCAGCCATACTATGGCTTGATGCCGGAATCGGTCAGTCACGAGGGCTATCTGGCCCATCCCGTGCATTCCTACTGGGATGATTTTTTCACGTTGCGCGGGCTCAAGGATGCAGCCGCCATGGCGAGAGTGCTGGGCGATGCGGAGAAGGCGGCGAATTTTGCCGCCTTACGGGATGCCTTCCAGCAGGACCTGTTGGCGTCCATCCGCTGCACCATGGAAAAACACCGGATCGATTATCTTCCCGGTTCCGCCGAACTCGGCGACTTCGATCCCACCTCGACCACGATCGCCCTGGATCCCGGTGGGGAACAGAAATCTCTGCCGCAACAGGCGTTACAGCAGACGTTCGAGAATTATTTCGCCTATTTTCGGCAACGCGCCAAGGGCGAGATCGATTGGGATAAATACACACCCTATGAGACCCGGATTATCGGTTCCCTGGTGCGCTTGGGGCAACGCCAGCGGGCGCTGGAGGCTCTGGATTTCTTTCTGGCCGACCAGCGCCCGGTTGCCTGGAACCAATGGGCTGAAGTCGTATGGCGTGATCCCGGAGTAGCCAATTCCATCGGCGATATGCCTCATACCTGGGTCGGTTCTGATTACATTCGCTCATTGCGCAGTCTGTTCGCTTTCGAGGAAGAAAGCGAACAATCCCTGGTCATCGCCGCTGGCGTCCCCAATGAATGGTTGGAGAGCCCTGGCGGGGTCAGCGTAAAACGTTTGCCGACCTATCATGGTACGCTGAACTATAGCCTGTGGCGCGAGGCGCCGGGAAAATTACGCCTGAAACTAACGGGCGATATCGCCCTGCCGCCGGGCAATATTGTGCTCAGACCGCCGGTAGCGCTGCGCGGGCTTACGGTCAATGGCAAAGCCAGCACCCTGTTCGATGCCGACCACGCCACGATTACCGAATTTCCAGCCGATGTGTTGCTGTTTTATTGAGTAAACGGTTATTCTGAAAAAATAGCCGTTATCTCAAAATCGGGAGCCAGCGTATTATGGGTCGCTGGATTATCCTTTGCCAGTATGAACCTGGATCCGAAAAATGCTTTATCCAGCGCATGGTCCAGAATATTGTAAACCCTGTCCTGATCCATGGTTTTTCCCTTTAGCAGTTCGATATCAAAAGATGTCTTGTCTCTATACATGGAAGCGAAAATTAGTAAAGCATCCCTGCTGTTTTCGGCAGGAATAAAATCCACCCCTTTTTTATTAAAATCATAATATAAAACTAGTTTTGCTGGATGATCAGAATTATCGACAAAAACCAGCTCCAGTTCCAGTATTTCATCTGCATTTTTAACTTTAACCGTTTTTATATTATGATAGAATCTATTAGCGACCACTTTCACTGATTGCGCCTTGCCCAATATAAAGCTTCCGCCCCAACCACCGTCTTGATCCGCCTTGACAAAGTAAGTTGGTCGTAAATAACCATCGGAGTAGATGGCGGCAACGACCTGACGTTCGCCACCATCCGGTCTTTCAGACCGCCTGATCGTCAGGGTCTTATACTCACCACTCAACCGATTATCCTGATTGATTACCTCCATAAATGGTTGCCAGTGTGGACCTCTATAGCCTATGATTTCCCATCTGCCATCTCTAAAAACAGTATCCGTTTTCTCTAGCCTACAGATATTGCTTTTATCCATATAACCCAACCTGTCTTCTATAAAACATTCCGGGTAATAGTTGGTTGATTCAATTTTCTTGGGCGTCCACTGACACCCAGTAAAATCCGGGCCATTATAAATTTTGTAGCCTATTGTGTTAAAAGTTGGTTTTTTCGCCAGGATATTGACTCCTCTTATGCTTTTGTTGGCTGAATTGATCTGCAACATAACGTTATCCTCTTCTGCACAAGCTGTTTGATAGCTTTGCTGATAGAGGACAAATGCCGGTTTTCCTTCATTTCCTGACAGCGCTGGGATCGAGAAGAAAATCGGAAACAATAACAACAAAATTTTGGCAGATCCAGATATGGGAATATCCGCTTTTACGTTCATACGTTAAACCACCTGTTTATCTTCAAGACGAGTGGAGAGTGCATTTCAGTTCAACAAGTTACGGTAGTATGGGATGTATTGATAGATCCAGGTCTCCGTAAGAGCCAAGTCGCCAAGGCGTAAATAAACACGGATATCGACTGGATTCATGTTCTCCACCTCGATATCGAAAAACGCCCGCCAGCATTTGGTGCCAACGACCTGGATAACAAAATTTTCATCAATTTTTCCACCCGAGGCATTGAGCACCAACTGGACTGGCGCCTTGCCCTCGAGCTGATTCAGAGGGCCACCAGCAAAATCGATCACTATTTTACCCTTATTCGGTGGAGGAACTCTCATCCCCGGATTGCCGCCCCTGCCCAGGCGAGTGGCGATAACCCGCCCCAGACTCGAGGGCCAAGGTTCGTTGGCCACCCAGTGCAAGCGGTATTTAAATGTCCAGGTGGAACCCGCCTGCACCGGCGCTTGTGGCACCCAGTACGCAACAATATTATCATCCGCCTCAAAAGTAGTCGGAATTTCGACTAGTTGCACCGCGCCCTCGCCCCAGGGTTCCAGCGGTTCAACCCACAGGCTGGGTCGCCGCTCGTAGAACACGAGATCATCCTGGTAGTTTTCAAAATTGCGATCGCGCTGAAGAAGGCCGAATCCCTTGGGATTGTTATCGAAGAAGGAACTGGTCTGCACGCCGAGAGGATTATTGAGCGGTCGCCAAATGCGTTCGCCAGCCCCGGTCCACAGGGCCAATCCATCATTGTCGTGGATTTCCGGTCGCCAGTCGCGTGATTGCATATGGTTGGTTTCCGAATACCAGAACATGCTGGTCATTGGCGCTATGCCAAGCCGGGTGATCGCTGTCCGGGCAAACAGCACTGCTTCAACGTCCATCACCACCTGTTCCTGACGCGATGCCAGGAAGCGATAGGCGCCGCTGATACTGGGACCGTCCATCAAGGCATAGATCACCAGGGCCCTGGGGTCGGCTGCGGCTTCCAACCAGAAGCTGACGAAGTAGGGAAATTCTTCAGGGGTCGACAAGCCAGTCCCAATGGCGACACCTCGCGCGGATAGCCCGTACTGATCCAATTCACCGGCGCTGCGAAAATAAGCTGCCCCCAGAAAAGCCAGCCAGTCACGCCGCTGCGTGCTCGAATGCATCACCCGGAAGCCGGCGAAACCCATGTCATCCGGCAGGTCCGCCGCAAAACTGGCTTTGCCGAATGTGAACAAGCGGGGCGAATACAGGATTTCCCGTGCCATCCCGTCATGAACCAGATGCATCCTGACTGGTGCCTGGAATAGCTTGCCCATATGGAAGAATTGTACTGGATAGGGGCCATCTCCCTTCGCCCAGAGCGCATCCTCCGGCCGATAACGGATTTGCTGATAAGCATCAAAATCGATTCGTTCCAGCACTTCCGGATGACGGATCAGTGGCGCCCGGTAAGGCTGCGCCGCCAATTGCCGGGCCTGCTCCCGCAGCCAATCGAAGCTGAATGACTGAGCGGGTCCCCAATCGAACCCTGTATTCAATTCTTCGGATCGAGCCACCGAAGTGAGCAAGGGGAACAGGGGAGCGAGCAACGCGCCCCCAAGAAAAGTGCGTCGCGTGATGCCGGGCTGCGTGGTCAAGATACCCCCAAAAGAGATCGACGGAAATGACAGGGCGATGGAACCAGGGGCGAATTTTAACCTGATGCCGGACTGGGAATGAACCGGTAGAGCCAGGTCTCCGACAACGTCTGCTCGCCCAGACGCAAGTAAGCCCGTATATCCGCAGACTCGCCCTCTTCCAGCTCGATATCGAAAAATCCCCGCCAGCGCCGGGTGTTAGCCACCTGAAAGGCGGACAGATTACGCACTTTACCGCGGGTGGCGCTGGCTACCAGGCTGACCGGAGCCTGGCTGTCGAGTAGTTTTAGAGGTCCCCCGGCGAAATCGATGACCAGCCATGCCCTGACCAGCGACGGCGTTGCATCGGGATCAGGGAGCCAACCGACGCGGGTGGCGACAACTTGACCAAGCGGTGGCGGAAAAGGTTCATCGGCTGCCCAGTACAAACGGTACTTGAAGGTCCGGCTGGAGCCAGATTGCGCCGGCGCCCGCGGTACCCAGTAAGCGACGATATTGTCATGGAATTCACCTGCGGTCGGGAGTTCGACGAGTTGTACGGCACCTTCACCCCACGGTTCCAGCGGCTCAACCCACAGCGAGGGACGGCGTTCGTAGAATACGGCGTCATCCTGATAATTTTCAAAGTTGCGATCCCGCTGGCAGAGGCCAAACCCCTTGGGATTGATATCGATGAAGGAACTGGTCTGCACGACAGGTGGATTGTTGAGCGGCCGCCAGAGGTGCTCGCCAGTGCCCGTCCACAGGCTCAGCCCATCGCTGTCATGAACTTCCGGCCGCCACTCTCTGGTCGGCTGGTGATTGGTCTCGGAAAACCAGAACATGCTGGTCAAAGGGGCCACTCCCAGCCGGTGAATCGTCTTACGAAAGAATAATACGGCCTCGACGTCCATCACCGCGCGTTCTTGACGGAGCGCCTGTATCCGATAGGCGCCGGTAATGCTGGGTCCCTCCAGCAAGGCATAGATCATGACAGCCTGCGGATTGGCCGCCGGTTCCAGCCAGAAGCGGGTAAAGCTCGGAAATTCCTCTCCGCTTGGCAAAGCGGTATCGATGGCGACGCCGCGGGCCGAAATGCCGTACTGATCCAATTCCCCGGAACTGCGAAAATAGGAGGCCCCCAGAAAAGCCAGCCAGTCCCGCTCTGCTGTTCTGGAATGCATGACCCGGAAACCAGCAAAACCGATATCGTCCGGCAGAGCCGCGGCAAAATCCGCCTTGCCGAAGTTGAACAGTCGGGAGGAATAACGTACTTCCCGCGCAGTACCCTCGCGCACGGTATAAATCTTTACCGGCGTCGGAAACAGTTGTCCCAGATGGAAGAATCGCACCGGATACGGTCCTTCCCCCTGTTGCCAGAGAGCGGTTTCCGGTCGGAACTGGATCTCCTGATGGGTGCCATAATCGATTTTCTCCACGACATCGGCATGGCGAATGATGGGAACCTGATAGGGTTGAGCCGCCAGTTGTTTGGCCTGCTCGCGCAGCCAGTCGAAGCTGAACGGCTGCGCTGGTCCCAGCTCGAGTCCCGCCAGCGGTTTCAGGTCAGCCCAAGCATCCTGCCCGAGACGGGGTAGCCACGGGACGAGCAGTGCGCCCATGAGAAAGGAACGTCGGGTAAAGTAGCGCTTCATGTTGAAGGCCTATCTCGCCATGCTGGAGGGGTTCATGAACGGCCTGTCCCGGCCATGGCAAGCGGGCTCTTCGGGATCAGGTTGCTCTATGTGGGAGCCATGCTTGAAAATATAGCATGGAAGCGTACCGGCTCCGCCGATGCTTGCAATGTCTTACCTGCCAGCCGATGAAATGGGTACCGAAGTGGCGGGTGGGTCGGTCCGACCGCACGCCGGGCGGTCGATCCTTTCCGCTGTTGGTATCCCTTTCGATGGGTGCGAAGCGATACCAGCCAATGGACCGTGTGGTTTGCAACATAGCGACCGCGTGTTGTGGACGATCTCGTTGTACGCTCAACCATCAGGGGACTTCATGCAACTTCGCGACACCGCGCTGTTTCGGCAACAATGCTACGTTGCTGGCTGTTGGATCGACGCTGATCACCGTGCCGCTTCGGCCATCACCAATCCCGCCAGTGGCGAGATTTTGGGCCATGTGCCCGAACTGGGCGCGGCCGAGACCCGTCGCGCCATCGAGGCC
>JBATNZ010000080.1:0-17317 GCA_049290615.1 Candidatus Contendibacter sp.
ACTTGTCGCAGCAGCGGATCGCCCGGATCGCCCTTGGCCATCCGCGCCACAAACCCGCGCGGAACCCGCAGGGGAAAGCGCGCCGCCGCCGCGCGCGCCACCGGCGCCAAGGCGGGATCGAGTTCCAGTTCCCGCAGCAGTTCGGCCGGGTCGGTGATCGCCTGGGCCAGTTCCCGCTGCCAGCGCGGAACCTGACGCGAAATCGCCTTTACCGTTATCATAGTCAGCTTTGGTGGCTCAATCACTCGTAACCGTTCACTCCCCTCTCCCGCAGGCGGGAGAGGGGTTGGGGGTGAGGGTCGTGGATTCAACGACTTACCCCCTCACCCTAACCCTCTCCCCCTTGGCAGGGGGAGAGGGGACTGAATGATTACAATCACTCTAGCGGAAGGTAGGTTTTGCATGGCGATGTATAGTACCAACGAATTCAAGAGCGGGCTGAAGATCATGCTGGATGGCGATCCCTACGCCATCGTGGAAAACGAGTTCGTCAAGCCCGGCAAAGGCCAGGCGTTCAACCGGGTGAAAGTGCGCAATCTGAAGACCGGGCGAACCATTGAACGCACTTTCAAGTCGGGCGACACCGCCGAAGGCGCCGACGTGATCGACGTGGAACTGCAATACCTCTACAACGACGGCGAATACTGGCACTTCATGGACCCGCAGAGCTACGAGCAGTTGACCGCCGACGCCGCGGCCGTGGGCGATGCCGCCAAGTGGCTCAAGGAAGAGGCCATCTGCCTGGTGACGCTGTGGAACGGCGTGCCGCTGAGCGTGGCCGCGCCCAATTTCGTGATCATGACGATTGTGGAAACCGATCCGGGCGTGCGCGGCGACACATCGGGCGGCGGCGGCAAACCGGCGACGCTGGAAACCGGCGCGGTGGTGCGGGTGCCGCTGTTCGTGCAGAACGGCGAGGTTATCAAGGTCGATACCCGCACCGGCGAGTACGTCTCCCGGGTCAAGGAATAACCGGGATCGCAATCAATCGTGGAACGACCCGCCTGGCGACCCAGCGCCGATTGGGCCACTCTGCGCCTGCGGGCCGAACTGCTGGCGCGAGTTCGCGCTTTTTTCGCGGCGCGCGAGGTGCTGGAGGTGGAAACACCGGCGCTGTCGGCGGCGGCGATCACCGATCCGCATCTGACCAGTTTCGGAACGGTCTACGCGGGGCCGGGGCCGCGCTACGGGCAAACGCTGTATCTGCATACCTCGCCGGAATTCCCGATGAAGCGGCTGCTGGCGGCGGGCAGCGGCTGCATTTACCAGATCGCGCGGGTGTTCCGCGACGGCGAGGCGGGGCGCCGCCACAATCCCGAATTCACCCTGCTGGAATGGTATCGGGTGGGTTTCGACCACCGCCGGCTGATGAATGAGGTAGCGGAGTTGGTGACGAAGCTGCTGGCCGGGCGGCTGGCGCTGGCCGAACCGGAGCGGTCGAGCTATCGGGAAACGTTCCAGCGCCATCTCGGTCTGGACCCGCACCGGGCCACGGTGGCGGAACTGGCGGCGTGCGCCACGGCGCGGGGTGTGTCGATCCCGCCGGGAATGCCGGTGGACGATGCCGACCCCTGGCTGGATTTGTTGCTGACCCATTGCATCGAGCCGCGCCTGGGGCAAGGACGGCTGACGTTCGTGTACGACTACCCGGCTTCGCAGGCGGCGCTGGCGCGGCTGCGGCCCGGCCATCCGCCGGTGGGCGAACGTTTCGAGTTGTACCTGAACGGCGTCGAACTGGCCAACGGTTTTCACGAGCTGGGCGACGCCGGCGAACAGCGCCGCCGCTTCGGTCAGGAGAACGCGGCGCGACGGGCGCTGGGCCTACCGCTTGCGCCGGTGGATGAAAACCTGCTCGCCGCCCTGGAAGCCGGCTTGCCGGACTGCGCCGGGGTGGCGCTGGGTTTCGACCGACTGATGATGCTGGCGGCGGGCAAGCGGTCCATCCAGGACGTCATCGCCTTCCCGGTCGACATCGCTTGACGCCCCGGTCAGGCGGCTGGTTTGGCGACCTTCCCCAGGCGCTGTCCCATCCGCACCAGCGCGCCCGGGCGAATTTCGGCTTCCCAGCGCACGGCGTCTCGACCGAACAACAGAATCACGGTGGAACCCATGTTGAAGCGGCCCAGTTCCGCACCCTTGTCGAGCCGCACCGCGCCCTCGCCGTTCGGTGGATAGCTCCAATGCCGAATCGTGGTTCCCAGTGGCGGAGTGATCGCCCCGGCCCACACGGTTTCGATGGATGCCACGTTGATCGCCCCCACCAACACCAGCGCCATCGGTCCCGCCGGGGTGTCGAACAACGCCGCCACCCGCTCGTTGCGGGCGAACAGCTCCGGGACCATCCGGGTGGTCAGCGGCGACACGCTGAACAGCTTGCCCGGAATGTGAACCATCTCTCGCAGCCGGCCAGCCAGCGGCATGTGGATGCGGTGATAATCGCGTGGCGACAGATACAGGGTGGCGAAGGCGCCGCCCTGGAACAACCGCGCCCGCTCGGCGTCGCCG
This sequence comes from Candidatus Contendibacter sp., assembly GCA_049290615.1. Taxonomy (GTDB): domain Bacteria; phylum Pseudomonadota; class Gammaproteobacteria; order Competibacterales; family Competibacteraceae; genus Contendibacter. Next base: position 2,506 of record JBATNZ010000080.1, read on the forward strand.
CCCAGCAGGGCCGTCAGCGAAAAGGTCCGTCCCTTGGCTTGCAACAGCGTATCGGCTTCCGCAAGGCCAAGCTGGCTGACCGCGCCGTCCACCGGACAGCATGCGGTTCGGTCGCCCGGGGCCACTCGTCGCGCGCCGGGCTTGAGCGCGCGGGTGAAGAAGGCGTTGAAATCGGCATAGGCGCGCGGGTTCGTTTCCAGCGCCTCGTCCAGCTTCACCTGAAATTGCCGGGCGAAATAGCGAATCAGCGCGTCCTTGAACCAGGGCGTCCGAATCCGCGCCAACCGATAAACCAGGCGGGTCAGCAGTCGTTGCGGCAGCAGGTATTGCGGTAGATTGCGCAGGCGGTCGCCCCAGGGTGCAGTCATCGTGGATGCCTTTCGAGTAGCCTATTCTTGGGTAGGGATAGCGGACGGGAGCATATCCGGTTCGCCGTCGCAACGGTAGAATGCCGCCAAACCCTCCACCGCCTTATTCACCACGCCCGATTCTCGATGACCAACCACGACGACGTTTCCTCCCATCTGCGCACGATCCGCGACTTGATCCGCTGGGGCGCCAGCCGGATGAACGAGACCGGCCTGCATTTCGGCCACGGCACCGACAACGCCATCGACGAAGCGGCGGCGCTGGTGCTGCACACCCTGCACCTGCCGCCGGATGTGCACACCGAGTATTTTCAATCGCGCCTGACGCCGCCCGAAAAGCAGGCGGCGCTACACCTGCTGGAACGGCGCATCGCCGAGCGCAAGCCGGCCGCCTATCTGACCCAGCGCGCCTGGTTCATGGGCTTGCCGTTTTACGTGGACGAGCGGGTATTGGTTCCACGCTCGCCGCTGGCGGAGCTGATCGAGCGGCATTTCTCGCCGTGGCTGCCGGACAGCCGGCCGATCGGCGACATCCTGGATCTGGGAACGGGCAGCGGCTGCATCGGCATCGCCTGCGCCTACGCCTTCCCGGACGCGCGGGTGGATTTGGCGGACATCTCCACCGAGGCGCTGGAGGTGGCGCGGCGCAACGTCGCCGAGCATGGCCTGGAAGATCAGGTCGAGGTGATTCAGTCCGATCTGTTTTCGGCGCTGAAGGGCCGCCGCTACGATCTGATCATCAGCAACCCGCCCTATGTGGGTCTGGAGGAACTGGACAACCTGCCGCCCGAATATCATCACGAACCGCAACTGGGGCTGGCCGCCGGCGAGGAAGGATTGGACGTGGTGGTGGAAATCCTGCGCCAGGCCGCCGATCACCTGAAACGCGACGGGCTGCTGATCGTCGAGGTCGGCAATGCTCAGTACGCCCTGTGCGAGGCGTTCCCGGACACGCCGTTTACCTGGCTGGAGTTCGAGCGCGGCGGCCAGGGCGTGTTTCTGTTGAACGCCGCGCAGTTGCGCCGGCTATGACGAGCTGATTGAACCGGCCAGGCCGCCGCGCCTGTTGCCGTCGCCATCCACCCCCATCGGCGAAAATCGCAATGAAGTCTTTCCGAATGGCAGGAATATGGACTGGAGCGGTCGTGGTCCTGAGCGTCGTCTTGCTGAGTTGCGCGATCCTGCCAGGCTGCACGCCGCCGGAGCCGATCCGAATCGGGTTTGTAGCCGGCACTTCCGGACGGGTGGCCGATCTCGGCATCGCCGGGCGCGACGCCGTCCTGCTGGCCGTCGAACTCCGCAATCAGGCGGGCGGAGTGGCCGGGCGCAAGGTAAAACTCCTGATCAGGGACGACGAGCAGAATCCGGAGGTAGCCCAGCGCGCGGCCCGCGAACTGATCGATCAAGGAGCCGTCGCCATCATCGGTCCCATGACGAGCGCGATGGCCGTTGCCATGGCGCCGGTCGCGAACGAAGCGGAAATAGTGCTCATCAGCCCCACGGCCGTCACTAACGAATTGACCGGCAAGGACGACTACTTCTTCAGGGTGAGTTCGCCTACCCGGGAATATGTGCGCAAGATCGCGCTGTATCAGCGGAACATGCGGGGTCTGCGGCGCGTGACGGCGGCTTACGACCTCAACAACAGGGCCTACACGGAAAGCTGGCTCGACGACTTTCGCGCCGCCTTCGCCGAGGGCGGCGGTGAAATCATCCAGGCGGTCGGTTTCGAGTCGGGCGGCGATACGGCTTTCCTGCGGATCGCGAACGATTTGCTCGCTCCCCAACCCGACGGGGTAGTGATCGTCGCTAACTCGGTCGATACGGCGATGCTCTGCCAGCAAATCCGCAAACTCGACACCCGGCTCCCCATCATCGGTTCCGAATGGGGAGCCACCGAGCGGCTGATGGAACTCGGTGGCAAGGCCGTGGAAGGTCTGACGGTGGCGCAAATCTTCGATCGCAACAACGCCGCGCCGCGCTATCAAGCTTTTCGCCAAACCTATCTTGAGCGCTTCAGGCGGGAACCGGGCTTCGGCGGCGTGGCTGCGTTCGATGCCGCCAACGTCGTGCTGGAAGCGCTGGCCAAACGCTCAATGGAGCGAAGCCTCAAGGAAACCATACTGGCCTTGCGCCGCTTCGATGGCCTCCAGCATCCGGTCATCTTCGATGATTTCGGCGAGGCACGGCGGGATAGCGTCATCACGGTCGTGCGCGATGGCCAGTTCGTGGTGGTCGAGTAACACCATGCCATCCGCTCGACCCCTTCGGTCGTGGCTGGCGCTGCGCTTCGCGCTGGCGGGGATGCTGCCGCTGGCTGTGGTCGCCGCGCTGGTCCTGTTGGTGCTGTTGCCCCAGATGCGCGTTAGCATCGAAATTCAACATCAGGCGCTGGCCCGCGCCATCGCCGGCCAGATCGAGTCTCATCTGCTCGGCGCGGGGCGCGAACTGCGCGCTATCGCGGAACACCTCCGTAACCAGGGCAACCAGCCCGCGTCGTTTTGGTTGAGTCTCCTGGATGCGCACGCCGGAACGGGCGATGTGTTCGCGGCGATTTACATCGCTGATGTGGACGACGCGGTGTGCGCCGTCGGTCTGCCCCAAGCGCGGCGCGGCCAACGTAGCGATCTGCTGGGACTCGATCTGTCCAAGTTGGCTGTGGTGCGCGAAGCGCGGGAGCGGAACAGGGAGGTGTGGTCGGAGACCTTTCTATCCACGGGCAGTGGTCGACTCGCCGTGACCCTGGCGATTCCGGTGGCTGGGCAAGTGCTGATTGGCGAGATCGCCATCGACCAACTCTCCGAGTTTATCGGCCGCCTGCCGCTCGAACCTGGGATGTTGGAAATGATTCTCGACCGCCAGGGCCAGATCATTGCCCATTCCCAACACGCGCTGAGCGGTCAGCAGCTTAACCTCAGTCACCTGCCGATCGTCCGCGATGCCCTGCGGAAACCCCTCACGACCCACGGCTTCGACTTCGACTTCGACGGCGAGACGGTCATCGAGACGTCTCCAGCAGGCGACCCGGCCGTACAGCCGGTTCAGGACTTCGAGTTCGATGGCGAGACGCTCATCGGCACCGTGGTCCGCGTTCCACAACTCGGCTGGATGGTGCTGGTCGCGCAGCCACGCATTGAGGCGTTCCAACCGTTTCTGGGTACCTTGTGGGTGTTGGCCGTTGGCGCGATCATCGCGCTACTGTTGGCCATGGCTGCCACGTTGGTGCTGGCTCGCGGCTTGTCGCAGCACATCCGTCGCTACACGGAACAAGCCCATGCCATCGCCGATGGCGACTACGACCAACCGTGGCCGGTTTCCCCCATCCGGGAATTCGCCAACCTGGCGGGCGATCTCGAGCGCATGGCGCACGCCATTCGCCAGCGCGAGCGGGATCTCGCGACCAGCGAGGCGCGCCAGCGCGCGATCATGGAAAATTTACCCCATCTCGTCTGGCTGAAAGATACGCAAGGGCGGTTTCTCATGCTCAATCATGTATTCGCGCAAGCATGCGGGCGTAAACATATTGGTGAGGTGATTGGCAAAACCGACCTGGATGTGTGGCCCCGGAATCTGGCGGAACAGTATCGCGCTGATGATCGCGAAATCATGCGCCTCCGGCGCGGTCAATCCATCGAGGAGATGGTTGCCGATCAGGGTGTGATCAAGTGGTTTGAAACGTTCAAGACTCCAGTAATCGATGCCGAAGGTCAGCTACTCGGCACCACCGGCTTTGCCCGCGATATCACCGAGCGCATGCGGGCGGAGGAAGAACTCCGGCAACACCGGGAACATCTGGAGGAACTGGTGACCGAGCGCACCGCCGAGTTACAGCGAACCAATGCCGAGCTGCACCAGGCCATGGCCCAACTGGTGCAGGCGGAAAAGCTGGCGGCGCTGGGCAGCCTGGTTGCGGGTGTGGCCCACGAACTCAATACCCCACTGGGCAACGCCCGCGTGGTCGCCAGCGCCCTGGGCGAGGATCTGCGAGCGTTCGCGGTCGCCGTCGAATCCGGCAGCCTGCGCCGCTCCCAGCTTGAGACGTTCCTGGGTCGGGGCCGGGAAGCGATCGAACTGTTGGAACGCAATACCGTCCGCGCCGCCGACCTGATCGGCCACTTCAAGCAGGTGGCGGTGGACCAAACCAGCATGCGCCGCCGCCGCTTCAACCTGCGCCAGACCATCGAGGAGATGCTGGTCACCCTGCGGCCCCAGTTCAAGCGCACCGCCCATCGCATCGAGTTGGAGATTCCCCCCGACTTGGAACTGGACAGCTACCCCGGCCCGCTGGAGCAGGCGCTCGCCAACCTGGTCAGCAACTCGCTCATCCACGGCTTCGCCGGCCTGGACGCTGGCGTGATCCACATCCGCGCTGCGGCATCCGACGCCGGCCGCGTCCAAATCGACTATGCGGATAACGGGGTGGGCATCCCTGAACCGATGCTTAAACGGATTTTCGACCCCTTTTTCACTACCAGACTGGGCAGCGGCGGCAGTGGTCTGGGCTTGTATATCGTCTATAATTTAATGACTGGTGTACTCGGTGGCACCATTCAGGCATCCAGCCGGCCGGGTTCCGGCGCAACCTTCACCCTCGCCCTGCCCCTGACCGCCCCCGACCGGCCCATCTTGGAAAATCCGCATGAGCGATGAATTGATCCAGTTGACCAACGACGCCGACCAGACCGATGCGCCCCATCCAGTCAACGCCCCGCCGTGGAAACTGCTCATCGTCGATGACGACCCCGAGGTGCATAGTGTCACCCGGTTCATCCTGCACGACCTGCGCATTTTCGGACGGCCCTTGCACTTACTGTACGCCGACAGCGCTCGGCAAGCGCGCGAGCACTTGCGCCAGTACCCCGATCTCGCCGTGGTGCTGTTGGATGTGGTGATGGAAACCGATCAGGCGGGACTCGAACTGGTCGGTTATATCCGCGAAGAGTTGCGGATGATGGAATGCCGCCTCATCCTGCGCACCGGCCAGCCGGGATACGCGCCGGAATTGACCGTCATCGACGCCTACGACATCAACGACTATCGCACCAAGGCCGAACTGACCCACACCCAGTTGATCACCATGGTCAGCGCCGCCCTGCGCGGCTACGACCAACTACGCGCCATCGCCGAAAACCGGCGCGGTCTGGAGCTGATCGTCCACGCCACCGCCGATCTGATGGAGCAACACGCCATCGCTGATCTGGCCGAAGGCATCCTCACTCAGTTGGCCGTGCTGCTCAAGTTACCGCGGGACGGCATCGTCTGCACCCAGAGAGGCTCGCCGTTCAGCGGCGACGACCAGCGCTGTTATGTGGTCAGCGCCGCTGGCCGACACGCGCCCTACATCGCCCAGCCGCTGGAGACCTTGCCGGATCGCCGGATCGTGTCCGCCATTCTGGCCAGCGTGGCGCAGGGCCACCACGTCTTCGGCGCCGACCACACCGTGCTGTACCTGAAGGCCACCCCGCATCAGGAAGCCGCCATCTTTCTCGATTCCAGCCACGAACTCGCCACGCTGGACCGCCCGCTGGTCGAAGTGTTCGTCGCCAACATCACCGCCTGCTTTCGCAACGTTAGACTGGTCGAGCGCCTGCACCATGTCGCTTATTACGATCCGCTGACCCGGCTGCTCAACCGCCCGGCGTTTATCGCCGACCTTGATACCGTCGCGCGCGCGCCGACCGACGCCGTGGTGGCGTTGCTGGATATCGATCACTTCGCCGATCTCAACGACGGCCTCGGCCAGGACATGGGCAATGCGTTGCTGATCGCGGTCGCCAACCGCCTGCGGGCGACGTTACCACCGGAATGCCGGCTGGCCCGCCTCGGCGCCGATGTGTTCGGCGTCATCGGCCCGAAAACCAAAATCAACCCGACCGATTTGCTGGAACTATTCCATGACTCCTTCGAGGTCGGTGAATACCAACTGCCCGTCACCGTCACCATCGGCCTTTGCCGCGATCTGGAAAACGCCAGTTCGGGCGCCACCTTGCTCAAGCGCGCCAACATCGCTCTGAATCGCGCCAAAAAAAGCTTCCGTTCCTACCATGAGTATTATCTGGCGGAAATGGAAGACAGCACGCGCTGGCGACTCGAGATCATCCATCAGTTGCAGCGAGCGTTCGACGCCCGCCAGCTTCAAGTCTGGTATCAACCGCAAATCGCCCTGGCGACCGGCGACGTCGTCGGAGTCGAGGCGCTGTTGCGCTGGCCGGGCGAGCAGGGCTTTATCCAGCCACCCGATGTCTTTATCCCGCTGGCCGAATACTCGGGGTTGATCGTCCAGATCGGCGCCTGGGTTCTGGAACAGGCTTGCGTTCAACATGCCCAGATCGCGCAACTGGGGTTTACCCTGTTTAAAATGGCGGTCAACGTTAGCATGCCGCAATTCCGCAAGGTCGACTTCGTTGGGGACGTGGCGGCTATCCTGGCGCATCATCGAATGCCGCCCCAGTTGCTGGAACTGGAAATCACCGAGAGCATCGCCATGGACGAACCGAAAGTGGTGTTGCAGCGGCTGGAAGCGCTCAAGCGACTGGGCATCCTGATTGCGATTGACGACTTCGGCACGGGCTACTCCTCGCTGGGGCAGTTGCAATCCCTGCCCATCGACTGCCTCAAGATCGACCGGGCCTTCGTCAAGGAGATTGGTAACGGCAAGGGGGGCATGTTCGCCGAAACCATCGTGGGGTTGAGCGAAAAACTGCGGGTGATCTCAATCGCGGAAGGGGTGGAAACCCTGGAACAGGCGGAATTTCTGCGCGGCTTGGGGTGCGGGGTGGCTCAGGGCTATCTCTACGCCAGGCCGATGCCCGCCGACCAGCTCATGGCGTGGTTGCAAGCACGAGTACCCCAGCCGCCGAGCGAACATTCATGAACACCGCCATCGTTTTCGATTCCGCCCTGATCCGCAAGTACGACAAGGCTGGCCCCCGCTACACCTCGTATCCAACCGCCGTGCAGTTCCACGACGGCTTCGGCGAGGCCGAGTACCGCGAACAGGCTATCGCCAGCAACGCCAGCGGCCGGCCGCTGTCGCTCTATGTCCACATCCCGTTCTGCGATACGGTCTGCTTCTACTGCGCCTGCAACAAGATCGTCACCAGGAACCGCCGCCACGCCGCGCCCTATCTCGACCACCTGTACCGGGAAATCGCCTTGCAGGGCGCGCTGTTCGACCGCGCCCGCCCAGTCGCGCAATTGCACTGGGGCGGCGGTACGCCCACTTTTATCAGCGCCGCCGAAATGCGCGAGTTGATGCGGGTAACCGGCGAGCATTTCCGCTTGCTGGACAACGACAGCGGTGAATATTCCATCGAGGTGGACCCGCGCGAGACCGATGACGGCACGATTGCGCTGTTGCGCGAACTGGGTTTCAACCGGCTGAGCCTGGGGGTACAGGACTTCAATCCCCAGGTACAGCAGGCGGTCAACCGCATCCAGTCGCGGGAAATCACGCTGAAGGTGATGGACGCTGCCCGGCGCGAGGGCTTCAAATCCATCAGCGTGGATTTGATTTACGGCCTGCCGTTGCAGAGCGTGGCCAGTTTCGGCCGCACCGTGGACGAGATCATCGCCCAGAGTCCCGACCGGATTTCGGCGTTCAACTATGCCCATCTGCCGGACCTGTTCAAAACCCAGCGCCAGATCGACGCCAGCGCCCTGCCGCCGCCGGCGGAGAAGCTGGCAATCTTGAAAACCGTGATCGAACGACTGACCGGAGCGGGCTACGTCTACATCGGCATGGATCATTTCGCCAAGCCCGCCGACGAACTGACGCGGGCGCAGCAGGCCGGTACGCTGTACCGCAATTTCCAGGGCTACAGCACCCACGCCGACTGTGATCTGATCGGGCTGGGCGCGACGGCCATCGGCATGGTCGGCGACAGCTACAGCCAGAATCTGAAGGGGTTGGAGGAGTATTACGCCCGGATCGACGCGGGGCGGCTGGCGGTGTTCCGGGGCGTGCGGCTGGATGCCGACGACCGGTTGCGGCGGGCGGTGATCACCGACCTGATCTGCCATTTCAATTTGGAGTTCGCCGCCGTCGAACGCCGGTACGGCATCCGCTTCCGCGACGTTTTCGCGTTGGAACTGGCGGAATTGGCCGACATGCAGGCCGATGGCTTGCTGGCGCTTTCCGAAATGGGGATTCGGGTATTGCCGCCGGGTCGGCTGCTGATCCGCAATATCTGCATGACGTTCGACCGGTATTTGCGGGAACAAAAGCAGCAGCGGTTTTCCAAGGTGATTTGAGTCGCCATGAACCTGCTCAGCCTGCAAAACCTGACCAAAACCTTCGGTGGCCTAACTGCGGTGAACAACGTCTCCTTCGACGTGGCCGAGGGTGCGGTCGTGGGGTTGATCGGTCCCAACGGCGCCGGCAAGACCACGGTGTTTAACCTGATCACCGGCAACTACCGACCCGATCAAGGTCAAATCGCCTTCGCCGGCGCGCCGCTGGTCGGCTTGCGCACCCATCGCATCATCACCCTCGGCATCGCCCGCACTTTTCAGAACATCCGGCTGTTCCAGCGCTTGACCGCGCTGGAGAACGTACTGGCCGGCTGTCACTACCGGATGCGCTCCGGGATTGCCGCCGCCATGCTGCGCTGGACGGCCCAACAGCGCGAGGAGGAAGACGCCAACGACCGCGCCTTGCGGGAACTGGATTTTGTCGGACTGCGCCAGCAGGCGGCGACGATGGCGAAGAATCTGTCTTACGGCGATCAGCGCCGGCTGGAAATTGCCCGCGCGCTGGCGACCCAGCCACGCCTGCTGATCCTGGACGAACCGGCCGGCGGCATGAACGAGCAGGAAACCGGAGCGCTGATTGGACTAATCGAACGGATTCGGGCGCGCGGCGTCACCACACTGTTGATCGAACACGACATGCGGCTGGTGATGCGGGCCTGTGAGAAGCTGGTGGTGCTGGAGTACGGCGGCAAGATCGCCGAGGGGCCGCCGGAACAGGTGCGTCGCGATCCCCGGGTCATCGAAGCCTATCTGGGTGCGGAAGACGCGGGGTAGGACACCGGACGGGACGATATCGGGCCACGGGCGGCGACTCAGCGCACCAGTTGATTGAGATCGAAGATCGGTAGCAGGATCGCCAGCACGATCACCAGCACCACCCCGCCCATCAGCAGAATCAGCATCGGCTCGAAAATCCCCAGCAGGGCGGCGATCAAGGTCTCGGTTTCGCGCTCCTGCTGCACCGCCGCCCGCTCCAGCATGTTCTCCAGCCGGCCGCTGGCCTCACCGCTGGCGATGAGCTGCACGGTCATCGGCGGAAAATAGCCGCTGGTGCTAATCGCCTTTTGCAGGCTGGCGCCTTCCTTGACCCGCGCCGCCGCCTGCTCCACCGCTTCCCGCATCGGCAGGTTGCCGATCACCTGGGCGGAAATCCGCAGCGCTTCCAGCACCGGCACGCCGCTGGCCATCAGGATGCTGAAGGTGCGAGCGAAGCGGGCGGTATTGGTTCCCCGCACCAGCCGCGCCAGCAGCGGCAACCGCAGCAAGGTTCGATGCACCTGCCGCTGGAATCCGATCCGGCGCATGGCGTACAGCCAGCCGGCCACGCCTGCCGCCAGCGCCGCCAGCACCAGCCAGCCGTACTGGCGCAGAAAATCGCTGAGGGCGATCAGGCCCCGGGTCAGCGCCGGCAACTGCTGGTTGAGGCTGCTGAACACCTGCACCACCTGCGGCACCACGTAGGTCAGCAGGCCGGCGACAATCAGGATAGCGACCGTGGTCAACAACAAGGGATAGAACAGCGCCAACCCGACCTTCTGGCGCATCTGCTGGCGGGCTTCGGTGTAGTCGGCCAGCCGTTCGAACACCACGTCCAGATGGCCGGACTGTTCGCCGGCGGCGACGGTGGCCCGGTACAACTCCGGGAATACCTGGGGAAAATCGCTCAGCGCGGTCGCCAGGGTGTGACCTTCCAGCACCCGGGTCCGCACCGCCAGCAATAAACCGCCCAAGCGCGCGCGATCGGCTTGGCGGGCCACCGCGCCCAGCGCCTCCTCCAGCGGCAAGCCGGACCCGACCAGGGTCGCCAGTTGCCGGGTGATCAGCGCCAGATCGGTCGCGCTGATTCGCACCCGCCCAGTCCACCACTGGCGCCCGCGCCGGCGCTCCTGACTGGCGATCTCCTCGACCTCGAGCGGATTCAGCCCGCGTTCGCGCAGGGCTTGTCGAGCCATCCGGGGCGTATCGGCTTCGATCAGCCCCTTGCGCTGACGGCCTTTGACGTCGAGGGCGGCGTACTGGAAAGCAGGCATTAATCTTCCCGCGTCACCCGCACCAGCTCCGCCAGCGCGGTATCGCCGGCCAGCACCCGCCGGCGGCCATCGTCGCGAATGCTGGAGCTGGACAAGCGGGCGTGGCGCTCCAGTTCCTGTTCGCCCTTGCCCTCGTGAATCAGGGTCTGCATCGCCTCGTCCACCGTCACCAGCTCGAAAATGCCGGTGCGGCCCCGATAGCCGGAGTGGTTGCACTGCGCGCAGCCCACCGGAATGTACAGCGTCGGCGGCGCGGCCGGATCCACGTTCAGCACTTCGCAGTCGGTCGGCGTGGCGCGATGCGACTGTTTGCAATGGGGGCAAAGCTTGCGCACCAGGCGCTGGGCCAGCACGCCGACCAGCGACGACGACAGCAGGAACGGCTCCACCCCCATGTCGCGCAGCCGGGTCATGGCGCCGACCGCACTGTTGGTGTGCAGGGTCGAGAGCACCAGATGGCCGGTCAGCGAGGCCTGCACCGCGATTTCGGCGGTCTCCAGATCGCGGATTTCGCCGACCATCACCACATCCGGGTCCTGACGCAAAATGGCGCGCAGACCGCGGGCGAAGGTCATCTCCACCTTGGTGTTGACCTGGGTCTGGCTGATGCCGTCGAGATAGTACTCAATCGGATCCTCGACGGTCATGATGTTGCGCTTGCGGTCGTTGAGCTGGGTCAGCCCCGCGTACAGCGTCGTGGTCTTGCCGGACCCGGTCGGACCAGTGACCAGCAAAATGCCATGCGGGCGGTGAATCAGCTTGAGCAACCGCGTCTCGTCGCCCGACTCCATGCCCAGGTGCCGCAAATCCAGCCGCCCCTCGCGTTTGTCCAGCAGGCGCAGCACCACCCGCTCGCCGTGTCCGGTCGGCAGGGTCGACACCCGCACGTCCACCGGCCGCCCGGCGACCCGTAGCGAAATCCGCCCGTCCTGGGGCAGGCGCTTTTCGGCGATGTCGAGGTGAGCCATCACCTTGACCCGGGACACCAGCAGCGGCCCCAGCGCACGCGGCGGTTGCAGAGCCTCGCGCAGCACCCCATCTACCCGGAACCGCACCACCAGGCGATTCTCGAAGGTTTCGATGTGGATGTCCGAAGCATTTTCCTTGATCGATTCGGTCAACAGAGCGTTGATCAGCCGGATGATCGGCGCGTCGTCGGCGCTTTCCAGCAGGTCCTCCGGCTCCGGCAGGGTCAGGGCGACCTGATTGAGGTCCATTTCCTCGCCGAGGTCTTCCATCATCCGCGCTGCGCCGTTGCTCTCGCCCTCGTAGTAATCCTGCAACAGACGCTCGAACCGCTCGGCCGGCACCAACGAAGGTCGCAACGGCACGCCCAGATAGCGGCGCAGTTCCGTCAGGCTGTGCGGGCTGACGCCGGGCCGGCAGGCGACACCGACGCCATCTTCCGTCTCCTCCAGCACCAGCACGCCATGGCGCTTGGCGAAGGCATACGGCAGATGGCGAGCCGGCGCGGTCTCGGTCTCGCCCGACGCCATCGGCGGAAGTTCGATCATCATTTGTTGCCAAAGCCGAATTCCACCGGCGTAGCCGTTGGCGGCGCGCTGGCCTTTGAAATCGGAGCCGGCGCGGCCGGGGGCGACAGATCGAGGATCGTGCCCTGCTTCTTGACTTCTTCCGGCGGTTTCAACACCGGCGACTGGGTGTCGGGCAGCAGATAGTCGCCCTTCTCGCGGGCGGCGAGTTGCTGCTCGCGAATGTAGCTGTATTTATCGCTGGTATACAGGGTGCTCTGCCCCGGATCCCGCAGAATGACCGGATGCAGGAACACCATCAGATTGCGCTTGAGCTTGGTGGTATTGCGGTAGCGGAATAGATTACCCAACAATGGAACATCACCCAGGAACGGTACTTTCTGCGCGGATTCATCCAGCTTCTCGTCGATTAGCCCACCCAGCACCAAAATTTGCCCACTCTCCACCAACACGTTGGTTTTGATTTCACGCTTATTGAAAGTCAGACCCTGGGTGGAAGCATTGGCCGACGGCACCACGTTGGAAACTTTCTGGCTGATTTCCAGCTTGACCGCATTACCCTCGTTGATCTGTGGCTTAACCTTGAGGATGACGCCCACGTCCTCTCGATTAATGGTCTGGAACGGATTCCCGACCTGCGAAGTATTGCTACTTCCACTACTGGTCGATGTGGTGTAGGAGCCGGTCACAATGGGCACGTTTTGGCCGACGGTGATCTCCGCTTCCTGGTTGTCCAGCGTCACCACGGTCGGCGTGGACAGCACGTTGGCATCGGCATCCTTGGCTAGGGCGCTGATGATGGCGCCGATGCCGCCGGCAACACTCCCCACCCCGAGCTGGAGACCCTGAGGGATTTGGGCGTTCGTCAAATTGGGCAGCGTCGGATCGCCTGTCGGCGGGTTCAAGGCCATGTCTATCGTTCCCGCCAACCCGAGCACGTTCGACAGACTGCTGGCGCCGACGTCAAAGTTGGTGAAGCCCACCGCATTATTGGTGCCCACCACCCATTGCACCCCGAGTTCGGCGGTCTTCTCGGCGGAAATCTCGGCGATGACCGCCTCCACCAGCACCTGGGCGCGGCGAATGTCCAGTTGCGCGATAACCACGCGCAGGGAACGAATGAGTTCCGGCGGCGCGGTGATCACCAGGGAGTTGGTCGCGTCATCGGCCTGGATATCCACCAGACTGCCACCACTGCCACCGCCACCGCCGCCACTGCCGCCGCTGCCCGGTGGCGCACCCGGCGTCTGACCCGACATCGGAGCGTTGCGAGCGGCTTCGTTGCTTATACTCTTGCTCACCCCCTGCAACACCGTCACCAGATCCTTGGCCTTGGCGTAGCGCAGATAAACCACTTGGGTGTTGCCGCCACTATCCACCGGCGTGTCCAGATGGGTGACCAGCGCCCGCAACCGCAACCGCGAGGTTTTGTCGCCGCTCAGCAGAATGCTGTTGGTGCGCTCGTCCGCCACCATCCGCGGCAGCGTGCCGGCGGCGGCGGCCGGATCGGAGCGGGCCCGACCCTGCTCCAGGGCGGTAAGCACCCGCACGACCTCGGTGGCCGAGGCGTGGCGCAACGGCACGATCTCGACTTCCTCGTTACTGGCCAAATCAACCCGGGCGATGATGCTGGCGATGCGCTCGACGTTGGCGGCCGTGTCGGAAATGATCAGGACGTTGGTCGGGGTGTAGGCGGCCAGATGGCCCTGCGGCGGAATCAGGGGGCGGAGAATCGGCACGACCTGCGCGGCGGAGACGTTCTGGACCTGGATCACCCGGGTCACGATCTGATCCGGTTCGATGCCGCTCCGCCGGTCCACGGTGGGGATATTCTCCTGCTTGGCCCCGGCCGCCGGTACGATCTTGATCACATTGCCGCTGGGAATGGCGGCAAAACCATGCACCCCCAGCACCGCCAGAAATACTTCGTAGAGTTCCTTCTCGTCCATCGGCTTGGAAGAAATGATGGTCACCCGACCCTTGACCCGTGGATCGACGATGAAGTTTTTGCCGGTCAACACCGACATGCTCTCCACCAGAGCGTTGATCTCGGCATCCTTAAGGTTGAGCGTCACCGGCGCGGCGCCCGCTGGCAGGGCCAGCGCCAACCCCAGCAGCAATGCACCCAGGGCGCGGCGCGCGGGGCGCGGGGAAGAAAACCGTCTACTCAGCCAATTGGATGGGATCATAGGGTCAAAAATCGGTGGACATGGCGGCGGCGGGGAGTCATTGGGAATCCATGGGGTTCATCGTGGCGTTTGACCACTCAGGGAAAAGGTCAAGGGAATTTCGGCGCCGTTGCGCAATACCCGCACGTTGATCCGATCGGCGCTCAACACTTCCTGAAGCAGGGTCAAGCCCTGCGCGGGACTGTTCAGGCGGCTGCCATTGATCTCGGTGACCACATCGCCACTGTTCAGCCCCAGTTGCCGCAGTAGTTTCTGATCGCGTCCCTGCCGCAGGCGAAAACCGATGAACTGGCCATTTTGCACATAGGGACTGGCGAAAGCGATGTCCTCCAGCGCCTGCGGCCGGGTCATCACTTCACCGCGCAACCGTTCCGCCACGGCGCTGGCATCGATCACCCTCGGCTCGTTGGAGGCGGCCGGTTCGGGCGCGGCCGGTTCGGGCGCGGCCGGCGGCGCAAGCATCGGCACGACCTCCGGGG
>JBATNZ010000081.1:0-13538 GCA_049290615.1 Candidatus Contendibacter sp.
ACCATCACCGCGACAGGTCGGTTCTGAATAAACCGCTCCAAGACTTCGCCAAACATAGGAATACCTCAAGATATTTCAAAAATTGTGTTATTATACAATAAATTATCAAGGACCTTAAGAGGGCTGGCCCAAAGGGCCTAAGGTACTAAGTCGGGTGCCCTTGTCTACGCACTCCTCACTTGTTATAGACCCCAATGATGCGTTGCTGCAATTTGATACGATCTTCGCGATCGATTCCAACACGCGTCAAATTAATGGTTGCCCGGTGTCAGTTGCCGCGATAACGCTGGGTAAGTGGGCGACACGGGGGATGCATCCCACCATACGATTTGCCTCAACGCAAGCAATGGAGTTTAGGTGCGTGGACTGCCATCCAGATCTATTGGCACTGAAGTGCTTCTTCGAGAATTTCAAATCCACGCCAGGCATTGACGCAGCAGGCAAAGTTGGGGTCATTATAGACTCGCATCTTGGCAACCTGACAAAGATTGAGTCTCGGCTAATTCCAATCTTGGACGAGTGTTATTTGCCGTCTTGGGCTACTATTGTTTACGCAAGCGATGCTGCCAGTGATCGCCTGCCAAATGTGTTGCTGCGGAATTCTGATAAGGCTGCAAATGATCTGCTTTGCCAAATTGAAGGCGCAGACTGGTCGGAGGAATCGCCATTTCCATTCTCTGATCACGCGACGTACTTTCGAGTGTGGAATGCGGGCAAAGCGGGCTAACCATTCGTTCCAGCGGACTGCCTTCGGCAGCCGCTGAACTCAAACGTTGGGCCTCTCCGGTTGCCTATGGCAGAGCGTAGAAGGATAATCTGCCTTTCCATGTGATTTCGGAGCCTGCCATGAAAGTCTATTCAGCGGTAATTGAGCGGTGCCCACAAACAGGCCTGTTCGTTGGTTTCGTTCCCGGTTTTCCCGGCGCTCATTCCCAGGGGGAAACGCTGGACGAAGTCAATCACAACCTGCACGACGTTATTGCAATGCTTCTCGAAGACGGCGAACCCACGCTGGAGTCCGAGTTCGTTGGAGTTCAAAACGTCGCCGTTGCTTGAGCCATGGGCAATGTTCCCGTCCTCAAACCCAACGAAGTCATAGCCATGCTTCTCCGACTCGGATTCACCGAAGTTCGCCAACGAGGTTCGCACAAACAATTTCGCGATGCTGCCGGCCACTGTACAACGGTACCCTTTCATCAGGGTCGGGACATCTCTCCAATCCTGCTTCGTCAAATTGCCAAGGACATCGGTCTTGCGCTTGATGAGTTGCTCAAGCACAGATAGCCCAACCCGGCAGTCCACACGGACGCTGCGCGATAAAGCGGCGCAGCGCCGGTGACTTCTACGTTAGGGCAGGTGGGATTTCTCTCCATTCCGACAAATCGTGATCAAAACTGTTTGATTCTGGACAAACAGATCATCCCAACCCAACAACTCAAGTACAATAAGGGCAGGTAGGGCACCACCCGCATGAGAACTGACGATGAGCACCTTGACCGAACTTTATGACCAGGACTTCTACGCCTGGACCCAGCGGAATGCCGACCTGCTGCGGCAGGGCCGGGCCGCCGAAATCGATCTGGAGCACTTGGCTGAGGAGGTCGGAGAGATGGGAAAAGAGCAGCGCCATGCGCTACGGTCGCAGTTGCGGCACCTGCTGGTTCACCTGCTCAAGCTCCAGTTCTCGCCGGCCACCGCGCCGCGACCCGGCTGGACCGAAGAAGTCCAGAACGCCCGCGCCGAGATCGCGGACCGACTCGCCGACAACCCCAGCTTGCGACCGCAAATGCCTTTAATCCTCGCCGAGATCTGGCCGAGAGCCAGCCGGCAGACTGTTGAATCATTGCGCGCCTATGGCGAGCAACCGACCATTCCTCAGACTTGCCCGTTCACCCTGGAGCAGGTTTTGGATGATGACTTCCGGCCGCAAAGGTAGTAGAAAGTCAGCCCTAACTGAGCGTTGCAGCCGACCACGCCTGACGACGCGGCGGCTGAACTTCAGCGTTAGGCTGCCAATCAATCGAGTGGTCTTTCGATTGGTTCCGTATTTATTTTTAATTTTTGATTCTAAAAAAGGCACAAAATGGTTGAGTTAAAAATTGGCAAGCATTATTGGATTCAATATCCATCAGGGAATATTGGCGGTTTTGTAGAAGTCCTCAGAAATGAGGGGCATGGTTGGTATACAGTGACTGGCCATGGAGGATTGTCAGGAGATGAAGGAAAGTATTACCCAAGATATTTAAATATTAATGCCTTGGTATCAATCAATACAAGAAGTTTGCATAGACCACGCTTCGCCGAGTTGTTCCATCTGATCCAACGGGATGACGACCACCTTGCCACCTCGGTTGAGAGGCCATACAAAAACAAACCCTTTGATCTGTATAACAGCGGAGCCGACATTCAGCCGGCTCCTCATAAAATTTAGATTAAAAATCAATGAGATGTTTTATGCAATATGACAAGCCACGGTCAGGATCGTATCCTCGCGAGCTGGAGAACGGCGAATTCCAATGAGGATGATATAAAAAAGAACTGATAAGCCGGCTGCCCTGGGGCGATGCCGGATCGCCTTTCAGGATAAATTCTCATCCTCCACATCATCGCCGCCGTCGCTCTCGGGATGCAACAGCAGCACCCGTTCGGGTGCGAATTCCGCCAGCTTGCATGCGATCTCCCGAGGCAACAGCGGAAAATCGAATTCGCTGCGGTCGCCGCGCAGAATCGCCAGCCGGCCCATGGCCAGCGCCTTGCGCTGCGACGGAATCACCCGGATAGCGCGGATCCAGCGCCCATCGCTATCCAGAAAATTGTAGAAAATTTCGGCTTTCGGATCGTTCAGGCGGTGGCTGTCGATCAGTTGATGAGCACGGGCGACCAACTCCCGTCGTTTTTTCTCGGCCTCGCGCTCCAGATTGAGCCGCCGATCCTGTTCGCGCTTGCGGGCGGCCTCGATTTCGACCTGGCGACGCGCTTCCGCCTGCCGCATCGCTTCCTCGGCCGCCAGTTCCTTGCCTTTCTTGCGCTGGTGGTCCTGTTTGCGCGTGTCGGATTCCAGCTTTTTAGCCTTGTCCGACGATACCAATCCCGTCTTCAGTAATTCATCCCGCAGCGACATTGCTCGTTCCCCCTCTCCCCCAATCCTTCTCCCACGGGGTTTCAATACAAAATCCGGGTCCGAATCGTGCCGGCGACGGCTTCCAGCCGTTTTTTGAGTTGCAGCGCCTCGGTGCGCTCGCCGCCGTCCACATCGATGACCACATAGCCGATTCTGGTATTGGTCTGTAAATACTGTCCGGCAATGTTGATATGCTGTTCGGAGAAAATGGCGTTGATCTGCGACAGCACGCCGGGTTGATTGCGGTGGATGTGCAGCAACCGGTGTTTGCCGGGATGCTCGGGCAACGCCACATCCGGGAAGTTGACCGAACTCACGGTCGAGCCATTATTGCTGTACTTGATCAGCTTGCCGGCCACTTCCAGACCGATATTCTGTTGCGCCTCCTCGGTGCTGCCGCCAACATGGGGCGTCAACAGCACGTTGTCGAAACGACGCAGCGGGGAGACGAATTCCTCGTCGTTCGCCTTCGGCTCGGTCGGAAATACGTCAATCGCCGCCCCCGCCAGATGCTTCGATTCCAGGGCTTGCACCAGGGCGTCGATGTCCACCACCGTGCCGCGAGCGGCGTTGATCAGTCTCGCGCCCGGTTTCATCCGCGCCAGTTGTCCGGCCCCGATCATCCGATAGGTCTGCGGCGTTTCTGGCACATGCAGCGTCACTACATCGGCAACGTCCAACAACAGACCGAGCGACGGCAGCGGCTGCGCGTTGCCCAGCGCCAATTTGGTTTCGATGTCGTAAAACACCACCCGCATCCCCAGCGCTTCGGCCAGCAATCCAACCTGGGTGCCGATGTGACCGTAGCCAACGATGCCCAGACACTTGCCGCGCACCTCGTGGGAACCGGTGGCGGTCTTGACCCAGCCGCCACGATGGACCACGGCGCTGCGCTGGGGAATACCGCGCAGCAACAGGATGATTTCCGCCAGCACCAGTTCGGCCACGCTGCGGGTGTTGGAGAACGGAGCGTTGAACACCGGAACGCCGCGTTCCTGGGCGGCGTCGAGATTCACCTGATTGGTGCCGATGCAGAAGCAACCGACGCCGATCAGGCGCCGGGCGTGCTCGAACACTTGGGCGCCCAACTGGGTGACGGAGCGGATGCCGACAATATAAGCGTCGCTGATCGCTTCCAGCAGTTGCGATTCGGGCAGGGCTTTCGAGTGGGATTCGACGTTGGTGTAACCGTCCGCCTGGAATGCTTCCACGGCGCTGGCGTGAATGCCTTCCAACAACAGAATCTTGATCTTGCTCTTGTCGAGTGAGGTCTTGGTCATGGGTGCGCCGGGTTTGCCGATGATAGAATGGGGCTGAACATAATCCCTCTGGCCGGGGCTGGCAACCTTACCTTTTCCTCCGAAGCGACAACCGATGATCCTGCATACTCCGAGTGAATCCGCCGCCCTGCTCGACGGCATCCGCGCCTTTATCGAACCCGCCCATGTCCGCACCGACCCGGACAGTTGCCTAAATTACGGCCGCGACTGGACCCGGCTGTACGCACCGAATCCGCTGGCGGTGGCGCTGCCGGGCAGCGTCGAACAAGTGCAACAACTGATCCACTACGCCAACAAACATCGGCTGGCCCTCGTACCCTCGGGCGGACGCACCGGCCTGAGCGGCGCGGCGGTGGCTTGCCGTGGAGAACTGGTGGTGTCGCTGGAGCGGATGAACCGGATTCTGGATTTCGATCCAGTTGACCGCAGCGTGACCTGCCAGGCCGGCGCGGTCACCGAAATCGTGCAGAATTTCGCCCGCGAGCAGGATTTGTACTACCCGGTCGATTTTGCCTCGCGCGGCTCCAGCCAGATCGGCGGCAACATCGCCACCAACGCCGGCGGCATCAAAGTCGTGCGCTACGGCCTGACCCGCGACTGGGTGACTGGGCTGAAGGTCGTCACCGGGCGCGGCGATCTGCTCGATCTCAACCGGGGGCTGATCAAGAACGCCAGCGGCTACGATCTGCGGCATCTGTTTATCGGCAGCGAGGGCACCCTGGGCATCATCGTCGAGGCGACCCTGAAGCTGACCCAGCCATTGCGCGAACCGAGCGTGATGGTGCTGGGCGTACCGGACCTAAACGGAATCATGGCGATTTACGGGTTATTTCGCGGCAAGCTGGAATTGAGCGCCTTCGAGTTTTTCTCGGAACTGGCATTGCGCCATGTGCTGAAAAAGGGCTTGCACCGCCCATTCGACAGCGAGATACCCTACTACGTATTGATCGAATTCGAGAACCCGGAAGGGTTGCACACCGACGAGGCATTGGCGTTATTCGAACACTGCGCTGAACAGGGCTGGCTGGCCGACGGCGTCATCAGCCAGAACGAGGCGCAGGCCAAGGAGTTGTGGCGGTTGCGCGAGGACATCAGCGAATCCATTTCGGAACATCAACCCTACAAGAATGACATCGCGGTGCGCATCTCGCGAGCGCCGGCGCTGTTGGTGGAAATCGATGCATTGCTGACGCGGGAATATCCGAATTTCGAGGTGCTGTGGTACGGCCACATCGGCGATGGCAACCTGCACATCAACATCCTCAAGCCGGCGGACATGGAGCCGGCCGCGTTCGCGCGCCAGTGTGGGACGGTGAGCGAGCATCTTTTCGCGACGCTGCAACGGTATGGCGGCAGCATCTCCGCCGAGCACGGCGTCGGCCTGACCAAGAAACCGTATCTGCACTACACCCGGGATGAGACTGAAATCGGCTACCTACGGGCGATCAAACAGGCGTTCGACCCGAACGGAATTATGAATCCGGGGAAGATTTTTGATTAAAAGGCGGCGGTCATACCCAGTTGTTTGGTGTGCTTACAGCATCTTCACGGTGCCCGTATCGCCAACTTGGCCGCAAAGGGATACTCGATCAGCGAGCGGTCGTGAAAACATCGCGGGCTAATTGCGCCATATAACGCGCCCCCTGAATCGCCCGGACGCCATACCACGAGGTCATCTCGCCATCGATCAACCGCAGTTTCTCCGGTGGGTAGTCGAAATCGCGGGCGAAGGCTTCCAAATTTGCCGGTAGAAAACGATACGGCTCACTGCTGAACAGGATCAGGTCGGCGGCGTCCAGCAGCGACTTGTCCAGTTCCAACTGGGGATAGCGCGCCGCCGACTCGGCCGGCAGGGTCTCCCAACCCACCAGAGCCAACATGCGGGCGATGTAAGTATCCCGGCTCACGCCCATCCATGGTTCGCGCCAGATCAGATACAGCACCCGGCGACTGGGCCAGACAACTCGCCGCAATTTCGCCAGCGTCCGTTCGAATTCAGCCACTAGCTTTTCCGCTTCCGCCGCGCGGTGGAAGATGCCGCCCAACAACCGGTAGAGCGGCACGTTGTCCTCTGGGGCCCGCGGATGGGTCACAATGACTTGCCGTCCGTCACCAGTCAGCCGATCCGCCAGTTCGCGTGGGTTCTCGTCCATGTTGAGAATGACGTGGGTGGGTTGGAGCGCCCGCAACCGGGCATAGTTGATTTTCTTGGTGCCGCCGACGCTGGGTAACATTGCAACCATCGGAGCGGGATGAATGCAGTAATGGGTGCGACCGACCACTTGTTCGCCCAACCCTAACGTGAACAACAGTTCGGTGATACTGGGCACCAGCGAGATAATGCGGGCCGGAGTGGTAACGGGCGCGTGGCGGACGCCGAGAGCGTCGGTCAGAACTTCTGACTTTATCTCCATCTCTTGTTTTATAACCGTATCCAGGGCCAGGGCGGGCAGCGTGTTGAAAATCCGATAGATACAGATTGTCGGTCTTCGTGGGGCCAACCGGGTTGACCAGAGTTTGGCGTAGTGTAGCGAGGCTCTCCCGCCGCTGCGCGGTAAAAGCGTATGATTAAGTGCATAACAGCCCCCAAGGAGAATGCCCCTTATGTCCGCGGTCGTCAGCCAGTTCAAATCCCCCATGCCCGGCGCCGATAAGGTCAAGCCCAAGCATAAGATCCGTTTCGTCACCGCCGCCAGCCTGTTCGACGGTCACGATGCCTCCATCAACATCATGCGCCGTATCCTTCAGGCCAGCGGCGCGGAAGTCATCCATCTTGGCCACAACCGCTCGGTGGAGGACATCGTCACTGCTGCATTGCAGGAGGACGCGCAGGGCATCGCCATCAGTTCCTACCAGGGCGGCCATGTCGAATTCTTCAAGTACATGATCGATCTGTTGCGGGAGCGCGGCGGTGGCAACATCCATGTGTTCGGCGGTGGCGGTGGCGTCATCGTCCCGGAGGAAATCCGCGAACTGCACGAGTACGGCGTGACCCGCATCTTCTCGCCGGAAGACGGCCAGGCCATGGGTTTGCAGGGCATGATCGACCACATGCTGGCGATCTGCGACACCGACCCCGGCCAGTACGCGCCCAAGACCCTGGACGAGATCAGGGCCGGCGACTGGCGGGCACTGTCGCGGCTGATCACCGCGCTGGAAAACCGCGCCGTCGCGCCCGAATTGCGCCAGCAAATCCTCAGCGAAGCCAAGACCCGCGCCGTCCCGGTGCTGGGCATCACCGGCACCGGCGGATCCGGCAAATCCTCGCTGACCGACGAACTGGTGCGACGCTTTCGGCTGGATCAGGACGACCGGCTAAAGATTGCAGTCGTCGCCGCCGACCCGTCGCGGCGCAAAACCGGCGGGGCGCTGCTGGGCGACCGCATCCGTATGAACGCTATCGCCGGCTCCAATTTGTACATGCGTTCGCTGGCGACCCGCGTCGCTGGCAGCGAAGTACCGGAAACCCTGGGCGACATTCTGGCCGTCTGCAAGCTGGCCGGCTTCGATCTGCTGATCGTCGAAACCTCCGGCATCGGTCAGGGCGACGCCGCCATCGTGCCGCTGGTGGATCGCTCGCTGTACGTGATGACTCCGGAATTCGGCGCGGCGTCACAATTGGAAAAGATCGACATGCTGGACTTCGCCGATGTGGTGGCGATCAACAAATTCGACCGCAAGGGCGCGGAAGATGCGCTGCGCGACGTGCGCAAGCAGGTGCAGCGCAACCACAAGGCCTTCGGCCAGTCGCCCGAAGACATGCTGGTCTACGGCACCATCGCCGCCCGCTTCAACGACGACGGCGTGACCGCGCTATATCAGGGACTGACGGCGCTGCTGCGGGACAAAGGGCTGGATTTGCCGCCGGGCCGCTTGCCGCGGGTGGAAAACAAGGCCGCCACCGGCAAGACGGTGATCGTGCCGGCGGCTCGCGCCCGTTATCTGGCCGAAATCGCCGACGCGGTGCGCGGCTACCACAGACAGGTGGACGAGCAGGTGAAACTGATCCGCCAGCGTCAGCAACTGCGGGCGGTCACGGCGTTGCTGGAAACCGAGGGCAAATCCACCGCCGATCTGGAGCCACTGCTGGAACGGGTCGAAGCCCAAGTGGACTCCCACGCTCGCAAGCTGGTGGACATGTGGCCACAGGTGCGGGCGAGCTACAGCGGCGACGAGTACGTGGTGAAGATCCGCGACAAGGAAATCCGCACCAAGCTGACCAGCCGCTCGCTGTCCGGCAGCCGCATTCCCAAGGTGGCGCTGCCGCGCTTCGAGGATCACGGCGAGTTGCTACGCTGGATGATGTTGGAAAACCTGCCGGGCAGTTTCCCGTACACTGCTGGGGTATTCGCCTTCAAGCGCGAAAACGAGGACCCGACCCGGATGTTCGCCGGCGAGGGCGACCCGTTCCGCACCAACCGCCGCTTCAAGAAGCTGTCTGAACACGCCGAGGCCACTCGACTGTCCACCGCCTTCGACTCGGTGACGCTATACGGCTGCGACCCGGACGAGCGCCCGGACATTTACGGCAAGGTCGGCAATTCCGGGGTGTCCATCGCCACGCTGGACGATTTGAAGGTGTTGTATTCCGGCTTCGACCTGTGCGCGCCGACCACTTCGGTGTCGATGACCATTAACGGCCCGGCGCCGATCATTCTGGCGATGTACTTCAATACGGCGTTCGACCAGCAGTTGGAAAAATTTGAGCGCGACAACCATCGCCCGCCGACCGACGACGAAATCGAGAAGATCAAGGAATGGGTGCTGAAAAACGTGCGTGGCACGGTGCAAGCCGACATTCTCAAGGAGGATCAGGGTCAGAATACCTGCATCTTCTCCACCGAATTCGCTTTGAAGATGATGGGCGATATTCAGGAATACTTCGTCCATCACCAAGTGGGTAATTTCTACTCCGTTTCCATCTCCGGTTATCACATCGCCGAAGCGGGCGCCAATCCGATTTCGCAACTGGCGTTTACCCTGGCCAATGGCTTCACTTATGTGGAAACTTATCTGGCGCGGGGGATGCACATCGACGATTTCGCGCCGAATCTGTCGTTCTTCTTCAGCAACGGCATGGATCCGGAGTATTCGGTGATGGGCCGGGTGGCGCGGCGGATTTGGGCGAGCGCGATGCGTTACAAATACGGCGCGAACGAGCGCAGCCAGAAACTGAAATATCATATTCAGACTTCGGGCCGCTCCCTGCACGCCCAGGAAATGGACTTCAACGATATCCGCACCACGCTTCAGGCGTTGATCGCCATCTACGACAACTGCAATTCACTGCACACCAATGCCTATGACGAGGCCGTAACGACACCGACGAATGAATCGGTGCGGCGGGCATTGGCGGTACAGTTAATCATCAATCGGGAGTGGGGCCTGGCGAAGAACGAGAATCCCAATCAGGGCGCATTCATCATTGATGAATTGACCGATCTGGTGGAAGAAGCGGTGCTTAAGGAGTTCGAGCGGATCAGCGAGCGCGGCGGCGTGCTGGGGGCGATGGAAACTGGCTATCAGCGCGGCAAGATTCAGGAGGAGTCGCTGTATTACGAAACCCTGAAGCACGACGGTTCATTGCCCATCGTTGGCGTCAATACCTTCCGCAACCCCAACGCCAAGCACGAACAGGCGACCGTCGAACTGGCCCGCTCCACCGATGAGGAGAAGCAGAGTCAGTTGCGGCGGCTGCGGGAATTCCAGGAGCGGAACCGCGACGAAAGCGGCCCGATCCTGGCGCGACTGAAACAGGCGGCGATCCACAACGAGAACCTTTTCGCGGTGCTGGTGGAGGCGGTGCGCTACTGTTCGCTGGGGCAGATCACCACGGCGCTGTTTGACGTGGGCGGGCAGTATCGAAGGAATATGTGAGGTAACTTGGAATCTCCGCCAGCCAGAATCGACCCATTCAGATAGAAACGGCTGGCGGGGATTTCAGTAATCTTCTTGGAAGTCAGTAGATTGCATGACCGCCGCTACCTCGTGTATAAGGCCCAACCGCTGCATAACGACCGTGACTTTACCGCTATCACCCAGCGCTACCCATTGCGGACCATCATGCTTGGACGATATTAAAGGGAGCGCCTGATGGAACTCGAACGCTGCGCCTGGTGTGGAACCGATCCGCTGTATGTGTACTATCACGACCGGGAATGGGGTGCGCCACTGCACGACGACCACCGGCTGTTCGAGATGCTGATTCTCGAAGGCGCGCAGGCCGGCCTTAACTGGCTCACCATCCTGCGCAAGCGGGAGGGTTACCGCGCGGCGTTCGACGACTTCGACCCGGAGCGGATCGCCCGCTACGACGCCGCGAAAGTCGCCCGTCTGCTCGCCGATCCTGGCATCGTGCGCAACCGCCTCAAGATCCAGGCGGCGATCCGCAACGCTCGGGGCTATTGGACCATCCAGGAACAGCACGGCGGATTCGACGCCTTTCTGTGGCGTTATGTGGATGGTCAGCCCCGGCAGAATGCCTGGCCCACGCTGGCGGAGGTACCGGCGCGCAGCCCGGAAGCGGACGCGATGAGCCGGGACTTGAAACGGCTCGGTTTCGCGTTCGTGGGACCGACTATTTGTTACGCCTTCATGCAGGCGGTCGGCATGGTCAACGATCACACGACGAACTGCTTTCGCCATCGGGAACTGTCAAATCCACCGGTCTGACCGCTCCTCGAATCCCAAACTCCGGCACAGTTTCCGACGGCGCCGGCAAGCCGAACCGTTCCGGGTAACGCACCGCCAACAGATACAGACCCTCCGCTGGCGCGGTCACGCCCGCCTGGGTCCGGTCGCGCCGCTCCAGCACCTCCCGCGCCCACTCGACCGGCCGGTCGCCGGCGCCAATCGCCATCAACACCCCGACGATGTTGCGCACCATGTGATGTAAAAACGCATTCGCTTCCATCTCCAGCACGAGGCCATCGCCCCGCCGCCGCACCGTCAGTTCGCGGATTTCCCGGATCGGATGCCGCGCCTGACACTCAGCGGCGCGGAACGAACTGAAATCATGCTCGCCAATCAGCGCTTGCCCGGCCTCGTTCATCCGCTCGGCATCGAGCGGCCGGTAACACCAGCTCGCCCGCCCCCGCCACAACGCCGAGCGCTGGGGCTGGTTGAGGATCAAATAACGATAACGGCGGGTCAGCGCCGAAAAACGGGCGTGAAAATCCTCCGCTACTTCCCGCGCCCAGCTCAGGCTCAGGTCCATGGGCAGATGAGCATTGCCGCCCAATACCCAGCTTCGCGCCGAACGTACCGCCACAGTGTCGAAATGCGCTATCTGACCAGCAGCGTGAACCCCGGCGTCGGTGCGCCCGGCGCAGATTAGCTTGACCGGATGAGCGGCGACCCGGGCCAGCGCCTGTTCCAGACAGGCTTGCACGGTCCGCACGCCCGGCCGCTGCGCCTGCCAGCCCTGGAATCCGGCCCCGTCGTATTGCACGCCCAGCACTACCCGCATGCCGCGCCACTCCGCTCGAAAACAAAAATCCCCCGGCCAGCCCGCCGGGGGATCGTGGAAAACACCAGTTTCGGGACTATGCACCCTTGCCGTTGGCGCCACCCTCATACAGCGCCCGAACCATCGGTTTGTCGCGCTGGTAGATGTCGTCGCGGAAGTTCACCAGCCCGTCCTCGTCCACCCATGTGGTCCAGTACAGCAGATACACCGGCATCGTTTGCGGCAGGTTGACCACTCGCTGCTTGCCGCTGGTGGAAGCGGTCTTGATCTTGTCCCTGGTCCATTTCGGATCGGATTTCAGCAGATACTCCGCCAGTTCGACCGGGTTGGAAATCCGGATGCAGCCGGAACTGAAGGTGCGCTGGTTGCGGCTGAACAGCTCGCGCGACGGCGTGTCGTGCAAATAGACGTTGTAGGGGTTCGGGAACATGAATTTGATCCCGCCCAGCGCGTTGCGGGGGCCAGCATCCTGACGCAACTGATAGTTGAAGTTGCTGGCGCTGACCGCTCGCCAGTTGACCGCGCCCGGACTGATCTCCTGGCCGGCGTTGTTGAACACCCGGATGTTCTGCCGCGCCAGGGCGTAGGGGCTGCGCTTCAGTTGCGGCAATTTGTCCTTCACCGCGATGGAGCGCGGCACGTTCCATTTCGGGCTGAGCACCAGATAGGCCATGTTGGCGGTGAAAGTCGGGGTCTGCCGCTCCTGCCGCCCCACCACCACGTTCGATTCGATAACCTGCTTGTCATCCTCGAACACCTTCATCTTGAAGCTGGGGATGTTGACCAGGATGTAGCGCGAACCGAACTCATCCGGCAGCCAGCGCCAACGTTCCAGATTCAATTCGACCTGGCGGATTCGCTCGCTCGCCGGCACATTCAACGCCACCAGCGTCGCGGCGTTGACCGCACCGCTCTCGGGCAGGCCGTGCCGCTTCTGAAAGCGGCGCACCGCATCGGTCACCGCCTTGTCGAACGTCATTGCCCCGTTCTTGCCGGCGGCGTCGTCGCCAGCCAGGTCGCCGCTGGCCTGAAGTCGGATGCGCAAATCCCGCACCTGTGGACCCTGCGCGCCCGGCTTCAGGCCAGCGGCGACCGTCGGCCAGCCGCCCGCCGCCGCGACCTCGCGGTATTTGTGCAGCACCTCGCGCAACTGGACATAGCCCTTGCCCTGCGGTCGCAACGACCGCAACGATTCAACCACTGCGTTCTTATCCAGCGCCTCTTGCAGCACTGCCGCCAAATCGCGGGAGCGCGGCTTGATCGCCCACTCGGGATCCACCTTGCGCGGCGACAACCGGCCGGCCAGCAAATGAGAACCATAGGTGAGGAAAGTGTCGGTGAACAGCAGATCAAATTCGGCCAATGGGCCTTCGCCCGCCGCCGCGCCTTCCTGCTGGATGGCTTTGAGCCGCTTGCGCAACTCGGCCGGCCGGTAATCGACGTTCCGTAACCCTTCCTGCTCGGCCCCGGCCAGCGCCTTCAGCAAATCCTCGGTCGCTGACGACGGACTACCGTTGGCGTTGAGCCAGCCAGCCCGGTAATCACGCTGGGCATAGAAGCGGATGGTGGATTCCAGCGACCGCAGGGTGCGGCCATCCGCCTTCAGGCTGGTCGGCGGCGGATCGGTTCGCACCCGCTGGCAAATTTGATCGGCGATCCGGCTGGCGAG
>JBATNZ010000082.1:0-1865 GCA_049290615.1 Candidatus Contendibacter sp.
ACCATCACCGCGACAGGTCGGTTCTGAATAAACCGCTCCAAGACTTCGCCAAACATAGGAATACCTCAAGATATTTCAAAAATTGTGTTATTATACAATAAATTATCAAGGACCTTAAGAGGGCTGGACACTGAAAGCTTTCGTGGCCAGGACGTGTTTTCCCCTTGGACGGAAAGTGATCGAGCTCGACGTCATAGCCATGCAAACTTGGGTCGAAGATTATCGTAGACCGGTTGCAACGAACGCACTTAGGCGTCACCAAACCGGCGATGACGTTCTGCCGAATGAGTTCGTTCGGAGCCAACTTGCCCACCACCATAAAGAGATCCGAGCGGCAGCGGCAACTCAGCGAATAGAAGCGATTCGGTGAATCGGTCAGTGTGTCAAGCAGGATGTCCGGGTTATCCGCCGGGTGCGCGTTGATCACATTCAGGCATTTCGGAGGGCGCAAGGTGTGCATTATTGGCGGGCTGCCCTTTCGCGCGGATGTGAGATGCGATGAAGGTCTGTGCCTCGTCGGTGAGGTCAGCCAGTGGAAGGGTCATGAACTGGCCCTTTCCGATAACGATAAGCCAGAAGTCGGTAAACCGCCACAGATCCTCGAATGTGGCCC
Source organism: Candidatus Contendibacter sp. (assembly GCA_049290615.1). GTDB lineage: Bacteria > Pseudomonadota > Gammaproteobacteria > Competibacterales > Competibacteraceae > Contendibacter. Next base: position 614 of record JBATNZ010000082.1, read on the forward strand.
ACGGAGCCGAGAACGAGCCGCCTTGGGAGGAAACGTGGATCTCTGACTCTGTGAGCTGAAGGACGGCGTGGGGCGGACCCATGCGCGCGAGCTTCGCCATGCCCTGGCGATAGTGAAGAAGGTATAGACCGATGAGCAGAAGGATGAGAACGGCCACTGCGCCGGAGACGGCACCCGCTAGCCATGAGCCGGGCGCGGAGATGACAAGAAGCAGGGCGGCGGTGATGAGGCAGGCAAGGGCTACGAAGCCGACCACTCCGAAGCCGCGACGCAGGTACGCGAACACGGAGCGTCTGACGAGGGCTGGTGAGTAGTGAAGCGTGACTGTGAGCATGGCGGGAGCTGCCTAACGACTTCGTTCACCTGCCCCGCATTATCGGGGTCAGGTGCAACGCCCAGTTAGGCCACAGTAGTTTCTAGGCAGCTTTTTTCTGAATTTGTGAATGTAACATACTTTCAATACTTAAATGGTAGTCAAGATCAGGCCATTCAATACCTGTACCTTGGCAAATAAATTCGTAGTTTGCAAGTTGAAGCAGTGAGGCTTCTTGCAATTCTTTATACCAAGACATAGGGGTTGAAATAATCCGTTCATCTTCAAGCTCTACATGAAGATAACGGTCATCAAAGTGAACAACTTTACCTCTGATTAAAGTATTCATCCCATTTCCTTTCAAAACTACCTTTGTTTGCTTCGACTATAGATAACGCTTTCTTCAAATCTTTAGGTCTCATGTGATTGTTGGTAACACGAAGTGTTGTCAATTCAATTTTGGCAAATCCATTCGCGTTTTCAACATGAATGTGCTTGGGTTCATGCTCATTGGCATAAAAGAAAAACTTGAACCCTTCTTGAATTAACAATGTTGGCATATCAAATCCAGACTTAATCTTTACCTTGAAGACAAAAAAGCGATAGCAAACTTTCCAACTTCTTTACCGGGGCCGCGCCTTGCTATCCGTTCAAACACAACCAGATAAGTCAATGGAGCCATGATGAAAATCGTGATCTGTCCCTTATTGCTCCGTGCGGCGCTTCGCGCCGGGCAACCAGCGGATCAAGCCGACATCGGCCGTCAAAGCCTGCGGCATTTCCGCCCTCGCGGCTTATCCGCCGCCCCGTTGATGCGGATACGCGACCACCGCCGCGCTTGTTCGTTAAGAATTTTTGTAATTTTGTCAATTTTTCAAGGATAAAATTCCACAGGCTGCGGATGAACCAGGAGATCGAGCGGACTCCGCTTCGCTCCGC
>JBATNZ010000083.1:0-6341 GCA_049290615.1 Candidatus Contendibacter sp.
AGATCAGCGATGAGCAGATGACTCGCGTCCATCTCCAAAAAGCCGACTTTCACGGGGAATGGAATTACACAATCTTACCGATGGCCGCTGATAAAACTTGACCGGGTTATTTCTAAACGGGTCCTAAAAGTAGAGATAGAGAAAGATATTCAGGTGCAATATAAAGGGGAAATAGTAGGTGACTACCGTGCTGACCTGCTCGTGAATGAGTGTGTTCTAGTGGAATTGAAAGTAGCCCGGAATTTAGATTCGAGAGATCAGGCGCAATTGCTCAATGAACTGAAGGCAACAGGAATCAAGGTTGGATTACTGATCAACTTTGGTAGGCACAAAGCCGAATTCAAGCGTCTTGTTTTTTGATTTCTTTTCCGTGTTTTCCGTGTCCTTCCGTGGCTAAAAAGATAAATGAGCGACCAACAACAAATCCACGCCGCGCTTGAACGCCTCTTCAACGCCGAAGGGCAACGGATAGTCTTCTGGAACGACCCCGAACGTGAGTTCCAGAACACCTTGCCGTTCCTCATGCTTGATGGTGTCACCGTGCTGCGGCTGGATGAAATCGGCGCGCTCGAAACAAAAATCCGTCTGGAACGCGACGAACCCGACGGTAAGTTCCTGCTCTACTCGCCCACCGCAGAACCCGACGAAGAAAACGACTGGCTGCTCGACATCCGGCTCTACAGTCGCCGCTTCCAGGCGGATCGGGCCAGCATCCTGCTCCAGGAACTGGGGCTGGCCCAGCAGCACCTGCGAACCCACCTCGCCGAACGTCGCAAGTTCTTTGACGCCAGAGAGCGGTTGCAAAAGCTCAAAACCCTGGTCGCCGCCGATGATGTCGCCACCGACCTCGACCGCAAGATGATCGCCGTCGTCGTCAAGGCCGACCCGCCCGAACTCTTCAACCTGATTCATACCCTGTTCCACGCCTGGACTCAGGAATCAGCCACGGACACACACGGAAGAAACACGGAAAGAGAAAAAAAAGAGGTAAATGGTTCTTCTTCCGTGTCCTTTCCGTGTCCTTCCGTGGCCGAAATAGATCTGGATGTGCCCCCCGCCGTCTGGGAGCAACTGGAGAAGTTCGACCTCGCCACCCCGTTCTGGTCGATGATCAAAGCGGCCTTTGGCTACGCGGAAGAACGCCCGACGCTGAAAAACTTCCTGCTGCGGCTGCTGCTCACCGATTACGCCCATCATCTGAAGGGCGCCGCGCCGCCCTCGCTCCGAGGTCTGTTGCTGCCCCCCAGTGGTCGCGCCAACGCCGTGGTGTGCCTGGCGCAGTGGCGGGATTCCAGCAGCCAGGGCGCCAGTTACGACCGGCTCTCGGCGGAAGCGGCGGCGATTCTGAAGCTCGACGAGCACCTGGCCGATCTCGAAATCGACGCCCTGATCGACGTGATGACCTTCCTCGCCGTTGAAAAGCGAATCGCCAGCAGCCTGCGGGAGCGCGTCCAGACAACCGCGAACACGATCAACGCCGATGAGATACGGGTCATCGCCACCCGTCGGCAAGCCGGGCACTGGGCTACGCCGAGCGTGGCGGATTCCCCAGCCGCTCCACGGCGGGCGCTCCACGCTGTTTACGACGCGCTGGTGGCGGCGGCGGACTTCTACGCTTTGTGGAACCCGCATCGGAGCGGCTTCGATTTTCCGGACGCCGCCGCCCTGTACCGGGCCTACGAGCAGGAGCTGTACCGCTTCGACCAACTCTACCGGCACTTCTGCGAAGCCGCCGATACCGCCGAGGAACAGGGTTGGAACGTCCTCAAGTCGTTGAGGCCCGACATCGAGGCCCATTACGTCAACGGGTACTTAACCCATCTGGCCCTGGCCTGGGGTAAATTCATCGAACCGCCCGGCGGCCTGCTGACCCAGTGGCGGATCGCCCAGATTCCCAACCAATACCGCTTCTATGACCGCCAGGTGAAGCCGTGGCTGGAGGAAGGCGAGAACCGGCGGGCCTTCGTCATCATCAGCGATGCCTTCCGCTACGAAGCCGCCCAGGAACTCACGGCGGAACTCAACGGCAAGTACCGCTTCGAGGCCAGGCTGAGTTCCCAACTGGGCGTGCTGCCGTCGTACACCGCCCTCGGCATGGCCAGCCTGCTGCCCCACCAGACGCTGGCTTACCAGGGGACCGACGTGCGGGTAGACGGGAAGTCGAGCATCGCCAGCGAACGGGGCGGCATCCTGCAAGCCGTCGGCGGCCTGGCCTGTAAGTACGCCGATCTGATGGCGAAGAAGAAGGAAGAGGGTCGGGAGTTCGTCAAGAATCAGCGGGTCGTTTACATCTACCACGACACGGTCGATGCCATCGGGGACGACGGCAAGACCGAAGGGAAGACCTTCGCGGCGGTGCGCGCGGCGATCAACGAACTGGCGGCGCTGGTCGGCTACATCATCAACAACCTGAACGGCCACTACGTTGTCGTCACGGCGGATCACGGCTTCCTCTTCACCGAAACGGCCCGGGTCGAGACGGACAAGAGCCCACTCAAGGACCAACCGGCCGGGACGCTGCTGGCGAAGAAACGCTACCTGATCGGCCAGCCGCTTCACGATCATGATTCAGCCTGGCGCGGTCGGTTAAGTGCGACGGCCGGGGTCGATGGGGATCTGGAATTCTGGATTCCCAAGGGCGCCAACGTGTTCCACTGCGTCGGCGGCGCGCGCTTCGTTCACGGCGGGGCGATGCCCCAGGAGATCGTGGTTCCCGTGGTCACGGTCAAGCATATCCGGGGCAAGTCGGCCCAGGAAACCAGAACCAGGCCGGTGACGGTCCAGGTGTTGGGCAGCAGCCACCGGATCACTACGGCCCAGCATCGGTTCCAGTTGATCCAGATGGAGCCGGTCAGCGAGCGGGTGAAGCCGATCACCCTGAGAATCGCGGTCTACGAGGGTGAAGAAGCCGTGACGGACATCCAGACCGTGAAGTTTGAGAGCACGTCCGTCCACCTGGACGAGCGGAAGCAGTGGGTCAGCCTCGTCCTGAAAGAACGGCAGTACCACAAAAAGACCCCCTATCGTCTGGTGCTGCGTGACGCCGACACCGGCATCGAACAGCAGAGCGTAGACGTGACCATCAACCGGGCGTTCACCGATGACTTCTGAAGCCACCCCCCACCCCGGCCCTCCCCCGCAAGGGGGGAGGGAGTCTTGCAGCCTCGACGACCTCCTCAACCAACACTTTCCCGGCAAGGTGGTGCGCAAGGATTTGACCAAGCTGGTCAAGGAAGGGGCGAACGTCCCGGTGTACGTCCTGGAATACCTGCTGGGCAGCTACTGCGCTTCGAATGACGAAGCCGTCATTACCGCCGGACTGCACACCGTCAAGAAGGTGCTGGCCGAGAACTATGTCCGCCCCGACGAAGCCGAGAAGGTGAAGTCCACGATTCGCGAGCGCGGCAGCCTCAAGATCATCGACAAGGTGACGGTCACGCTGAACGAGAAGCGGGACGTGTACGAGGCGCTGCTCGGCAACCTCGGGGTGAAAGGAGTCGAAGTCCCCAGCGCCACCGTCAGGCAGTTCGAGAAGCTGCTGGTCGGTGGCATCTGGTGCATCGTCACCCTGGAGTATTTCTTCCAGGAGGATCAGAAAGGCTCGCCCTTCCTGCTGCGGGACCTGAAGCCGATCCAGATGCCGAACATGGACCTGGAGGAACTGTTCGAGGCCCGCCGGGCGTTCACCGAGCCGGAGTGGATCGACGCCCTGTTGCGTTCGACCGGCATGGAGCCGACGAACTTCCCAACTCGGGTGAAGTGGCACCTGCTGGCCCGCATGATCCCCTTGGTCGAGAACAACTACAATCTGGCCGAGCTGGGTCCTCGGGGAACCGGCAAGAGCCATATCTACAAGGAAATCAGCCCGAACAGCATCCTGATCTCGGGCGGGCAAACCACGGTCGCCAACCTGTTCTACAACATGGCGCGCCGTCAGGTTGGGCTGGTCGGTCTGTGGGATGTCGTGGCCTTCGATGAAGTGGCGGGCATTTCGTTCAAGGAAAAGGATGGCGTCCAGATCATGAAGGATTACATGGCCTCGGGTTCCTTCGCTCGTGGCCGGGATGCGATCAACGCCAACGCCTCAATGGTGTTCGTCGGCAACCTCAACCAGCCGGTCGATACGCTGGTGAAGACCAGCCACCTGTTTGCTCCGTTCCCGGAAACGATGATCGATTCAGCGTTCTTCGATCGCTTCCACGCTTACGTTCCCGGCTGGGAAATCCCGAAGATGCGGCCGGAGTTCTTCACCAATCAGTACGGCCTGATCGTGGACTACCTGGCGGAATGGCTGCGGGAGATGCGCAAACGGAACTTCGGGGATGCCATCAACCCGTATTTCAAGCTGGGCCGGGATCTGAACCAGCGGGACACGATTGCCGTCAAGCACACCGTCTCCGGGCTGCTGAAGCTGCTGTACCCCCACGAGGACTACGACAAGACAGCGGTCCGGCGCTGCCTGGAATACGCCCTGGAAAGCCGTCGCCGGGTCAAAGAACAGTTGAAGAAGATCGGCGGCATGGAGTTCTTCGACGTTCACTTCTCCTACATTGACGTGGAATCGTTGGAGGAGAAGTTCATCAGCGTGCTGGAGCAGGGGGGCGGGTCGCTGATCCCGGACGGCCCGCTCAACCCTGGCGTGATGCACACCGTCGCCACGGGTTCCGGCGGGCATCTCGGTCTGTATCGCCTGGAAACCCAGGTGACGGCGGGCAATGGCGCCCTGAAGACCTCCGGCCTCGGCTCGAACGCAACGGCCAAGGAGTCCATCAAGGTCGGCTTCGACTACTTCAAGGCGAATGCCCATCGGGTCAGTGCCTCGATCAAGGCCGGGGACCACGACTACCACCTGCACGTGGTCGAACTGCACAACACCGGCCCGACCCCCGCCATGACCCTGGCCGCGTTCGTCGCCCTGTGTTCGGCGGTCCTCGGCAAGCCGCTCCAGCACCAGATGGTGGTGCTGGGCAGCATGAGCCTGGGCGGCAACATCATCCCGGTGGAAAACCTGGCCGAGTCCTTGCAGGTCGCCTTCGATGCCGGGGCCAAGCGCCTGCTGCTGCCGATGGCCAGCGTGAAGGACATTCCCACGATCCCCGGCGAGCTGTTCGCCAAGTTCCAGACCGGGTTTTATGCTGATCCCGTTGATGCGGTATTCAAAGCTCTGGGGGTGGAGTAAGGGTCGCAGCTAACACGTCGAGTGGGGTTGGAACCGGCCCAATTCGGACAGTAGGCCTAGACCCAACACTCGTGTTACCAGCCGCCATTTGAAATAAGTCTCTGTTTGCATTGGGTATCGGAAAACACTTGTTTCCGGGGTTCGAGACGCCGTGGTACCAGCGGGAGCGCGGTGAGCGGTTGCCAGTGGGGCGCGGGATCGTCAGCCAAGCCAAACCTCCTTATCCTGTGAGTTCGTTAGGACTAGCCGCTGATGCGTATCATTCAAGCAAACACCACCAGCGACATCGAGGCCGCGCGGGCATTGTTCCGCGAGTATGAGCGGTTTCTGGGCGTCGATCTGTGTTTCCAGGGCTTCGAGGAGGAACTGGCGACCCTGCCGGGACGCTATGCGCCGCCGAGGGGCCAGTTGCTGCTGGCGCGGGATGGAGAACAGGCTACCGGGTGTGTGGCGCTGCGCCCGCTGGACGATGGGGCCTGCGAGATGAAGCGGCTGTTTGTCCGGCCCGCGTATTGCGGTCGGGGACTGGGGCGTATCCTGGCCACGCGGATCGTGAACGCAGCGTCGGCCCTGGGCTATGCGGTGGTGCGGCTGGATACCCTGGACACGCTGGATCGCGCGATACACATTTACACGGCGCTCGGTTTCCAGCACCGCGCCGCCTACTATGCCAATCCACTGCCGGGCGTGGTGTATTGGGAGCGGGCGTTATCGGAACCCTCGTCTGCTTCCGCTGCCCGTGGATCAGGGAACTCGCCGCCCGGCCCTATCAGGGCGCCGTCTTGAAAACCCTGAATTTTGAGAACGTGGATACGAGATTTGAGCACCACGAATTATATAACTTATTGCAATTAATGACGTTTATCTTAGAGTCCGATTTATTCCGAAATCGGTGTTTTCCCGTCCTTGATCGAAGGAGATTCCCATGGGATTCATTCAAAACTATGACGATCTGCCCATGAACTGGGTGGGCGATTGGGCGGGACGCCGCGCGGCCTTGACGCCCCAGCGGACCGCCCTATATGACTCATTCACCCAGCCCTCTTAAGGTCATTGATAATTTCTTGTATAATAACACAATTTTTGAAATATCTTGAGGTATTCCTATGTTTGGCGAAGTCTTGGAGCGGTTTATTCAGAACCGACCTGTCGCGGTGATGGT
>JBATNZ010000084.1:0-12854 GCA_049290615.1 Candidatus Contendibacter sp.
ACGCAATGCATCGGCTGCAAGGCCTGCGTCGCCGCCTGCAAGGAAGCCAACGGCATGCCGGTCGAACAGCCACAGTACTTGGCGGACTGGAACGAAGGCACTTGGGATACGGCGGAGGACATCTCCGGCAAGACGCTGAACGTGATCCGTGTCTATCAGAACGGCACCATGGCCGAGAAAGACCGCGCGGTGAACGGCTACGCCTTCGTCAAGCGCCATTGCCTGCACTGCGTCGATCCCTCCTGCATCTCGGTTTGCCCGGTGAGCGCGATGCAAAAGGATCCGGTAACCGGCATCGTCACCCACAATCCCGACGCCTGCATCGGTTGCCGCTACTGCGTCTATGGCTGTCCCTTCAACGTGCCGCATTACCAGTTCGACGAACCACTCGGCCGGATCGCCAAGTGCCAGTTTTGCAACCACCTGCAAAAGCAGGACAAGTTGCCGGCCTGCTGCGATGTGTGTCCGACCGGAGCTTCGCTGTTTGGCATGGTCGAGGATCTGCAAGCCGAGGCAGAGCGGCGCCTGGCGCTCAAGCCCGGGGAACAATACGAGTTCCCGCGCGGCAAGCTGGGTGGCGACCGGTCCGGCCAGGTGGCGCCAGTCGGCGACTATCAGCCGCACATCTATGGCGAAAAGGAAAGCGGCGGCACCCAGGTGCGCTATCTGACCGGCGTGCCCCACGAAAAACTGGGCTTGCCCAAACTGCCCGATCATTCCTTCGCCGCAGTGTCGGAAGGCATGCAGCACACGCTGTACAAGGGCATGATCGCGCCGCTGGCCTTGCTCGGCGGGCTGGTGGTCCTGGCCCGGCGCGGCGCCAAGTCCCACCGCGACGAGGACCTATCCCGCAACGACGAGGACTCACCGTCATGACCGCGACCGCCCATCGGCCGCTCGGCGGCCATATTGTCACCAAACCCTTTATCATTCTCGGCATCTTTGTACTGATCGCGGCCTATTTCATCCTGCGCCGCTTTCTGTTTGGGATGGGCGACGTTTCGAACATGAGCAACGGTTATCCCATCGGCACCTGGGTGGTGCTGGACGTGGTGATCGGCACGGCCTTCGGCTGCGGCGGTTTCGCCATGGCGCTGCTGGTCTATATCTTTAACCGCAACGTCTATCACCCGCTGATGCGGCCGGCCCTGCTCGGCGGGGTGTTCGGCTATACCCTGGCCGGTTTGGCGGTGATGATCGACCTGGGTCGCTACTGGAATGCCTTCAACCTGCTGATGCCTTGGTACGCCCAGCCGAACTCGGTGATCTTTGAAGTGGCGCTGTGCGTCATGGCCTACATCACCGTGTTGTGGATCGAGTTCTGGCCGACCTTTCTGGAACGGATGCCGCCGGCTTTCAAGCAGCGTTTCGGCTTGGACAAATTGCAGGCTTTCCTCAAACGCTACATGTTCGTGCTGATCGGCCTTGGCGTGTTGCTGCCGACCATGCACCAGTCCTCTCTGGGTTCGGTGTTGCTGATCATGGGCTCCAAGTTGTCGCCGTTGTGGTATACCCAGTGGCTGCCACTGCTGTTCCTGATTTCGGCGCTGGCCATGGGCTACGGGGTGGTAATGATGGAAGCCACTCTGGTTAACCGGGCTTTCAAGACGCCGTCCGAGGCAGCGTTGTTTGCGCGGTTGTCGCACGTCGTCGCCGGCTTGCTGGCGGGCTTCCTGGCGCTGCGCTGGGGCGATCTGGCCTATCGTGGCCATCTTGACCTGGCTTTCGCCGGCGACTGGGACGGCAACCTGTTCCTGATCGAAACCGCGTTGTTCCTCGCACCCATCTTCGTGCTGGTTTCGCGCCGCCGCACCAGCCAGCGCTGGCAGTTTCTAGCGGCTATTGGTCTGCTGGCCGCCGGTTCGCTGTACCGGCTCAACTCTTATCTGATGGCCGTGCATCCCGGTAACGGCTGGACCTACTTCCCCTCGGCGCCGGAGCTGCTGATCACCATCGGCGTCATCTGCCTGGAAATCATGCTGTATCTGTTGTTCATCAAGACCCTGCCGGTGCTGCACGGCGCCCCTCAGGTCCAACAATGACGATTGGAGGTTGTCGTGGCCAGAATAACCATTGATCCCATCACCCGCATCGAGGGCCATCTGCGGATCGATTGCGAGGTCAACAACGGCAAGGTGACCAACGCTTGGTCGTCGGGGCAGATGTGGCGCGGTATCGAGATCATTCTCAAGGGTCGTGACCCGCGCGATGCCTGGATATTTGCCCAGCGCATCTGCGGCGTTTGCACCACGGTCCACGCCATCGTCTCGGTGCGGGCGGTCGAGAATGCCCTGAATCTCGAAGTGCCGCTCAACGCCCAGTACATTCGCAACATGATCGTCGCCGCGCATGGAATCCACGATCACATCGTGCATTTCTATCAACTGGCGGCGCTGGACTGGGTCGATATCGTTTCGGCGCTCTCGGCGAGTCCCGAGGGCGCCGCCAAGCTGGGCGCCAGCCTGTCCGACTACCGGCGCAACGGCCTGCCGGAAATCCGCCAGATTCAGGAGAAGCTCAAGGCGTTCGTCGGCACCGGCCAGTTGGGCGTATTCGCCAGCGGCTACTGGGGCCACCCGGCGATGAAGCTGCCGCCGGAGGTCAACCTGCTGGCCGCGACTCATTATCTCCAGGCGCTCGAATATCAGCGGATCGCCAACCGGATCGTCGCCATCCTGGGTTCCAAGACCCCCCATATCCAGAACCTCGCCGTCGGTGGGGTGGCCAATCCGATCAACCCGGACAGCCAATCCACCCTCACCCTGGAACGGCTGTTCGCCATCAAGGCGGAGATCGACAAGCTCGGCGAGTTCGTCAACAAGGCGATGATCCCGGATGTGGCCGCCGTCGGCGCGCTGTATGCCGATTGGACGCGCTACGGGGCGGGCGTCACCGATTATCTGTCGGTGCCCGATCTGCCGCTGGATACCAAGGGCACCCAGTTCGAACTGCCCGGCGGCTACATCGCCAAGGGCGATTTGGCTTCGTTCAAGCCAATCACCAGTTATCAGGACGAGTTCTTCCGCGATGGCGTCAAGGAAAGCGTCAAACACGCCTGGTACAAGTACCAGGGCGGCGACGATGCGCGCCATCCCTTTGCCGGTCAGACCCATCCGCACCACACTGCTTTCCAGGACGACGGCAAATATTCCTGGGTCAAGGCCCCCACCTTTTACGATAAGCGGGTTCAGGTGGGGCCGTTGGCGAACGTCTTGGCCATGGTCGCCGCTGGCCACGAGCCGACCAAGCGCCATCTCAACCGGGTGCTCGAGATCGCCAGCGCGGTCGCGGGCAGCAAAATTCCGGTCGAGGCGCTGCACTCGACCATCGGCCGTATCGCCGCCCGGGCGGTGCGCTGTGCGGTGCTGCTGGAATCGCTGCAAAATCAATGGCAACTATTGATCGACAACATCACCAGGGGCGATTTCACCACCTTCAACCGCCCGGTGTTTCCCAAGGGGGAGATTCGCGGTTTCGGCTATCACGAAGCGCCGCGCGGGGTGCTGTCGCACTGGACAGTGATCGAGAATGGCAAGATCGAGAATTATCAGGCGGTGGTGCCCAGCACCTGGAACGCCGGCCCGCGCGACGATAACGATGCGCCCGGCCCTTACGAAGCGTCCCTGTTCGATAATCCGGTCGCCAATGCGGAGTTGCCGCTGGAGGTGCTGCGCACGGTGCATTCCTTCGATCCCTGCCTCGCCTGCGCCATTCACCTGGTCGATACCAAGCGGCGGCCCATCGTCCAGGTCAAGGCGTTCGGATGAGGGTCGTGGTGCTGGGCCTGGGCAACATCCTGCTGCGCGACGAGGGGGTCGGGGTGCGGGTAGTCGAGGCGCTGGCCCAGCGCTACGTTATTCCGGCGGAAGTCGAGGTGGTGGATGGCGGCACCGCCGGCATGGATTTGCTCAATACCCTTGCCGGCTGCGATCATCTACTGATTTGCGACGCGGTGCGGACCGGCGCGCCGCCCGCGGCGGTGGTCAAGCTTGCCACCGCCGAGGTGCCGGTTCTGTTCCTGACTCGCTTCTCGCCGCATCAACTCGGCTTGGCGGATGTGCTGGCGACGCTGGTTCTCACCGGCGAAGCGCCGGGCGCCGTCACCCTCGTTGGGGTGGTGCCAGTGGATATGGAGCTAGGCATCGAACTGTCGCCCGATGTCGCGGCGGTGGTTGGGCAGGCGGTCGAGTGTTTGGCGACGGAACTGCGTGGGCTGGGCTTTCAGCTTGCGTCGACGCATCCCGCGCCGGCCGCGGTGTTCTAGACGATGTGCATCGCCATTCCGGCACTGGTCGTTGAGCTTCGTGGCGCGAACGCCCTGGTCGAGCGTTACGGCGAGCGGCTGGAAGTGAGTTTGCTGCTGCTCTCGGAAAGCGTCGAGATTGGCGATTACCTGATCATCCAGGCGCGCGCCTATGCCGTGGAAAAGGTTTCGCCCGAAGATGCGCGCGAGATTTGTCGCCTGTTCGACGAATTCGTCGGCGCGACACGGCAGGGATGAAACAAACGGTTGGCGGCGTTGAGGGCAGCCTGCGTGTCCGCGTCGAAGTTAAGGCTGGGGTAATCGTTTCAGTCGCGTTGAATTCGACCCGACCGGTTGATGCCTGCTCCATTCTCGTGGGGCGCCGGCTGGACGATGCCATGGCGATGCTGCCGCGCCTGTTCAGCCTCTGTGGCGTTGCCCAGGCGGTCGCCGGACTCAGCGCGGCGGAAGCGGCGCTCGGTCTGACCGTTGCGCCCGCGCAAGCCGCCGCCCGCCATTTCCTGGTCGCCACCGAAGCGCTTGAACAAACCGTCTGGCGCATCCTGCTGGATGGGCCGCGTTGCGTTGGCGTCAGTCCAGCGCTCGGAGATTTGAAACGGCTGCGGCGGGTGCTGGCGTCGCTGCGGCCCCTGCTGTTTCCCGGTTCGGTTTGGATGCGCGTCGGCGGCGCGCGCCTGACTCCGGATCGGGCCGGACTCGCCGCGGCGCTGGCCGAAATCGAACAGAGTGTTGGTCGGGCCGTACTGGGACTGACGCCGACGGATGACTGGCCTTGGCGGGATTGTGGCCATTTTGAGGCTTGGCTACGCGCCGCCCCGTCACCGGCCGCCATGACCCTGCGCCATGTGGGCGAGCAGGGTCTGGCCGGATTCGGACGCAGCGCTGTGATGCCGTTGCCTGGGTTCGATCCCGCGTGGTTCGAGCAGCGATTGGCGAACGCCGCCGACTACGCATTTTGCGCGCGGCCGGACCATGCCGGCGTGGTCGGCGAGACTGGTGCTCTGGCCCGATGCTGGGAGCATCCTCTGATCGCCGCGCTGCGCGCCGATCACGGGAACGGTCTGCTCGCGCGCTTGGTGGCGCGGGTTCTCGAAAGTCATGCCCTCGTGGTCGAATTGCGCGATCATCTCCCAGCGATCACCGATCATCCCGGAACGCCAGTCACGGAGGCCGCCAGCGGTTCCGGCTTGGGGGTAGTGGAATGCGCTCGTGGTCGGCTGGTTCATTGGTTGGCGGTGGCGGAGGGGCGGGTGAGTGATTACCGGATTCTGGCCCCCACCGAATGGAATTTTCATCTCGAGGGTCCGCTGGCGCGCGGCCTGGCCGGCGCGCGGGTCGGGCGGGGAACCATGGTCCGTCAGGCCATCGAATTACTGGTCATGGCGCTTGATCCTTGCGTCGGCTGCGAAATTGCCATTGAGGAATGTTGACCCCGCGCCAACCTCGTCGGTAGGAGCAAGCTGGCCGCGCTTCCTGGTAAAAGTCGCCGGGCGGGGTAAGCTTTAATTGACTACCCGCCATGCGATGCCTGAGCATCAGGCCTATATGAATCTGTCATGAACCTGGGAGACGACAATGCCCGGCCAAATTAATGTGAACTTCAAGAACTTCACCCTCGCCAACGTGACCGTGAACCTGCCATCGGCGAAGAAAGGGACCATGCCCGCCCGCAAGCCGCCCGGCGCATTGGAGGAGACGCTCATTAAAACCGGCCTCCAGGGCATCGCCGCCGTCTCTCCCAGCCGCGCGCCCAGAATCGCCAGCCTGCTTGGCCTGCTCACCCCGCCGCTGGCGGTTATGAAAGTGCTCGGCTCCGTGCCAGGGTTGACCATTCGCTCTCCATCGCCGGATTTCACCATCGCCGTGGGTTTTGTAGCCTCCGCTGGCGCGGGGGTCTCGGCCGGACTGGGCGGCGGCGTTTACTTCTGGAACAAGCGGCCCAGCGGCGAGGTCGGGCTGTTCGGCTCCATTTCCATCGGCGTCATCACCAACGTCGGCATATCGGCGGGAGACAGTTTTGCGTTTCTGTTCGGCACGGCCTCATCGGTTCTCGCTGGCGACATCATCGCCCTCGAAGTCGATGTGGAAATTCCTCCCGTGACCGTCGGCGGTCAAATGTTCATAACGGCGCCCCCGGTTTCGCTGTGGCCGCCCGCCCTGACGGGGACGTGGACGCCGGAGATCGTTGGGGTGGGGTTTCAGGTCACCGTCGGGATCAGCGCCTTGCCGGTGAACATTGCGGTGACGCCGAGTCGCACCTGGATCAAGCCGTTGACTCCTTGACTCAGTGGGGCGATCGACAGCCGTGAAGTACATCGACGAATTTCGCGACGGCGCGGTGGCGCGCGGTCTGGCGCGGCGGATCGCGGAAGAAGCGCGGCCCGACCGTTGTTACCACCTAATGGAATTCTGTGGCGGTCATACCCACGCCATCTATCGCTATGGCGTACCGGATTTGCTGCCCGCCAGCGTGCGTATGATCCACGGCCCTGGTTGCCCGGTGTGCGTGTTGCCCATCGGGCGATTGAACATGGCGCTGGATCTCGCCGCCCGGCCCGAGGTCATCCTGTGCAGCTACGGCGACATGCTGCGGGTGCCGGGTTCGGGCGGACAGAGCCTGCTCAAGGCCAAGGCGACCGGCGCCGACATCCGCATGATCTATTCCGCCGCCGATGCCCTGGTTTTGGCGCAGCGGCATCCCGAACGCGAGGTGGTGTTCTTCGCCATCGGCTTCGAGACCACCACCCCGCCCACGGCGCTGGTTATCCAGCGTGCAGCGGAACTCGATCTCCCGAATTTCAGTGTGTTCTGCAACCACGTACTGACGCCCGCAGCCATCGCTCATCTGCTGGCCGCGCCCGAGGCGCGCGCATTGGACTCGATTCCGATTGATGGCTTTTTGGGACCGGCCCATGTCAGTGTGGTGATCGGCAGTCGGCCCTATGAAAATTTCGCGCGCGAAAATCGCAAACCAGTAGTAATCGCCGGTTTCGAACCGCTGGACGTGATGCAGTCCATCCTGATGTTGATTCGCCAGCTCAACGAGGGCCGCGCCGAGGTGGAGAATCAGTACACCCGCGCCGTGACCCGGGACGGCAACCGGAAAGCCCAGCGGCTCATGGCCGAAATCCTCGAACCGCGCCCGGTGTTCGAGTGGCGCGGCCTGGGACCCGTCCCCCACAGCGCGTTGCAAATCCGGGAGGGCTACGCCCGTTTCGACGCCGAGCGCCGGTTCCCGCTGGTGGAGCGGGCGGCGTCCGAGCCGCGCGCCTGTCTGTGCGGCGCCATTCTGCGCGGGGTGAAGAAACCAACCGACTGCAAGCTGTTTGATGCCGCATGCACTCCGGAAACCCCCCTCGGTGCTTGCATGGTGTCGTCCGAGGGCGCCTGCGCGGCTTATTATCGCTACGGGCGCTATCAGGGGGCCGCGTGAACGCGCCGCGCGTCCGCCGTTTGTTTGCCAGCCGGCTGGATTTCGAACGTGGGCGGGTCGAGTTGAGCCACGGCGGCGGCGGGCGGGCCATGGCGCAACTGATCGAGGAGCTGTTCGTGGCTGCCTTCCGCAATCCCTGGCTCGACCAGCGCAATGACCAGGCCTGCCTGGAATTGCCGCCCGGCCGCATCGCCATGACCACCGACAGTTACGTGGTCTCGCCGCTGTTTTTTCCCGGTGGCGACATCGGTTCGCTGGCGGTGCATGGCACGGTGAACGATCTGGCGATGGCCGGCGCCCGGCCGCTGCACCTCTCCGCCGGCTTCATCCTGGAGGCTGGGTTTCCGCTGGCCGATCTTCGGCGCATCGTGGAGTCCATGGCCGGGGCGGCGCGGGCGGCGGGGGTGAGCATCGTCACCGGCGACACCAAGGTGGTGGAACGCGGCAAGGGTGATGGAGTGTTTATCAACACCACCGGTATCGGCGTGATTCCCGAGGGTCTCCAACTCTCTGGCGACCGGGCGCGTCCCGGTGATTGCATCCTGCTTAGTGGCACCCTCGGCGATCATGGCATGGCGGTGATGTCGCAACGCGCCGGTCTCGAATTCGAGACTACCCTCGAATCCGACAGCGCCGCCCTGCACGAGTTGGTGGCGGCAATGGCGGCGGCGGCGCCGGGATTGCGCTGTCTGCGCGATCCTACCCGTGGCGGCTTGGCGGCCACCCTGAACGAAATCGCCGATCAGTCCGGCGTGGGGATGCACATCCAGGAGGCGGCTATTCCGGTCAGGCCGGAAGTGGCGGCGGCCTGCGAACTGCTGGGTCTGGACCCACTCTATGTCGCCAATGAAGGCAAGCTGGTGGCGATCTGCCCGCCCAATGACGCCGAGCGGGTGCTGGCGGCGATGCGTGCCCATCCACTGGGCGCGGCGGCGGTTATCATCGGTACGGTTCGGGAGGACCCGCATCACTTCGTCACCATGGAGACTCTCTTTGGCGGCAACCGCCTGGTGGATTGGTTGAGCGGCGAGCAGTTGCCGCGTATCTGCTGATCGAGGACAGGGGACAGAAGAGTGATCGGTCAATTTCTATTGCATTGCAACATAATCCGCGTTATAATGCTTGCAATTGGCGGCATTAAGGCAGTTGGTGTGTGGAATTTATTGATTTTAGGCGGCATGGAAAGTCGCGCCTGAAAAGGCGCTATAGCTCATGGAGAGGGCATCCAGAGTACGGGACTCGCACCGTGCGCATTGCCTCCAAGCTTGGATCGGATTGGGTTCGATCCCTTCGGACACTCAACTTTGGAGGACGCGTTGGTTCCCTGCCCGGTTGGATGGGGGGCGGTCGCGTAAAGTTCTCATGAAGGAATTTTTCAAGATAGCCGTATGTGCGATTCTGGTGCTGGTGCTTTCCCCGGTGGCCGGTTTCTGGATTGTCGCGCTGGTGGGCGCGGCGTTGCTCCTGCTGCCGATGAGCGCTGCTATCGCGACAGCCTTCCCCGAGGCTTGGAAACAAATCGAGGACAGCCTGTTTTCGCGAACCTCTTCCCTGTCCGCGTCTTGAATGATCTGATCAAGCGCTGATTTTAAAATGATTAAAAGCCCGGTCCGCCGGGCTTTTTTGTTGGGGGAAAATGAGCATTCCGACCCTCCGGAGGTCTTGCCCCGGCTCGGTGGCGCCATGGATCTGACCGCCAGCTTTCTTGCCGCCTTCCTGATCGGCCTGAGCGGCGGCGCGCACTGTTTCGGGATGTGCGGCGGCATCGTCGGGGCGCTGACCCTGGGATTGCCAGCAGCGCCTGGCCAGCCGCTGCTCGGGCGGCTGCCGTTTCTGCTGGCCTACAACCTCGGGCGGATAATCAGTTATGTCGTCGCCGGGGCGCTGGCGGGTGGGGTCGGGGCTTGGGCGGTGCATCTGCTGGTCGTGCATCAGGCTCAGTTGGTGTTACAGCTTCTGGCCGGACTGTTCATGATCCTGCTGGGGCTGTATCTAGCTGGCTGGTGGACCGGGCTGGCGCGGTTGGAACAGGCCGGCGGGTGGGTATGGCGATGGATCGAACCGCTGGGCCGGCGACTGTTGCCGGTGCGCACGCCCGGCCGGGCGCTGGGCATCGGGCTGGTGTGGGGCTGGTTGCCGTGCGGGCTGGTGTACAGCGTGCTGGTGTGGGCGATGGGCGCGGGCGGGGCGCTGAACGGGGGGCTGCTGATGCTGTGTTTTGGTCTGGGTACGCTACCGGCGTTGCTGGCGATGGGCACGTTCGCGGCGGCGCTGGCGGGTTTTATGCGCCGGACGGCGGTGCGAAGGATCATCGGTACGCTGGTCATCCTGTTTGGAGTGTACGAAATCGGTTTGGTGACGCGGATGTTTCAGGGGGCGTGAAGCTGCGGTGGCGGCGGTAGCAGCGCGCCGGTGGGAAAGTGCTCCAGCGCCGCCGGATGATCCTGAAACGGGCTATGCCGATCAGCCTGGCTGGGGTGCCGAGTATAACGCGCCTCGGTAAACAGGCTGAGATCAGTCAGGCCAAGTTCCCGGACCAGCGCCCGGCTGGCGGTATAATCGACCGCGCGGGAGCGTCGCGCCGCATCGACCAGCGTCAGCCCGAACAGCAGCAGTAGGATCGCCAGCAGGGTCAGGGCGATGTTCGCCTTGCGTGGATGCGGAAAGATTTGAGGGCGCATGGGGACTCGCGGCTGTGGGCGGTTAGAATTCCAACTCTTCAAAGCGTAACGAAGGGTGACAGCGCTTATGTTCCGTGTCCAGACTGGCTTGGAAGTGTTAATTGCAGACTATCCCCAAAAAATTCGCGGCGCCCGGATTGGGGTGGTGTGCCATCCCGCCAGCGTGGATGCCGAACTACGTCACGCGCTGGATCTGTTGCAAGCAGCCGGCGCCCGAATCGTTGCCATTTTCGGCCCGGAACACGGCGCGCGGGGCGAAGCGCAGGACATGGAGGGAGTTGAAGACCTGTCCCTCGATCCCCGGCTCAAGGTCCCGGTTCACAGTCTGTACGGCGCGACTTTCGACAGCCTGACCCCACGCCGAGAGCAGATCCAGGGACTCGACGCCCTGGTCATCGATCTTCAGGACGTGGGCGCGCGCTACTACACCTTCGTCTGGACCATGGCGCTGTGCATGGAAGCGGCCGGCGCGGTTGGGGTGCGGGTGCTGGTGTGCGACCGTCCCAATCCCCTCGATGGTTTGACCACCGAGGGCAACTTGATCAAAGACGGCTTTGAATCCTTCGTCGGTCTCCATCCGCTGCCCAACCGGCACGGGCTGACGCCCGGCGAGATTGCCCGTTACGTCCAGCGTCGGCGGGGGATTGAATGCCAACTGGACATTCTACCCATGCGGGGCTGGCGGCGTTCCATGTACTTCGAGGACACCGGGCTGCCTTGGGTGTATCCCTCGCCCAATATGCCCACCGTTGACACCGCGCTGGTGTATCCCGGCCTGTGTCTGGTGGAAGCCACCGAACTGTCGGAAGGGCGGGGAACTTGCAGACCCTTCGAGATTGCCGGCGCGCCGGGCATCGATCCCGAAGCGCTCGCCGCCGACTTGTCCCGGCACCATCTCCCCGGTTGCCGGTTTCGCCCGCTCTATTTCCGGCCCAAGTTTCAAAAGCACGCCGGAAAAACCTGTGGCGGCGTGCAGATTCACGTCACCGACCGCCAAAGTTTCGATTCCTGCGCGACCGGCGTCGCCTTCCTGCAAAGCGTCAAGCGCGTCGCCCCGGATGTCTTCGCCTGGCGGGCGAAGCCTTATGAGTTCGTGGCCGACATCCCCGCCATCGACCTGCTGGCGGGGGATGACAAGCTGCGCCTGGCGTTGGATGCGGGCGCCGTTCTGGCCGATCTCGCCGCCGAGTGGGCGCAAGAGCGGGCGGCGTTCGAGGAGATTCGCCGGGAGGCGTTTCTCTACTGATCAGGTATCCGCCAACTCCGGCTTGGTGTGATAGCCACGCGGGGTATAAACCCATTTTCCCGCCCGCCGGGTTTCGCTGTTGCCGACCATGACCAGCGACAGCATGTTCAATGGTTCCGGGTCGAGTTCGCCCAGGGTGGTGACGGTCAGTTGCTCGCCCTTGCGGGTGACGTTGAAGGCGACGACGACGGGAGTTTCCGGTTGACGGTAGCGCAGCAGGATTTGCCGGGCTTCCAGCAGTTGCCAGGAGCGTTTGTTGGACACCGCGTTGTAGAAGGCGATGGCGAAATCGCCCTGACCGGCCAGGTCGATGCGTTTGGCGATTAATTCCCAGGGCGTCAGCAGGTCGGAAAGGGAAATCACGCAGAAATCGTGCGCCAGCGGAGCGCCGACTTGCGCCGCCGCCGCCTGCATCGCCGAGATGCCGGGGATGACTTCGATTTCAACGTCCGACCATTCCGGCTTCGGCTTGCGCGCCAGCAGTTCGAACACCACCGTCGCCATGCCGTAGATGCCGGCGTCGCCGCTGGAAATCAGCGCCGTGGTCCGGCCGCTGGCGGCGAGGTTGAGCGCCAGCGCAGCGCGGGCCAGTTCCTCGCCCATCGGGGTTTTGTGGCGGGTCTTGCCTTCGGTCAGCGGGCCGAGCAGGTTCAGATACAGACCGTGGCCGGCCAGGTCGGTGCAGGATTCCAGCGCCGCGCGAGCGGCGGGACTGAGATGTTCCAGCCCGCCGGGGCCGGCGCCGATGATGTAGAGGCGTTTCATGGAGTCCTTGGGATGACGGTAGGGTTCACCTCCTGCGGGAGGAATTAGGATGAAGCGTAGTCGAACAGGATGAGTCTGACAAAAATATGGGGGAGTGCAGTGGCGTGCGTTTGGAGCCCCGAAAGTTTTACCCAGGCGCGAGCATGGCGCTCGAACCAACTGGCTCTGATCGCGCTTACGAGAACTGGAATACCGCCGCGCCCGCCAGCGGATGGCCCTGCTCGTCGAGCGGGATGTCCACCCACTCATCCTGTTGGATGCGCCGCAGGTCGAGAATGGACCATGGAATTAGAACCAACGCTGCTAGCAGCCAAGCGATCAGATGCCAGATCCAGCCGCCGCCGGGGATGAAGGTGGCGATCACGATGAAGAATCCGGTAATGCCGTAGAACCGGTAGGCCGCCTGCTGGGTGTAGTGGCCCACCTTGGGATTGGGATGATGGCGGTTCAGGGCGTACACCAGCA
>JBATNZ010000085.1:0-33117 GCA_049290615.1 Candidatus Contendibacter sp.
GGCTGGCCCCCCAGGCCCTGTCCGGCCATGCGGTGGCGGTGATCGTCAAGCAGCGGGCGGCGGCGGCCGGGCTGGACCCGGAACGCTTTTCCGGCCATTCGCTGCGGGCCGGCTTTTGCACCGCCGCCGCCCGCCACGGCGCCCCGACCTGGCGGATCCAGCAGATCTCCGGCCACAAGACCCACGCCAGCCTGGAGCGCTACATCCGCGCCGGCCAACTGTTCGACGACCATCCCCTGGAGGGGTTGTTTTAACCGGCGGGCGGTTCAGACCTCGATGACGAGGGCGGGGTTGAAAGCCGGGTTCAGTTCGAAGGGAGCGTAGCCCCGCGGGTTGCACAGGACTTGGGTGTCGGCCACGAGGTAGTCGAATGTGTCGTGGGTGTGGCCGTGGATCCACAGCCGCGCTGGCCCCAGCAGATCCTCGAGATTCGAGACGAAGGCGGGAGACAAGGGAAGGTAATTGTCACGCGCTGACGGAGGTGGCCGCCAAGGGAGTTCGAGTTTTCCGGAGGGATTCTCCTTATCAAGTGCAGGCGATAGGCGTTATGGACGAGCCGGTCGAGGATGGCGTCGGCCAGCGTGGGATCGCCCAGGTAGGCATGCCAGTGGTCCACGGGGAGTTGGCTGGTCACCAGGGTGGAGCGCCGGGCGTGGCGGTCGTCGAGGAGTTCCAGGAGGTCGCGCCGCTGGTCGGCGGCGAGCGGGGCCAGGCCCCAGTCGTCGAGGACGAGAAGATCGGTCTTGGCGAGGGCGGCCAGGAGCTTGGGGAACCGGCCGTCGCCGTGGGCCAGGGCGAGGTCTTCCAGGAGGCGCGGCAGGCAGTGGTAGGCGGCGGTGAAGCCGAGGCGACAGGCCGCCTGGGCCAGGGCGCATCCGATCCAGGTTTTGCCGATCCCGGTCGGGCCGACGATCAAACAGTTTCCTGATTAGCAAGATTCTTCAGCCCGACGAAGCCAACGAGCAGGGCGTGGTCCGATGGTCGCGGCGCCGACGAGCAGGCGGGTGGGAAGCGTGTCGAGATGAAAACGCCGGTTGAAGCGATAAGCGAAGGCGGCCAGGTAGCGGGTCCCGTATTGGGCGAAGTTGAACGCATGATAGGCGCCGCTGAAACTGGTTTCCTGATTAGCCAGATTCTTCAGGCCACTGCGCAAGACGTAATGAGCCGCCTGCCGCAGCGGGGACAGCGAAACCCGTCCGGCCAGCGGGCGCGTTCCAGTGCCGCTTCGCACTGCGCCTCGGTGCCGAACTGCTCCAGAAACGCCGGCAGCGACAAGCCAGGTTGAAATTGGATGCGATTCATCGGCATGACC
Organism: Candidatus Contendibacter sp.; assembly: GCA_049290615.1. Lineage (GTDB taxonomy): Bacteria > Pseudomonadota > Gammaproteobacteria > Competibacterales > Competibacteraceae > Contendibacter. The sequence continues at coordinate 1,313 of JBATNZ010000085.1, forward strand.
GACCCTCCAGGGTGAGTAGTCCGTCAGTCTGCTCCTTTTCACCACACAAAACAGCATAGGCTGAATAATCTAATAATCTTGCTAATCAGGTTTATTTATGAAACATCCGGGCTAAAATTTTCGGCGGTGCTAAAGTAAGAAAAAGAAGGGCTGGCTTTTCGAGGCTCTCCATTTTTCCAACCTGACCGGCAGTGATTTGCCACCCCCAGAATGATGATGAACAGCCGGTAGAAAGGAAAAACCAGCTCGGACTACCGCATCGACCCCGAAGATCCTAATGAGTGAAAAACCAACATGACTGACCAAGACGACGAACAACAAAACAACCCCTTTGAAGAACCGGTTACACAGGAGCGGCGCGAGTTTCTGCGCAGCTTGGGCAAGTGGTCGCAGGCGGTGATCGGCGGCGTGGTGCTGGGCGGAGCGGTAATGACCTCCCAGCAAGCTCGGGCGGTGAGCTGGTTCAACGGGGGCGGCGGCTGGCACAACCGGGGCGGTGGCTGGTACAACCGGGGTGGCGGCTGGGCCAACCGGAGCGGCGGTGGCTGGTACAACCGCAGTGGCGGCTGGCACAACCGGGGCGGTGGCTGGTACAACCGCAGTGGCGGTTGGGCCAACCGGGGTGGCGGTGGCTGGGCCAACCGCAGTGGCGGTTGGGCCAACCGGGGTGGCGGTGGTTGGGCCAACCGGGGTGGGAGCTGGGCCAACCGGGGTGGTAACTCTGGGGGCAGTTGGATCAACCGACGATAAAGTGATTTCCCGAAAAGGTTATACCGAACCAGGCTTGGCCTCCCCCCTTTTTCAAAGGGGGGGATGGCTATGCCCCATTCCGCAATCCAGCAGGTGAGCTTATTGATCGTGCTCGCGCGCCGCAGCGGCGGTGTTGACGGACCTAGAACGAGCCGAACAGGGTACCAAGGACAATTACGGCCACCAGTGCAATCATCGCGCCGACGATACCGACCATCACGATATCAAAATAGCTTTTTTGGTGCGTGGAACCGCAGACGGCGAGCAGGGTGACCACGGCGCCGTTGTGTGGCAGGCTGTCCAGAGTACCGGCGCTGATTACCGCTACACGGTGCAGCAGCGCCGGATCAATGCCCAACTCCGCCGCCATTTGCATGTAAGTCGCGCCGAGCGCATCGAGGGCAATGGTCATCCCGCCCGACGCTGAACCGGTCAACGCGGAAAGGATGTTGGTGGACAGGGCCAGCGAAACCAGTGGCCCGCCTTCGATGGACAGCACCCAATCACGCACGATCTCGAACGCCGGCACGGCGGCCACGACGGCTCCAAACCCCACCAGGCTGGCCACGCTCAGCACCGGCAGGGCTGAGGCGTTAGCCCCGGCGTCGACCGTATCACGCAGCGCTGGCAGCCGCCGGTAGTTGAACGCGACCAGAATGAGGATGGCTGAGATCAGCGCCACGATCACCGACCAGACCCCGCTGACCGCCGAAAGCGGAATGTCTCCCCACCGCGCTTCGGCCAGGAAGCTCGTGTCAAGACGCGGCAACACCCACATGGACATGATCAGATTAACGAGGATCACCACGATCAGCGGCAGGATGGCCACCAGGACGCTGGGACCCTGCTCGCTATGCTGGCCGCGATGCACCTCGGCCGGGTCGAACGAACTGGCGGTCGTGGCCCGTTCGCGCACCAGGGTGTCGTCAGCGGCGGTATCGGGGGCAACGAGGGCATCGCCATAGCCTTCTCCCTTGCGGCGGGCGACGGCCTCGGCGTGCGCCAGCCACCACAGGCCGAAGCCCAGCATGATGACAGCCGCGATGATGCCCAGCCCGGGCGCGGCGAAGGGCGTGGTGCCGAAGAACGGCATGGGGATCGCGTTCTGGATCGCCGGCGTGCCCGGCAAGGCGGACATGGTGAAGGTTGAGGTGCCGAGGGCAATGGCCGCCGGCATCAGACGATTCGGGATATCGGCCGCCCGAAACAGGGCTTGGGCCATCGGTCCAATCACGAAGAAGGCGACGAACAGGCTTACGCCGCCATAGGTGACCAGCGCGCCGGCGAGCACGACCGCCAGCATGGCCCGGCGCGGCCCGAGCCGTTCGGTCATGAAGCGGGCGATGGTCGAAACCGAACCGCTGTCGTCCATGAGCTTCCCAAACACGGCGCCGAGGAGGAACAGCGGAAAGAACTGGGCGAGAAACCCGCTCGCCGAAATCATGAAGGTTTGCGTCCAGTGCGCCAGCAGCGGTTCTCCCGCCGCGAGCGCGGCGATCAGCGCCGCCGCCGGCGCGAGGACCAGAATGCTCCAGCCTCGAAAAGACAGCCAAATGAGAACTCCGAGGCCCAGCAGAATGCCTAGCAATCCCATGAGTTAAATACCCTCCAGCAGCTCGTCGAGGTCGAGCGTTGACCGCACGCCCAAATCCGCCCCATGGGCTTCCAGAAACGCTTCGGCGGCGCGGCGGCCCTTGTCGCGGAGCCGGCAAAAAAACTCCCACTCGGCCAGGACTTTCGAGGAGGAACTGAGTTGGGTCATTTCTTCGCTGGCGATCCGGTGAATACGCATTTTGGCCCAGACCTCACCCTCACTATGGCCGGGATCAGCCACCTGCCGCAGTAACGCCGCCGCCCGCAACTCTTTAATCAAATTTGAGTTGAATGCGATTTCGTTCAGCCGATTGTGGATTTCGCGCGCGGTCTTGGGCGTCCCGGGGCGTTCGACCGGGTTGATCTGGATCAGAATCGTGTCTTCGGAGGTGCATTCGCGCACCAGTGGCGCCATGGACGGGTTGCCGGAGTAACCGCCGTCCCAATAGGCTTCGCCATCGATCTCCACCGCCTTGAACATGGTCGGCAGGCACGCCGAGGCCAGCAGGACATCGGGCGTGAGATCGGCGTTGCGGAAGATGCGGCCGCGCCCGGTGCGCACGTTGGTCGCGGTCACGAACAAGCGCATTGGGGCGCTGGCGACCCTGGAAAAATCGATGCTCTCTTCCAGAATCGCGCGCAGTGGATTCACCGCGCTGGCGGCGCCCAGGTCGTAGGGCGAAAAGACCCGCGACGTGAGGTCGAGGGCTAAATAGACAGGCGAGTAATCGAGGGTCCACAGGCCGGTCAGAATTTCGAGGGGGCCACGGCGCAAGGGGCTGAGCAACGCGCCGTCCGAAACGCGCTTCCAAAACTTTTCGAGCGCCGCCCGGGCGCCCTCCGGTCCGCCCGCCGCATAACCGTCGGCCATCACCACCGCATTCATGGCCCCGGCCGAGGTGCCGGAAATGCCATCAAAGCGCAGCCAGGGCACTTCGAGCAGGCGATCCAGGACGCCCCAGGTGAACGCGCCGTGCGCGCCACCCCCTTGCAACCCCAAGTCGACCAGGACGATATCACGATGCGGCTGCGCCTCGGCGGGGGTCTTGGTGGTCATGCGAGTTCCTTGAGCTTAAAGAATTGAAAAATGTGGATGCAACGCTGCACGCCGGCTGACAACGGCCTCGCGAATGGATCGTGGGCAAGGCGCCGAGTCAGCGGCGAAAGGGTTATGCGAGCGCCTTGGCCTTGAGCCTGGCAAACTCCTCTTGGTTGATCGTGCCGGCATCGAGCAGCGCCTTAGCGTCGGCGATGTGGTCGGCCGGCGATTTTCCCGCCACCTCCCGGATGTAGGCGTCGGTGTCGGACTTCGCCCGTTGCATCGCTACCCGCTGCCGCTCCGCCATGCCTCTGCCGCGGGCAAGGATATAGAGGAGCGCGGTCAAGACCGGCAGGAAGATGAGGCCGATCAGCCAAATAACCTTGGATCCCCCGCCCAGTTCGGCGTCCCGGAACAGGTCAACAACCACTTGGAATAAGACAATGAGGTACGCCACGAAAAAGAAGGTCGAGGCAATCAGCCACAGAACATCCCAGAAATTGCTCACTACATTTCTCCATTCAGTTCGATCAGGATTCAGTTCGGTCGGGCGGCCCCCAAAGCGCGAACGCCGGGGGGATCGATCCGATCACCGCAAAAATCATCGGGTCGCGGTTCTTCTTCCGGGCCAACCCGCCCGCAGCGGACGCCCGGCCCGCCGCAGTATAAATCACCACGCAGTCCAACAGAAAAAGCCGGGGGCCAACCGGCCATTTATTTTGGCGAATTCACCCTCTGTTTCCGGTTTACGGGAAGCGGGCTCGAAGCGTTGCGGCATGCGCGTCTCAACGACTTCAAATTTAAGCTAGTATTATCCGCGCGTACAATCCGCCGAGGGTCCCCCATTGGAAAAAGTAGCCACGTCCGCGCCGTTTGAAGCGGCCCACGCAACCCCCGGCGCGCGAGTGGCCGGGCTGTCCGCGTTCGCGCTCCTCGCGATGCTCACCGCCTGCAAGCCTGTTGAAGAGCCCGAGCCCGAGCCCATTCGCCCGGTTCGGGTGGTGACCATCGAAACCCGGGAGGGTGGCGAAACCGTAAGTCTCACCGGGCAAGTCGAGGCGCGGGAGGAGGTGAACCTGTCCTTTCGGGTCGGTGGACGCATGATCGAGCGCTCCGTCAATGTCGGCGATCGGGTCAGGGCCGGCCAGGTGGTCGCCCGACTGGAATCGGATACTCCGCGCAACGCGTTGCGGTCGGCCCGCGCGGAACTCACTGCCGTGCGAGCGCGGCTGGTCGAGGCTCAGAATAACTTCGAACGCCATCGGTCGCTGCTGGACAGGGGTTTTATCACGCGCGCCATGTTCGATCAGGCCGAACAGGCCTATCGGACCGCTCGAGCCCAAGAGGATTCGGTACAGGCGCAGGTGAACATCGCCGAGACCCAACTGGGTTACGCTAACCTCATCTCCGATTCGAGCGGCACTGTCACCGCCCGCCGTGCCGAACCAGGCGAGGTGGTGGGGCCGGGTCAGCCCATCATCCAGCTCGCCCGGCAAGGTGGTCGGGACGCCGTGTTCGACGTGCCGGCGCGGATCATCGAGACCGCGCCGGCCAATGCCGAGGTCGTCGTTGTCCTGAGCAGCGATCCGAAGGTGCGCACCACCGGGCGGGTGCGGGAAGTCGCCCCGCAGGCCGATCCCGTGACGCGAACCTTCAAGGTCCGGATCGGCCTGAACGATCCGCCGGCGGCGATGCGGCTCGGCTCGACGGTGACCGGCAGCGTCCATCTCGGCGCCGGATCCGGTATCGAGATCCCGGCCTCGGCGCTGACGACGGCCAATCAGCGCCCGGCGGTCTGGGTGCTCGACCCCGCCAGCAATACCGTGTCGCTGCGCAATATCGAGGTACTGCGTTATGGCTTGGCCCAGGTGGCGGTCACGGAGGGGCTGCAACCAGGCGACATCGTCGTGACCGCCGGGGTCCAGACCCTGCGCCCGGGCCAGCAGGTCCGGCTGCTCGGGACGCAACCATGAATCGCTTCAATCTCTCCGAGTGGGCCATCCGCAACCGCTCGATCACCATTTTCATCATGATCGTCGCCCTCGTCGCGGGGATCGCGTCCTTCTACCAGTTGGGCCGCGCCGAGGATCCGCCCTTCACCTTCCGCACCATGGTCGTCAGAGCGATCTGGCCGGGCGCCACCCTGGACGAGACGATCCGGCAGGTGACCGAGCGCCTCGAACGCACCCTGCAGGAAGTCCCGAATCTGGACGATCTGCGCAGCTTCACGCGCGCCGGCGACACCACCATCTTCGTGAACCTCAAGGGCAGCACGTCGGGCAAGGAGGTTCCGGATGCCTGGTATCAGGTCCGCAAGCGGGTGGCCGACATGCGCCACACCCTGCCGCAGGGGATCGTCGGACCCTTCTTCAACGACGAGTTCGGCGACACCTTCGGGATCATCTACGCCTTCACCGCCGACGGCTTCACCCACCGGGAGTTGCGCGACCAAGTAGAGGACATCCGCTCGCAACTCCTGCAGGTCCAGGATGTTTCCAGGATCGATATCCTCGGCGCTCAGGACGAGGTGATTTACATCGATTTCTCCGCAGAACGGCTGGCGGGTCTGGGCTTCGCCCCGAGCGCTCTGATCGCGGCCTTGCAGGCGCAGAACATCGTCATCCCCGCCGGCGTGCTGCGTACTGGCGAGGAGACGATCGCGCTGCGGGTCTCGGGCGCCTTCGCTTCCGAGCAGGACATCGCCGCTGTCACCTTCGCGATCGGCGACCGCATGCTGCGGCTGAGCGACATCGCCGAGATTCGTCGCGGCTTCACCGATCCGCCCCAACCGATGTTCCGGATCAATGGCCAGCCGGCGATCGGCTTGGCGATCGCCATGCGCGAGGGCGGCGATACCCTGGCGCTCGGCCGGAACATCGGGCAGGCCATCAAAAAAATTGCGGCGGACCTGCCGGTCGGCATCGAGGCCCGACTGGTGGCGGATCAGCCCCTGACGGTCGATCTGGCGATCAACGAATTCACCACATCCCTGTGGCAGGCGATCGCCATCGTGCTCGTGGTGAGTTTCATCGCCCTGGGGGTGCGGGCCGGCACGGTCGTGGCCATAACCATTCCGCTCACGCTGGCCGTGGTTTTCCCCATCATGGACCTGGCCAACATCGACCTCCAGCGCATCTCGCTCGGCGCCCTGATCATCGCGCTGGCCCTCATGGTCGACGATGCCATGACCACCATCGACGCCATGAGCCGGCGCCTGGCGCTGGGCGACGACAAGGTGAGCGCCGGCATCTATGCCTATCGCCATCTCGCCTTCGCCATGTTGACCGGAACCCTGGTCACCATCGCCGGCTTCGTGCCCGTCGGCTTCGCCCAGAGTTCGGCCGGCGAGTACACCTTCTCGATCTTCGCCGTCGTCGGCATCGCGCTCCTGGCTTCCTGGTTCGTCGCGATGGTGTTCGCCCCCTTGATCGGCATGGTGCTACTACGGCCACCCAAGGTCGATCAGGCCGACAAACCGAGCCGCGTGACCCAGCTTTATCGGGGATTCCTGACGCTGGCCATGCGGGCCCGCTGGGTCACCATCGCGGTGACGGTCGGGGCCTTCATCGCGTCCCTGGTGGCGCTGGGTCAGGTGCCGCGCCAGTTCTTTCCCGCCTCGGACCGGCCCGAACTCCTGGTCGATCTCCGGCTGCCGCAGAACGCCTCGATCCATGCGACCGAACAGCTCGTCAATCGCTTCGAGCAGTTTCTGCGCGATGATCCCGACCTGGCTTCCGGGATCGAGCGCTGGAGCACTTACATCGGCCAGGGCGCCATCCGCTTCTATCTGCCCCTCGATGTTCAGTTGGCCAATCCCTTCTTCGCTCAGGCGGTGATCGTGTCGAAGGACATCGTGGCCCGCGAACGCCTGCGGCCGCGACTGGAACACCTGCTGGCGGAGGAGTTTCCCCAAGTGGTCGGGAACGTCGCGCCGCTCGAACTCGGCCCCCCGGTCGGCTGGCCGGTGCAGTACCGCGTCCTTGGCCCGGATCCGACCCGGTTGCGCGAAATCGCCTTGCGGCTTGGAGAGATCATCGCGAGCCATCCGAGGACGCTCCGCGTCAATTTTGACTGGATGGAACCGGAACGGGAGTTGCGCATCCGCATCGACCAGGAGAAGGCGCGTCTGCTCGGCCTGAGTTCCCAGGCGGTGGCCACGGCGCTCGGCACCAATATCTCGGGGAGGAACATTACCCAGGTCCGCGACGATATCTATCTCATCAATGTGGTCGCTCGGGAAGCGGGGGGACAAACGCTCTCGATCGAGACCCTGCGCACCCTGCCGGTGTCGATGGCGGACGGGCGGACCATCCCGCTCGCCCAGTTCGCGACCTTCGAATACGGTCAAGCCTACCCGCTGGTGTGGCGACGCGACCGGCTGCCAACCCTGACGGTCAAGGCGGGGCTGGCGCCGGGGATGTTGCCTGAGTCGGTGGTCTCGGACCTGACCGAAGCCATCGCCGAGTTGAACGCGAAGCTGCCGGCCGGCTACCGAATCGAGGTCGGCGGCTCGGTCGAGGAGAGCACCGAGTCGCAGGCCTCGGTGTTCGCCGTGGTCCCGTTGATGGTCCTGATCATGCTGACCCTGCTGATCTTCCAGCTCAAGAGTTTTCAACTTCTGGCCATCGTCCTGAGCCTGGTGCCGCTGGGCCTGATCGGCGTGGTCGCCGCCCTGCTGGCGTCCGGCAAGCCGCTCGGGTTCGTCGCCATCCTCGGCATCCTGGCGCTGGTCGGCATGATCGCGAAGAACGCGGTGATCCTGATCGACCAGATCGAGGCCGAACGGGCCGCCGGCAAGGCGGTCTGGGACGCGGTGGTGGAGGCCAGCATTTCGCGCTTTCGGCCGATCATGCTGACCGCCCTGTCGACCGTGCTCGGCATGATCCCGATCGCGCCGACCGTCTTCTGGGGTTCCATGGCCTACGCCATCATGGGCGGCCTGCTGGTGGCGTCGCTGCTCACGCTGATCTTCCTGCCGACGCTCTACGTCACCTGGTTCAAGGGGGTTCCACCCGCCGCGGCCGTCGCCGGGGAGCACGGATGAACGGCGTGGCCGGGGATCGCGATGCTCGGCTTGGAACCCATACCCAGAGGATGATCCGATGCCCTACTCCGATATGAAGTCCGACGACTGCTCGCGACATCTGGCGAGCCTGACGATGACCCAAGTGTGAGGTAGGAATGATGCGTTTCCAGCAGTTGATCGATTCACTGCCGATAGTCGGCTTCTTTGTGGCGTTCGTGCTCTTCGCGCTGATCACGGCCGAGTTCGGTTACCGCATCGGGCGCTGGTGGCAGGAGCGAACGTCCGACGAAAAGGAGGGTCCCACGGCCATGATCGTGGGCTCGCTCCTGGCCCTGATGGCGTTCCTCCTCGCGATCACGATGGGGATGGCATCCGATCGCTTCAACGCGCGCCGCGGGGTCGTGCTCGCCGAGGCCAACGCGGTGGGCACCACGTATCTCCGGGCTGGCTACCTGCCGAAGCCGGCTTCGAGCGAAATCAAGGGTCTGCTCCGCGAGTACGTGCCCCTGCGCATCTTGACCGACGATCTCTCAGACGTCCGCGCGAGGATCGCCCGTTCGGTCGAGATCCAGGATAAGCTCTGGTCGATCGCCGAGGAATTGGCCCGCGCCACGCCTGACTCGGACGTCCTGGCCCTCTACATCGCTTCACTGAACGAGATGATCGACCTGCACCAGACACGAGTCATTGCGGGCCTGTACGCGCGCGTTCCCGAGACGATCCTCATCCTGCTTCTCCTCTGCTCGATGCTGACGCTGGCGATGGTGGGTTACAACGCGGGTCTCACCCTGCGGCGCAGCCCCCTCACCGCCGTCGGGCTGGTGATCGTCCTTGGCGCGGTCATTACCCTCGTGGTCGATCTCGACCGACCGCGCGAGGGATTCCTCAAGGTGAGCCAGCAGCCGCTCATCTACCTCCAGGAGCAGATCGGCGCACTGCCATCAGCGAATCCACTGAAGTAGCGTGTAAGACGGATATCGGCGCCCATGACGACTTCTTCTGAGAAAGAACAAAGGGTTCTCAAACGGTCGATAGCGATCACGGTGGCCTTCGCCAGCTCCGGGGTTCTTCTCGGCTTGTTGTCAGGGTCGCAGTCGATTGTGTTTGATGGCCTGTTCTCGGTCATCGACACCCTGGTGCTGATGCTGGCGCTGGCTGCGGCGCGACTGGTGCAGCGGGAAGGCGACCGCCGCTTTCAGTATGGCTACTGGCATATCGAACCGATAGTGCTGGCGTTCAATGGCAGTGTGCTGATGTTCCTGTGCCTGTATGCGTTCATCAACGCGGTCGGCAGTTTTCTGGCGGGCGGACGCGAACTGGAACTGGACTGGGCGCTGGGCTACGCCGCCGCCGCGTGCGTCGTCACCTTCGGCATGTACTTCTACGAACGCCGGGAGAACCGGCGGGTCCAGTCGAATCTTCTGCGTCTCGACGCCCAGAGTTGGTTGATGTCGGCCCTGATCGCTTCGGCCTTGCTGGTGGCCTTTGCGCTGGCCAAGGCGATCGAGGGAACGCGCTTCGCTCCTTTCGCGCCCTATGTCGACCCGGCCGTGCTGGCGCTGTTGACTTCATACCTGATCACGGTTCCGATCAAGACGGTTCGCCAGGCGCTGAATGAGATTTTGCTGATTACGCCGCCCAAGCTGGACCAGGTGGTGCGCACGGTGATGGACGCGGTGGTCGAGCGCCACGGTTTCCGCAAGTACACGAGCTATGTCGCCAAGGTCGGGCGCGCCTATTTCATCGAGATCTATATCGTTACGCCGGCCGACTTTCAGGTCGGCAGCATTGCCACGCTGGACGCCATCCGCCGGGAAATCAGTACAGCCATCAGCGACCAGCGATCATATCAGTGGCTGATCGTCGAATTCACGGCCGACGAACGATGGGTTTGAAGACGACGCGCGGCGTCCGATAGAATCGCTCCGCCTTACCGGAGTTCAAACTGTTTGAAAATGCAATTTTTATGGAGAACGTGATGACAACAAAACGGCAATTACGCACGGCGATGTTCCTGGCGTGCATGACGTTGGCGGTGACGTGGGGCAACGCTGGCGCGGCCGACATCCCCGTGGTCACCGGCGAACAATGGACCGCGTCTTCGGCAGAAGTGCAGAAGGCCTATCTGATCGGCATCGCCAATTTAATTCAGGTCGAAACCGCCTACTACGCGAAGAATCCGCCGACCGATGCTCAGAACTTCGTCCCGCGTCTCGCCAAGGGGTTGCGGGGCCAGACCCTCGACAGCCTGCGGGAAGGTCTCAACCGCTGGTACGCCGGAAATCCCGACCAGTTGCAGCGACCGGTTATCGAGACCCTCTGGTTCGAAATGGCCGTGCCCGGACTTCAGAAAAACAAGTAGCGGAGAATCCTGATGAAACAACTTGAATGGATGGTAGCCATCGTGGCAATGGCGGGCGTGGTGGGATGCACGGACATGACCCCACAACAGCAGGGAACCCTGAGCGGCGCGGCCATCGGCGCCGCGGGCGGGGCGGGCATTGCGGCCATTTCCGGGGGCAACGCCTGGACCGGCGCGGCCATCGGCGGCGTCGCCGGCGGCGTCGCCGGCAACATCAGGGGCGGCCGGCGATGAATAGCGGAACCATCGGCCAATGAAGGCAACGGTTGCATGCCTGGCGGTCGCGCTCGCAACGCCGGCCTTGGCGCAGGATTCGGGCTGGAGCTTCGCGCTCTCGCCCTACGCCTGGACGCCGGGCTTCACCAGTTCGGTCGAAACGGCGTGGGGAACGGTTGAAGTCGACAAAAGCATCGGAGACGTACTCTCCGATCTCGATCTTGCCTTCATGGGCGCATTCGAAGCGCGCAACGGTCGCTGGAGCCTGATCGCCGACCTGGTCTACGCCGACCTCTCGCAAAGCCGCCCCACCCCGCTCGGCGTGCTCTTTTCGCGAGCGGAGATCGAAACTGAAGCGAAGCTTCTGAGCGGTTATGCCGGCTATCGGGTCTTCGAGGGCGGCCAGGTCGCCGTCGACCTGATGGCCGGCTTCCGAGTCAACTCCATAGACCTCGACATATCCCTCGCACCCGGCCTGCTCGCGGGCCAGCGCTTTGGGATGAGCGAGACCTGGGTCGATCCGCTGATCGGCGGGCGGGCGCGCTTCGACATCACCGACAGGTGGTTCGCGACGGTCTTCGCCGACGTCGGCGGCTTCCGGGTCGGCTCCGACTTGACCTGGCAGATATTCGGGAGCCTCGGCTACCAGTTCAACGAGCGCTGGTCGGTCCAGGGTGGCTGGCGCTATTTCGCCATCGAGAAGACGATCAACGGGCGCGACGTCGAGATCGACTTGAACGGCCCGTTGCTCGGCTTCACGGTACGGTTCTGATGGGTACGCCGCCGTGACAGCGGCGCCAACATGATGAAACCGCACGCTTTGACCCTAACCACCAAACCTTAATGAGAAAATCCGATGACGGCTCGCTTCCCGATCATAATCACCTTTCTCGCCGCCACCACGGCAGCGGGTCTTGCGGTGGGGGCCGAAACGCCCGCCAACGCTACGCCCGAACCCACCTTCACCCTGAACCGGGGTGAGAACCTGTCGACCATCTGCGCGGGGATTCGCCAGTCCGGCGTCAACGTCTCGATGGCTGACTGCGTGACCAAGATCCTGTTCGCCAACCGGCAGTGGTTCGACGATCGCTTCGGCTACGTCTGGAACGACCCGGCAGCGGTGAAGCTGGACTCCGCGGTAAGGCTCTGGGCCGGCGTCCCCTACGTCCTGCCGGCGGAACTGGTGGCCGCGCCGCAGGCGAAGACCGAGGCCGCGCCGCAGGCGTCGAAGGAACCGGCCGAGACCAAACCGATCCATCCGGGGCACTTCGATCCGAAGGGCAAGCCGCCCTCCACATACACGATCGAGGTGCTGAAGCAGTCCAGCCAGGACCTGCCGTTCGCCGACAAGCGCGACTTCGAGGAACAGCGGAAGGGCCTCATCGCCCCGATGAAGGACATGAAGATCATGGCCGACGCGGGGAACATCGCCTGGGATATGGAGCGGTTCCAGTTCCTGAACGAGGACCGCGAGTTCGACAGCATCCATCCGTCGCTGCACCGTATCTCGAAGCTCAATAACAACTACGGCCTTTACGAGGTGGTCCCCGGCATCTATCAGGTCCGGGGCTTCGATCTCAGCGACATATCGTTCGTTCGCGGCAAGAAGGGTTGGATCGCTATCGATCCCATGACCACCACCGAGACCGCGCGTGCGGCCTTGAAGCTGTTCCAGGAGCACGTCGGCAAGGGTCTGCCAATCACGGCGGTCATCTACTCACACTCGCACGGCGACCACTGGGGCGGCGTCCGCGGCGTCGTCGACGAGGCGGACGTGAGGGCCGGCAAGGTCGAGATCATCGCGCCGCGCGACTTCATGCAGCACACCATCTCGGAGAACGTGTACGCCGGAACGGCGATGAACCGGCGGCTGTTCTATCAATACGGCCTGCTGCTTCCCGCCAGCCCCTACGGCTACGTCGGGCAGGGCCTCGGTCAGGGCATCCCGGCCGGCGCCACCGGTCTGATCGCGCCGACCCGGATCGTCGAGAAGGACATCGAGGAGTTCGAGGTCGACGGCGTGAAGATGGTCTTCCAGAACACCCCGGACACCGAGGCGCCCTCGGAGATGAACACCTACATCCCCGGGATGAAGGCGTTGTGGATGGCCGAGAACTGCACGGCCACCCTGCACAACATCTACACCCTGCGCGGTGCGCCGGTGCGCGATCCGCTGAACTGGTCGAAGTACATGGCCAAGGCGCTCTACCTGTTCGGCAAGGACGCCGACGTCATGTTCGCGTCCCACCACTGGCCGCGCTGGGGCAACGACCGCGTTCAAGAAGTGCTACGCGGCCAACGCGACCTCTACGCCCACATGAACAACCAGGTGCTGCACTTCGCCAACCAGGGCGTGACCATCAACGAGATCCACAACGTCTACGAGCTGCCGAAGGGCATCCAGGGCCAGTGGTTCAACCGCGGCTATCACGGATCCCCGCAGCACAACAGCCGCGGCGTGATCCAGCGTTTCCTCGGCTTCTGGGACGCGAACCCGACGACTCTGATCCCGCTGTCGCCAGGCGACTCGGCACCCCTTTACGTCGAGATGATGGGCGGCGCCGAGAAGATCCTTGCCCGCGGTAAGCAGCTCCACGACGAGGGGGCGTACTTCTATGCGCAAGAGATTCTCAACAAGCTGGTTCAGGCCGAACCACGGAACCAGGCGGCCAAGGACCTGCTGGCGGACGTCTTCGAGCAGATTGGTTATCAGCAGGAGAATCCGGGGCTGCGCAACAGCTACCTTGCTGCGGCGTACGAGCTGCGCAACGGCATCCCGCAGGGCGCGATCGTCAGTTCCTCAAGTCCGGATGTGGTCCGGGCGATGTCGACGGAGCTGTTCCTCAACTTCCTCGGCATCCGCATGGACAGCCGCAAGGCCGAGGGCATGCGCTTTACCATCAACCTGATCACGCCCGACAACGGCGAGAAGTTCCTGATCGAGCTGGAGAACGCGACCCTCACGAATCTTCCGGGTTTCCTGGCCGACAAGCCGGATCTCAGCATCACCATCAACCGCTCCGATCTGGAGAAGACGATGATGGGCGCGAAGCCGCTCGAGGCGCAGATCGCGGACGGAACCGCCAAGGTGGCCGGTGACGTGGGCATCCTGAAGAAGCTCGCGGCGACCATGGTCGATTTCAACCCGCGCTTCGAGATCATGCCGGGGACGAAGCTGACCGAGCCGAAGCCGACCAAGCACGATGCCTTCGAGGTCCAAGTCGGCGCGCCTATGGCGGAATAGCGGGAAGAGCGGGTGCGCCCGGAGGGCGGGTTCTAGCATCAAAGTACGGCGCATCCGGTCCGCCCGATCGACTTTGTTCCCATCACCAATAGGAAGAGGGCCAATGGCGAAATCGACCCAGTTGTCAGTTCGCGCGGGCTTCGTGCCCGCACTGTGCGCCCTGTCGATTCTCGCTGGCTGTGCCGCGTCGCCTCCCGATGTGGCGACGGAGCCCCGGCCGGTGACACGCGAGAACTTCGTCCGCGCCGAGACCGACCGGATGTTCAGCGATTTCCTCAAGCTGACCGGTGGCGTGAACCGGTTCCACCACATCCGCGCCCCCACTCCCCTCGACCAGCAGACCGTGGTGCGGATGAACCGCGACACGGTCTATTCCATGGCGATCATCGACACCACGAACGGCGGCGCCGTTACCCTGCCGCCGAGTCCCGATGGCCGCTACATCTCAATGCACCTGATCGACAACGATCATTATGACCTGGGCGTCATCTACGACCCCGGCGACCACCCGCTTCCGGTCGGCAAGGGCCATGTGGCGGCGATCGTCCGCATTCAGGTTTACAACCCGAACGACCCGAAGGAGATTGCGCTCATCAACGGCTGGCAGGACAGGCTTGCGGTCAATGCCAAGAGCGCCAAGCCGTTCGTGCCCGGCGATTGGGACCGGGCCAGTCTCGACAAGCTTCGCGGCGAACTTGAAGTGCCGTGCCGGAGCTTTCCCAACTTCGAGAAGGCCATGATGCCTCGCGGGCAGGCCGACCCCGAGCAGCGGCTTTGCGCCGCCGGCGTTGGCTGGGGGCTGCTGCCCGGCGCGGCGGCCACTTATTTCTCGTATCCGGGCGGCCACCCCAACACCGAGTGCCGCACGGCCACCTACGCCGTCCCGAAGAACGGCGCCTTCTGGTCGATCACCGTCTACAACTCGACCGGCTTCATCGAGTACGAGAATTCGGTGCTAAACAGCAGCAACGTGAAGCTGAACCCCGACGGCGCCTTCACGGCCTTCTTTGGCTCGAAGAAGGCCTGTGGGGACGTACCCAACCGGCTGGATACGCCGAAGGGCTGGAACTTCATGATGCGGGTCTATCGCCCCGCCCCATCGGTCCTGAACGGCGGTTATCGGTTGCCGTCGACGGTTCCGGTGAAGCGGTAGCACGGATCGCACACGGCGGGGCCCGTCACGCCGATTCGATGATGAATGGCGTGACGGGCACCCACTCGACACGGGCGCGCGCCTTACGATCACCCTGCTGTTTCCACGATGAGGGCTCGCGCCCGCGTTTGCGGGTAGTCGGCGGCATTCAACGTTTACCTGTCCCGGAGGCCCCGGATGAAAATGAAAATCAACTGGACTGTTTGTGGTGCCGCTCCGCTGGTCTTGGCGCTCGCGGTCCTGCCGCGGGTCGAGGCCGGCGATGTCCATTGGAAATAGCGCCACCTAACTAATCATTTAAGCGGAACCAACAGCATGACGGATCCCGAACGCCTCGCCGGCAACAACATCATCCTGCTCGTCTGCCTGCTGGCCCTGATCCTGTTTTACCCGCTGTTCCAGAAGGACAATTCGCTGGTCCGCGACCTGCTGCTCACCGGGATCTTTTTTTCGGGCATCTACTCGCTTGAGTTTTCCGCACGCTCCCGGATGGTCCTGCTGCCGCTGGCGAGCCTGACGGCCGCAACCACGTGGATCCATCATTACATCGAGACCGACTGGATGTCCCTGATCGATTTCGGCACTTCCTCGGTCACGCTGGCGGTCATCGTGGTGCTGATGATCCGCCACATCGCGCGCAGCCGGGTCGTGACGCCGACCATCATCCTCAGCTCGGTCAATGGGTACGTGCTTCTGGGCGTGCTCGGCGCGACCTTGTTCAGCATCGCGAACGGCACACACAGGTTCTTCCATGGCGCGGAAAGCGCGGGCATCCTGCTTCCCGACAAAAGCACGCCGGAATACAGCGACTACCTGTATCTGTCGTTCATTACCCTGACGACCGTCGGCTATGGCGACGTGACGACCGTTTCCCACCTGACCCGGTCGGTGGCGATCCTGATCGGTCTTTCCGGCCAGTTGTACATGACGATACTCATCGCCATGCTGGTCGGCAAGTTCCTCGCCACCAATGAACGGCACTAGGCGTGCGTTCTGCTGCCGGCCTGGGTGGTCCCATCGGTATACTTGACGCCATGCTAACTCCGCCCTTCAAACCGAAACTGCCAGAGAATCATGGCATCCAGGATAGCGCGGGTACGCTCTTTCGATGTCAACACTCACCCCTTCCGGAGGCCCTGGATGAAAATCGACTGGACGGTTTGTTGTACCGCCCTGCTGGTCTTGGCGTTCGCGGTCTTGCCGCGGGTCGAGGCCGGCGAGGTATTAAATGGGGTTAAGGCCCGCGGGCAACTGCGCTGCGGGGTCAGCGAGGGTATCCCAGGCTTCTCCGAGCAGGACGCCGACGGACGCTGGCGCGGGTTCGACGTGGACTTCTGCCGCGCGGTGGCGGCGGCGGTCCTGGGCGATGCGGACAAGGTTGAGTTCGTGCCGCTGCTCACCTCGACCCGCTTCCCCGCGCTGCAGACGCGCCGGATCGACCTGTTGCTGAACAACACCACCTGGACCCTCACCCGCGAGGCGGTGTTGAAGGTGCAGTTTCCCGGCATCCTCTTCTACGACGCTCAGGGCTTCATGGTCCCGGCCAAGAGTGCGAGCCTCGCCGACCTCAATGGCGCGACCATCTGCGTGGAAAGGGGAACGACGCACCAGCGCAACCTGGAGACCTATTTCGAGGCGAAAGGCTGGTCGGTGAAGCCGCTGCTGATCGACTCGGCTCCCGAGGCCGCGAAAGCCTTGTTCGCCGGTCGCTGTCGCGCCTACACCTCGGACGCGAGCCTGCTGGCCGCCATGCGTTTGCGGGCGAGCGATCCGCGGGCCTTCGTGATCCTGCCCGAACGCATCTCCAGGGAACCGTTCAGCCCCGCCGTCTGGGGTGGCGATCCGGAGTGGGCCACGGTGATCCGCTGGGTCCTGAACACCCTGGTCATCGCGGAGGAGCACGACGTCACGCGCGGCAACCTGGATGCGGTCATCGCGGAGAACCGGAACCCCATGGTGCGGCGAACCGCCGAGGAGGCGAACATCATCGCCCGCTCGATGGGGATCGAGACCGGCTGGGCGATCCGGGCCCTGCGGGCCGTCGGCAACTACGGCGAGATGTACGAGCGCAACGTCGGGCGCGACAGCCCGCTCAAGATCGAGCGCGGTCTCAACCGGCTCTGGACCCAAGGCGGACTCCACTATGCTCCACCGATCGACTGAGTGACGTCCGGATGACCGACTTCCAGATTTATCTCACCATCGGCGTCTTCGCCGCCGTGATCCTCCTGATCGCGTTCGACTTGATCGACATGACGGTGGCCGCCCTGCTCGGGGTCAGCGTCCTGATCGTGTTCGGCATCCTCGACGGCAGCGATCTGATGCCGATCGTCCACACCGCCGGCGGTCCGCTTTCCCTGCTCTTCGGTGGCATGGTGGTGGCGCGGGTGATCGGCAAGACTGGCATCTTCGACTGGATCGGGGATGCGTTCCTCCGCGCCACCGGCGGCAGCGGCAGGCGCTTTCTGCTGCTGATCGTCGCGCTGGTCGCGCCCGTGTGCGCCGTGCTGCCGAACGCGACCGCCGTCATCCTGGTGGCCCCGGTCATCGTCGGCGTCTGCCTGGCGTTCGAGGTGGATTTCGTCGGACCGCTGATCATCACCGCCATCGTCAGTAACGCGGCCGGCATGCTGACCCTGGTGGGCGATCCCGCGACCTTTCTGGTCGGCAGCGCGATCGGGCTGTCCTTCATCGATTATCTGCGGATGGTGAGCTTGGGCGGTCTGCTGGCCGTGCTGGCGGTCGTGCCGCTGCTGCCGCTCCTGCTGCCGAAGATCTGGGTGGCGCGGGTGACCCTGCCGGCCGAGCGTCCGCCGATCGCCATCGAGCGACCCGCCTTCCTGGTGCTGGCGCTGCTGGTGCTCTTGATCATGGTGGTCCTGTTCCTGGTCGGGGAGTACCTGCCGACCCGCATCGTCCCGCCCCAGGTCGCGATCATCGTCGCGGCGCTGGCGCTGCTCTTGGTCTATGGCGCGCGCATCGAGCCGGTCGGCTCGGTGATCCGCGACGTGGATTGGAAGACGCTCGTGTTTCTCGGCGCCATCTTCACCCTGGTCCGGGCCTTCATCAAGACCGAGTTGCTGCAAGGCCTGTCGATCCAGATCTACCAATGGTTCGGAGCCGATTTGCTCTCGGTGGCCTTCCTGTCGCTGGCCGGCATCGGAATCCTGTCGAGCCTGCTGGCGAACATCCCGGTGGTCGCCGCCGCGCTGGTGATGATCACCGGCTACCTGGTGGCGGCCCAGGCGGTTCCGGAGATCGCGCTCGCCCCCGGTTTCGTCAATTGGCCCAACGTCACCCTGCCGGTATTCGTGGCGATGATGTTCGGCGGCACCCTCGGCGGCAACGCCACGCTGATCGGCGCCTCGGCCAATGTCGTGGCCGCCGGCATCTGTGCGTCGCGGGGCCGACACGTGAGCTTCGTGCAATTCCTGCGCATCGGGCTACCGATCGCGGCGGTGCAGTTGTCGGTCGGAGCCCTCTATGTCTGGGTCCTGGCCTCGATGCTGGGCTAGTCTCTTCGCCCGGATGCCGCGTAGTGGAATCCGGACTGGATTTCGGGTTAAGCTAGGAATGACGGTTATTCAAAGAGTTGGCGTCAGAAAAAATTTACTGCGGAAGCGGTCGCCGCACGTTTTGACTGGCGTCGGCTTTCCAGGCAGCATCGTTTTCGTCTGCTTTTCCAACCACCCGCAGCTCGCGGCTGCACTCTTCGAACCATTGAAAGGGGTAAAAAAATGAACAAACGAAACTTCATTACCGCAGGTCTCTTGCTGGCGGCTCTTGCGCTCTTCACGACGGGCTGCACCACCACTAGCGGAAATCCCGGCGATCCCGCGCTACAGCGCGTGGCCATCGATTCCGAGATCGACAGCGCCCTGTCGCGTCTGTATCGGGAAGCGCCCGGATCGAAGGAAATCGTCGCATCGGCACGGGGCGTGCTGGTATTTCCGTCGGTGATTTCCGCCGGCTTCATCGTCGGCGGAGCGCAAGGTCAAGGCGCATTAAGGCGGGGCGGCAAGTCCACCGGCTACTTCCGCATGACCGAGGCCTCGGTCGGACTTCAGGCGGGTACGCAGTCGCAGGCGGTGTTCATCCTGTTCATGACACAGGACGCGCTGGACCGCTTCGAGGCGAGCCGGGGATGGACCGCCGGCGTCGATGGTTCCCTATCGTTGCTGACGGTGGGCGCCAACGCCCGGGTCACGACCCAGACCGGGCAGCAGCCGATCGTGGGCTTCGTGCTGACGAACTCGGGTCTAAGGGCGAACCTGAGCCTGAATGGCACCCGGGTGACGCCGCTTGACCTGTGAGCGAATCGTTGATCCAGTTTACCGCCCGACAGGCTGCTACCAGCCGGGTGCGCTTTCGACCGTGCCAGCGGCGATAGCGCGCTCAAGCTGCGCGTGGTCGCGCTCGTTCTGGTCGGCGTAGAGGCGGGCAAAGTCGCGGAGGGCGGTGGCGAACCGTGAGCTCTTGCCGAGGTACGCGCTGATCGCCAGGGCGTCTCCCGTGCGGGCGTGGGCCCGGGCCAGCGTCTCGCCGCAGGCGGCGGCGAACTCAACCAGGATGGGGGCGAGCAACTCAATGTCGAGGATGATCTTCATGTCGCGGAACTGCCGCACGTAGTAGTCCCTGCCCTGGAACGAGCCCCAGCCGACGAAGATGTCGGTTGCGCTCTGCAACGCCCGCTTTCCGGCGATCACCCGGGCACCGTGGTTATCGTGTTGGCTGGGGCCGAGGTGGGATTCGTACACCGACGGACCGGCCTGCTTGATCTGCAGGAACAGGGGGTCGTTGCCGCTGCGGCCCTCAAGGAGGGCCAGGTAGACCCGCATGCCCACGCTGCCCACCCCCACGACCTGGCGGACCAGGTCAACGGGCGTGAAGCGATCGAACAGGTGGCGCCGATCCTCCTGCAGGGTCATCCGGTAGCCGGCCAGGAACTGGTCGGTCAGCGCGTCCTGCTCGTCGTCGTCGATGGTGACGCGGATGGGTGGGGCCTCGTCGATTCGGGGCCGACCGTCGACCATCGTGGCGAGCTTGGCGAACGCGCCGTGGTGGGTGCGGCGCTTGGACCCCTTCTCGATGTGGACCAACAACTGCCCACGGTCGGCCGGCGCGAAGTACTTGATCAGACTGTCGACGTAAGTCCCGTCGTACCAGAGCTCGAGCTCCGTCATCGTCGCGTAGCGGGCCATTTGGTTCCGGTAGGCTTCCACCGCCGTGACCACTGCCTCATCGGCCGTGGCCGCCTTGAGGCCATCCTCCCGCGCCGCCACCACCAGGCTGGCGGCGAGTCGCTGCACGTCCCACTCGAAGGGCCCGGGCAGCGTCTCGTCGAAGTCGCGCAGGTCGAACAGAAGGTTCCGCTCTGGCGTGGCCCACAGACCAAAGTTGAGGACGTGGGCGTCGCCGCAGAGCTGAACCCGCAGCCCGCTGTGGGGCCGGGACGCGAGATCGGCGGCCATCACCGCGGCCGCTCCGCGGTAGTAGTTCCACGGCGAGGCCACCATGCGTCCATGTCGGATGGGGAGCAGCTCGGGGACCCGGATTGCGTTCTGAGCCAGGATCGTGTCGAGGGCGTCGTGCCCGCGCGCTGTCTCGTCCCAATGCGCCTGCGCGCTCCGAGAAGCCTGCTTTCGGGCGGCCTGGCCGGTCGCGCGTCGCTCCTCGATGGTCTCCCGGAGGTCATGCAGCGGGGCCGTTGCGGGCGAGGTCGTGGTCAGGTCGGTATCCGTCATGAGGGTCGGTCCTCGAGTAGGATGGATGGATGGAAGGCGGAATCTCCGAAATTTCCTATTCTGGGTAGTGGAAGCTAACCCTGGGTTGGAGACGATGTTCGGAGACTCTGCCATGCAGGACTGTAGTCGAGGCGCGGGGCGGGCGCCACCGTTTGGGGTGATCGGTCGGATCGGGTTGGATCGATGAGGCGCCGGCTCGCCGCCGGCGCCGTCGACCGCGAGGCTTTAGAAGTCGATGGGATCGCGGACGATCGGGCAGGTCATGCAGTGCCCGCCGCCCCGGCCCCGGCCCAGTTCGGCGCCGACGATGGTGATGACCTCGATGCCTTCCTTGCGGAGATGGGCATTGGTCCAGGTGTTGCGGTCGTAGGCGAACACCACGCCGGGAGAAGCCGCCACCAGATTGTTGCCGCTATCCCATTGCTGGCGCTCGGAGGCATAGTGGTCGCCGCCGGTTTCGACGACGCGCAGTTTCTTCAGGTTCAACGCTTCGGCGACCACGTCGACAAACGGTTTTTTCTCTAGCGTGGCCTCGATGCCCACCGGTTTGTCGCTGGGCCGCAGCGAAATCGCATGAACCTGATTCATGATCTCGGGATACAGCGTGACCAGATCCCGGTCGGCGAAGGTGAACACCGTATCAAGGTGCATGGCCGCCCGCAGTTTGGGCATGGCCGCAATGATGACCCGCTCGGCGGCGCCCTTCTTGAACAGGGCGGCGGCAAACTGGCCGATGCCCTGGCGCGAGGTCCGCTCGCTCATGCCGATCAGCACCGCGCCATTGCCGATGGGCATAACATCGCCGCCTTCCACCGTCGCCAGGCCAAAGTTCGTGTCGGGATCGCCCCACCAGAACTCGAACTGAGCATTGACGAAGCTCGGATGGAACTTGTAAATCGCCGTAGTCAGGAAGGTTTCTTCCTTGCGCGCCGGCCAGTACAGCGGATTCAGCGTCACGCCGCCGTAAATCCAGCAGGTGGTGTCACGGGTATACAAGGTGTTGGGCAGCGGCGGCAGCAGATATTCGGTGACACCGTGCGCTTCGCGAGCCAGATCCAGATACTCCGAGGTGGAAAACTCGTCCGGCACGTCGACCACCGAGACTCCGCCGATCAGGAACTCGGCCAGTTTGCGCGGCTCCAGGCTTTCGAGAAAGGCGCGGGTCTCGGCGATCAGCCCCAGACCGACGTTGTTGGGCGTAACCTTGCGGTCGAGCAGCCAATTCCTGGCCTCGGGGATGGCGACGGTTTCAGCCAGCAGATTGTGCATTTCAACGACCTCGATACCGCGATCGCGCATCTTGGTCATGAAGTCGAAATGGTCGCGCTTGGCGTTCTGCACCCACAACACATCGTCGAAGAGCAGATCGTCGCAGTTGGTCGGCGTCAGGCGGGTATGAGCCAGACCCGGCGCACAGACCATCACCTTGCGCAGGAGGCCGACTTCGGAATGAACGCCATAGGTAACGTCTGTCATTGGATGAACCCCTTGAATCACATTGCCAGCCGACATGCCGATCAAACTGTTTCCCTGGCTCGGACCGCGCCATGGCGTTCGAGCCCGGGAGCGCCGCGAGCGAGTTGTTCCAGGCCAGCGGTCCGCTCAGCTCGGGGGAGAAACACCCTTGGCAACCCGTTCCGTGGTGGCGCCGAATGCGTCGCCAGAGGATTCTTGCAAGGCTTCGGGTTCCTTAGGGTCCGATGCATCAACATGTAACAAACAGTCCAGCCGGCGAGGGCTGCCGCAACATGCTTCAGCGTATGGCCGCTGACCACACCGCCTAAATAATCCAGCACCTGAGCATCGAACGTTTCCAGGATCTTGCTCAGAACATACCACCCGAATACCCAATAGAGATCGTTGCCCCGGGTATAGCGCGACGGACTGAGCCGGGCCAGCAGGAATACGATGATCACCGAATAGCCTTGCAAAATCCCATAGGGAATGACATTACCCGCACCCGCCCGCTCGGTGGCCCGCCAGTAGATAACGGAAGCCGCCCCGATCAGCAACATCGGAACCAGCAACGCCAGTCCCGCCCGGATATTGATTCGATCGACGATCTGACTCGAAACCAGCCCCATGAACGCGACGGTCATCGGCAACCGGTCCCAGAACAGACTTTCGTTGTCCGGCGCCAGGTGGTAATAGCCCGATCCCAAGGCTGTCAGCAGCGCGCCGAGGAAAAAGACGGCGTAGGGCCACCGCTCGCTCCCGAACTCGAATCGCGCGCGCGCCCCAAAGACGATGACCAGTCCCGCGATGCCGACGATCAAGAACCCAAGATTGGATACCACATCGAGAAAGTTGGCGATTCCCAATAGATCGCGCCGATCGGCGAAATGATGGTATTCAAGGGATTGCGGCACGGCGGGCAGCAGCAACGCCGCCGCGATGCACAACAGCGTGAACACAACGATCAACCAGGTTCGCATTGCCATCAATTTTCTCCCTTACCCGCCCATTGCCCGTCCGCAGTCCCGCTTTCCCGGTCCGCTATTGATAAGGCGCGAACGCCTCGAAACTGCTTGCCCTCACCCCCAACCCCCTCTCCCGCAAGCGGGCGAGGGGAGCGAACGGCTACATTGCTTAAAAGGATCAGGCGGCCTGCGAAAGAGCGGCCTTCAGTCGCTCTTCCTGCTCGTCGGAAAGGGAGGTCTTGAGGATCGTCGCCTGGTAATGGGACAACCGTGGCATCACCTTGTCCTCGACGGCCTTGCGGACCAGAAGAAAGATCGCCGAACTATTGGGCTCGATCGTGCCGCTCAGCGATTTGATGAAGTTGTCGTCGATCCCGTAATCGGCAAGCTTCCCCTGCAATGCGCCGGACCCGGCGCCGACCAGCCCGCCCGCCAGCATGCCGGCCAGCGGATTCATGAACAACAGGCCGATGAGCGTTCCCACCAGCATCCCTCGCGAAGCTCCTTGACTAGCCCCAATCGCAACCAGATTGACGCTCTGTTTGAGATGGATTTTACCGTCGCTGTCACGGACCACTACACAAGCGTCTTCAAGTTCGAGAACGTACTCTTTCTGCAACGCTCTGAGTTCGTTCAGAAAATGATCAGCGGTATCCAATTCCTTGAACGCCAAACAAATAAGGTCACTCATTTCACATCCTCCTCGTTAACTTCCGTTTTGAAAAAGGCATCCCTCTTCCGCTGTGGTGTCTTGGTCACGGTCGAAGGATGCCGCCGGCATGTTGATCTGGACTCCTACTGATAGGGCGCAAACGCCTCGGCGACTTTACCACCCTTGCCGCCGCGCATGACGAGCCCGAGCAGCAGCCGCGCCTTCAGGCCGGAGAGGTAACCTGCAGGCGCGACACCGCGCTTGATCAGATCGATCTCGGCGCCGGGATACCCATAGGTATGGGTGAACACCGGACCCGTCATCGCACGGCTCGCGAGCACCACCGGAATCTTCGCGGCCAGGTCGCCGACGATCGGAGCGACGTCCGCGAGCACATGGCCAGCGCCCATCCCCTCGATCACCACGCCCGCGTAGCCCAAGCCGGGCAGCGCGCCGAGCAGACGCCCGTCGTCGCCCATCGCGACCTTCACCAGCGCCACCGGCGCGGGCGGACCCTCCGCCGCCGATAGACTAGGGTTTCGCTTCACTCGCGCATAGAAGCGCGGCTGCCGTTCGATCAGGGTGCCGATCGACCCCACCAGCGGCGAGAGAAACGCCGAGGGCAGCGCGGTGTGCGACTTCTGGACGAAACGCGCCGCGTGAATGTCGTAGTTGAGGACCGCGAGCGTCCCAAGACCGCGCGACTCCGGAGAGGCGGCGACGATGGCCGCCGACAGGAGATTGGCAGGCCCGTCCGCCCCCGGCGCGTCGGCGCCGCGCATCGCGCCCGTCACCACCACCGGCTTGTCGGAATCGACCAGGAGGTCGAGGAGGAAAGCTGACTCCTCGATGGTGTCGGTGCCCTGGATCACCACCGCGCCGTCGAAGCCGGCTGCGAAGCCTTCCTCGATCACGCGCGCGACTTCGACCAGGTTGGCCGGAGTGAGCGATGGGCTGGGCAGGCGAAACAGCGACCGCGCGTCGATGTCGCCGACTTCGGCGAGCGCCGGCACCGACGCCACCAGCTCGGCGGCGCCCAGCTTGGGCGTGATCCCCCCCGAGTCGCTCGGCACCATGGTGATGGTCCCGCCAAGCGACAGGATGAGAAGACGTGGCTTGTTCGTGGATGTCATATTTCTTCCTCCAGCGCGTCGCCCTCCCGCTTCGGCAGCGAATTCGCCGGGATCTCGCCCGGTTTGCCGCCGATCTGGAGTTCCAGATTGGTCAGGCGCTCGTCCAGCCCTGCCAGCGAGAGCCTGGGCTTCGGCGGCGGACTCGTCGGGATCTCGCCCGGCTTGTAGGTGGGCAGCCGACTGGCCGGGAAGATCGCCAGTAGCGAGAGCGCGGCCATGATCAGCAGGCCAATCTTGAGCGCCCGCAGCCGTGCCTCCTCGTTGATGCGCACCGCTTCCTGGACCTGCTCCGGCGAAATGCTGGTGCGCTCCAGGGCCGTCAGCAGTCGGTCGTTGCTCACGAAGGTGATGTTGTTGTCCAGGTCGATCTGGGACTGGAGTTCTGCTTTCAGTTCCGGGTGCTGGCCCAGCGACCCGATGATGAAGGCGCTTAACAGGCCGACGAGCAGCGCGCCCGAGACCGCGGTGCCGACGGCGGCGGCGAGGTTGTTGGTGGTCCCGCGCAGCGAGCCGACGTCGCTCGCCAGCTCCTTGGGCGAGGCAGTGACCAGCACGTTGAACAATAACGTCACGAGCGACCCCTGGCCGATACCGAACACGATCAGTCCGATCATGACGACCGGCGCGCTCCAATCGTTGCGCACCACCCAGGCGAGCCACAGGAGCGCAATCGTGCAGAGGGCGAAGCCCCAGCGTCCAATTTCCTGCGGCGTCAGCTTGTTATAGAGCTTGATGATCAGCATCGCCGTGAAGAACACGGTGAGGTTGAACGGCAGCATGGCGATCGCCGTTTCGATCGGGGTACGGCCCTGGATGATCTGGATGTACAGCGGCACGGAGAAGTTGAGCGCGCCCTCCAGCGCGACCACGACGAACATCGAGTAGACCGCGGCCCGCTCGGACGCGGATTTGACCACCTCCAGCGCCAGCAGCGGCGTCTTCCCGTCCGCGGTGCGGCGGCGCGTCCAGAACACAAAGCCCTGGAGCAGCACGATGCCGATGACGATCATGAACGGCGCGGGCGACATCCCGAACAGGTCGAACGGCGCGGCGGGCCGCGCAAAACCGAGCCCCCACCGGTTCAGGTTGTTAAAGCCGAAGCTGATGAGCGTGATCCCCGCCGCGGTCAGCAACACGCCAAACAGGTCGATCTGCACCTCGGGCCGACCCCGCGTCGGCTTGAGCTTGAAACTCAGGAGGAGGACCACTGCGGAAAGCACAATCAGGATCCCGAACGAGGGCCGCCAGCCGATAAAGGTGCCCAGCATGCCGCCGATCAGAAAGGCCAGCACCCCAGCGCCCGCCCGCGCCGAACCGAGGGCGCCGAGCGCGGTGGCCTGCTGCTGGCCGTGGTACTGATTCGCGATCAGCGCGACCAGCGAGGGGACCAGCGCGGCGCCCGCGATACCGGCCAGGAGCTGGGCGGCCAGCATATGGGTGGCGGTCGGACTGAAGGTCATCAACACCTGCGCCCCGCCGAACAGCGCCACCACGGCGCGGAAGACGTATACCGCGCCAAACCGTTGAGTCAGCTTCGCGCCGAGCATGACGAAAGCCGCCACGGCGAGCGAGTACATCACGATCCCGGTGGCGACCGTGGTCGGCGGCACGTTGAAGCTGTTGACCATGCCGCTCAGCGCAACCGGCAGCGAGGCGACGTTGAAGGACATCAGCGCCTGGCCGAGCGCTATCGCGATCATCGGCAACCAGGATTCCCGGATTTCCGTCTCAGCGCTGGTTATTGCGCCGGTTGTTGCAGTCATGTCGTTTTCCTCATGGACTGAATGATGGACTGAATGTCAGTCATTGAATGCTTGACCGGCTCAAACCGCCGGCTTCGAGGCAAAGAGATTAAGCCCCAGTCGTTCCGACAGGAACTTGGTGACGCGCTGACCTTTAATGCTGTTACCCGCGCCGTCGAGCAACGGGGAGAACGTGCCGAGACCGCCCTTCCCCGGCGACACGGTGACAATCCCGCCGCTCACCCCGCTCTTGCCGGGCAGCCCGATCTCGTATAGCCAGTCGCCGGAGCGCTCGTACAACCCGGCGGTGGCCAGCACGGCCAGCACCCGCTGGGCGATGGCGGCGTCAACCACGCGCTCCTTGGTGAGCGGATTCACCCCGCCGTCAGCCAGAGTGGCGCCCATCACCGCCAGGTCCTTGACCGTCACGTTCAGGGAACACTGCTTCGTGTAGACATCAGTCGCTTCGAGGGCATCAAAATACAGGCGGTCATAGCCTTCCAGCAGCTTGGCGATGCCACGGTTCCGCAGGTTCGTCGCGGCCTCCGACTCGTATACCTCCATGTCGATGGAAAGCGTGCGACCGGCGAAACGGGACAATCCCTCCTGAATGAATCGCCACTTGGCTTCGGCCGTCTCGCCCGGCGCCAGGCTGGTGGTGGCGATGGCCCCGGCGTTCACCATCGGGTTCATGGTGCGGTCATCGTTCAGCTCGATCGCCATCACCGAATTGAACGGCAGCCCCGTGGCGTTCACTCCGATTTTCCTGCGGGCTTCCTCGCTGCCCACGGCTTGGCAAACGAGCGCGAACACGAACGGCTTCGATATGCTCTGGATCGAGAACTCATGTGCCGTATCCCCCACCGCAAAGGTGCCACCTTCGATCCCTACCACGCAAACGCCGAACAGTTCGCGAGGCGCGCGCGCCAGGGCGGGTATATAGTCCGCGACCTTCCCTTCATCCAGGGACTGGTAGCGCTCGTAAGCCTCGGTCATCAGGGTCGCCACCTCCTCGTCCGGCGGTAAATGGCCGGTTGAAACAGGGGAAGATCCGGATATCTCGTCGATATCAAGTTGCGTGTACATGATTCCTCCTCGCCGTATCACTCTGTCGCTTCAACGAAAAAATACGATAATGCGGGCGTCGGCTCGCCGCCGGCGCCTTTAATCGCGAGGGTCGGTCGTGAAAATCTCCGATCCAATGACGGTTCCATCGTCCCTCCAGAGGTTATGATTCTTCGTCATCATCATAGGACATCATTCATTACAATGCAGAGATCGGGTATGTTGATAGCCCACCGCCAAGCCGGCCGCGGTAAGATTTTGACAAGTAGCGGTGCCGCCACCCAGGGGTGCGCGCGGCGTTTGCGGGTGAGCGGAATCAAATGCAAGAGTTCATGGAGCACCGCGGAATGCGAACATGAGTTACCAGGCTATCCCGGATTTGTTCAAGGCCGCCGCCGTCAATTGGGTGCATGATTACGCCCAAAGCATGGGCGCGGCATTGGCCTTTTACACGATGTTCTCGATCGCCCCCCTGTTGCTGATCGTGATTTCGATCGCCGGGCTGGTTTTTGGCGAAGACGCCGCTCGCGGGGAAATCTTCAATCAACTGGACAGCGTGCTCGGCGCCCCGGGGGCGCTGGCGGTACAGAGCCTCATCGAGAGCGCGGGCAAACCGGCCACCAGCGTGCCGGCTTCCGTCTTCGGCCTCGTCTTTCTCTTCATTGGCGCGACGTCCGTCTTCGGCGAATTGCAGGACGCTCTTGATCGTATCTGGCGGGCGCCGGCAAGGGCTGGACACTCCGGCTTGTGGAGACTGCTGCGCGCCCGGTTGCTGTCCTTCGGGATGATTCTCGGAATCGGCTTCCTGTTCATGGTATCGCTGGCGTTCAGCGCCGGCCTGGCCGTGTTGAACCGGTATTGGAATCCGCTGTTCGGCGAATGGGCAACCCTCGTGAACACGATCGAACTCACTCTCGGCGTCGTGCTGTCGACCGTGGTGTTCGCGATGATCTACAAGACGATGCCTCGAGTGCGGATCGATTGGAGCGATGTCTGGATCGGTGCGACAGTGACCTCGCTGCTGTTCCTCGCCGGCAAATTTCTGATCGGCGCCTACATCGGAAGGACCGGTATCTCGTCCGCCTTCGGGGCCGCCGCATCCCTCGTCGTGGTGCTGCTGTGGGTTTACTACTCCGCTCAGATATTCCTGTTCGGCGCGGAATTCACATGGGTCTACTCCCACCGGTTTGGTTCGCGCAAAGGACAACCGTTACCTGTCGCCGCAGCCGTATTCGCCGCACCCCAATGAGTCACTCCCTCCCGACCCAAGAACCATGAAGCAGAGAGCAACCCATGACATCCAACCGCGCATTCAGCGCCCCGGCCCGCGGCCTGCTCGTCGCCGGGGCCTTCGCCCTGGTGGTGACCGTCCTTCAGTCCGCCGCGTCGATCCTGGTACCCATCCTGCTCGCGGTGTTCATCGCCATCGTTACGACCCCGATGCTGCGTTGGATGCGCAGTCGCGGGATTCCGAAGTGGGGCGCCTTGGCGGCAATCGCCTTCATCCTGCTCGATGTCGGCAGCCTGCTCGCGCTGGTGACCACCGGGGCCGTGGAAGGATTCAGGGACCGCTTGCCGACCTATCAAGAGCGATTCATGGCGTTCAGCCAACAATTCGGCGGCTGGTTGGAGGGCGTGGGCGCCAGTGGTTCCAGCGAGGCGATACCGGACCTGCTGAATCCGGATATGCTGGCTCACGGCGTCAGGCTGTTCCTGTCCAACGCCAGCGGCATCTTCGCGATGGGTTTCCTGGTCCTGCTCGCCACGATCTTTATCCTGCTTGAGGCGCCCACGATCCCCGCCAAGCTGCGGGCGGCCTTTCACTTGACCGAAGAGGGCGACGCGCGCCTGAAGCGGCTGCTGGACACCGTTAACCGCTACATGCGAATCAAGACCCTGACCAGCCTCGGCACCGCGGCTTGCGTTTGGCTTTTGCTGCGGTTTTTCGGCATCGATTTCGCTATCCTCTGGGCGGTGCTGGCGTTTTTCCTGAATTTCGTGCCCGTGGTCGGCAACATCGTGATGATGATCCCCCCGGTCTTTCTCGCGTTGATACAGATCGATCCATGGACGGCGCTGCTCGTGGCCATCGGCTATCTGGTGATCAATACCGCGATCGGGAACGTGCTTGAACCCCGGATCATGGGGAAGGGGCTCGGAGTCTCCACCCTGGCGATCTTTATCT
This sequence comes from Candidatus Contendibacter sp., assembly GCA_049290615.1. Lineage (GTDB taxonomy): Bacteria > Pseudomonadota > Gammaproteobacteria > Competibacterales > Competibacteraceae > Contendibacter. Next base: position 31,637 of record JBATNZ010000085.1, read on the forward strand.
CGCTCTTGTTCTGGGGCTGGCTGTTCGGCACCGTGGGCATGTTCCTCGCGGTACCCCTGACCGCCGCCCTCGTCATCGCCCTGGACGCGAACCCCCATACCCGTCCCTTGGCCATCCTGCTCGGCCCGGAAATCGCCGAGGCGGCGGCTCCGGATGCGGATTCACCATGATTAGTGACAAAATAACCCCCTCGTCGCTGGAGGGAAACCGATGAGAAACGTTTCCGTGCGCGCCGCGATGGCCCGAGGGGCGGGTTTCCTCGGCTTCTGGCTGCTGCTCGTTGGCCCCGATCCGGCCGATCTTGCGGCTGGGTTGTTCGCCGCCGCCGCCGCGACCTGGACCAGCCTGCGGCTGTTGCCACCCAGCGGTGGACGACTGCGGTACGCTGCCCTGGCCAGGCTCGCGCTGCGCTTTGGGCAGGAGTCCATCATGGGAGGCGTGGACGTCGCCCGGCGGGCGCTGTCCGTGCGACTGCCGTTGCGACCGGGGTTCGTCGTCTATCCGGTACGCCTCCCCCCCGGCCCGGCCTGCAATACATTCGGCGCGCTGACGAGCGTGCTGCCGGGCACGCTGCCGGCCGGCGTCGACGACCGCGGCGCGCTCCTCTATCATTGCCTTGATGTCGAACAGCCGGTGGCGGCGCAACTCGCCATCGACGAGGGACTGTTGATCCGCGCGCTGGGTGGAACGCATGACGATACCTGACTTTCTGCTCGCCGCCGCCGTCTTCGTGTTGGCGACGGTGGCCTTGGGGCTAGTCCGTATCCTGCGCGGGCCGGAGGACGCGGATCGGATGATGGCGACGCAATTGTTCGGCACCGGCGGCATCGCGGCGCTGCTGCTGCTGGGCGTGGCCACGGAGGCCAACGCGGTGCTCGATGTGGCGCTGACCCTGGCGTTGCTCGCCGCCTTCGCCTCGGTGGCCTTCGTGCGGAGCGCCTCCCCTTCGGATGGCGACGACCCCAGGGAGACGAACAGTCCATGAGCCTCGTCCTGGACATTTTCACGATCGTTGCAGTCTCGGCCGGCGCCTTCTTTTTCCTCGCCGGCACGGTCGGGCTGCTGCGCTTTCCCGACACGCTCACCCGCCTGCACGCGCTGACCAAGGCGGATAACCTGGGTCTCGGCCTGGTGGTGATGGGCTTGCTGCCGCAGGCCGAGCGGCCGCTCGACGCCATCAAGCTGATCGCGATTTGGCTGTTCGCCCTGCTGGCCGGGGCGACGGTCGGCCAGCTTATGGCGCGCGCGGCGCGGCGCGCGCGGCCGACCCCATGACCCTGGCCCTGGCGGTCGACATCAGCCTGGCCCTGCTCGTCATGGCGGTGGCCGGCTGGATCATCGCCGTGCGCGACACCTTCGGCGCGGTGATTGGCTTCGTGGCCTACGGACTGTTGCTGGCGTTGATCTGGGTGCGCCTCGCCGCGCCGGATGTGGCGCTGACGGAGGCGGCGATCGGCGGCGGTCTGACCGGCGCCCTGCTG
>JBATNZ010000086.1:0-6323 GCA_049290615.1 Candidatus Contendibacter sp.
ACCATCACCGCGACAGGTCGGTTCTGAATAAACCGCTCCAAGACTTCGCCAAACATAGGAATACCTCAAGATATTTCAAAAATTGTGTTATTATACAAGAAATTATCAATGACCTTAAGAGGGCTGCTGCATGACTCCTAACATCAATGAACACTTTTTTAAATGGATAACTTCATGGCTCACGTCATTGCCATCCTAAACCCTAAAGGCGGGACAGGCAAAACCACGCTTTCCATCAATCTCGCTCGCGCCTTTCAGCAAAGCGGTTTCCGCGTACTGATCGTTGACTCCGACCCGCAGGGTACTGCCCGCGATTGGAGCCAAGCCAGTCAGGAGCACCACCCCGAAGCCAGTATGCCTAGCGTCGTCGGTCTGGATCGGCCTACCCTCGATAAGGAAATCCCGGCCCTCAGCGACGCTTTCGACCTTGTTATCATCGATGGGGCCGCCAAGCTGCATCAGATGACCGCCTCGGCGTTAAAAGTGGCGGATACTGTGCTGATTCCTGTTCAAACATCCTCGCCGGATATCTGGTCTGCTATAGACTTGGTAGATGTCATCAAGGCTCGGCAAGGTGTCACCGCCGGCAAGCCTAAAGCCGCTTTCATTGTCAGCCGCCAGACTCCAGGCACCCGGCTGGCCGCTGATATCGACCGGGCACTTCGGGAGCACGAGTTGCCAGTGCTGGCTGCTCGTACTTGTAACCGCGTGGCTTACATGGAAACCATCAGTGGGGGTACCACGGTTCTAGATCAACATCCACCCACTGTGGCTGCCCAGGAAATTTTGGCGATCATGGAGGAACTCCAGTCTTTCTCGAATCTGAGCAATTCCCAAGAGTGAAATATGGCCAGGAAAGCGTCAACCCCACTAACCAGCGTCAAGCGGACGCGGAACTCGCCCTACCACACCGATTTCGAGAGCTTGAAAGCGGAGGTGGTGACCCCAGTTCACGCGTTTGGCAACCCGCACCTTGTTACCCAGGTGCCGCCCGACCGGCTGCACCGAGGGCGATTCCAGCCACGCAACCCAGTAGATGACGCCGCGCTCGACGAACTAGCCGCCAGTATCCGGGAGCTAGGTATTCTCGAACCGTTGATTGTCCGCCCGCTTGCGGGAGAAACTGATGACTATGAGATTCTGGCGGGTGACCGACGCTGGCGGGCCGCGCAGAAGGCCGGGATGGATCGTGTTCCCGTCATCGTCCACGACGTTGACGACCGCACGGCAGCGGCCATTGCCTTGGTTGAGAACCTGCAGCGGGAGGATCTCAATCCTGTGGAAGAAGCCTTAGCATTGCGTTGCCTAATGGACAATTTCGACCTGACCCAGGTTCAAGTAAGCGAGCTGGTAGGCAAATCTGAATCTGCGGTGAGCAAGGCCGTTGGCCTGCTCAAGCTACCCGAGCCCGTTCGGCAATTGCTTCAAAGTAGGGTGCTCGAAGCTGGCCACGGTAAGGTATTGTTGAATCTGCCGCTGGCTGAACAATTGGCGCTCGCTGAGCGCGCGGCGGAACAGGGATGGTCTGTGCGGGAACTCGAACGGCAAAAAAACCGACTGACCACCAAATCCCGTCGTCGTGGGCGCAGCCTTCAGGAGGGACACAGTCCCGATATCCAGCACTTGGAAATGCGACTGAGAGAATGGTTATGTGCGCCGGTTCGACTTAAACCTGATCGCAAGGGTGGTGGCAAGATTGAAATCGGCTACGCCAATGCTGAGGAATGCGAGAGTGTTCTGGAACGATTCGGTTTCAAACTTGATGAGGATTAAGTTTATCAAATCATGATGTTAACTCATACTTGCCACGTGGCAAGTCCATATGCTGGCAGGATATGGGTAGAAGGTTATTTCTCGTGTTCGTTAGAGCTTGACAGCTCCAAATATTATAACCCAAGTTGCTACCTGGACGGGGTGAGCCCATCGGGGTCAGCTATCGTTGTGAGTACCGCTACTGCACGACGACCGGCGAGGAACCCCGATGGACACCCAAATGGTATTCGTTTATTGCCTCTGTGATGATCTGTTGAAGGCGCTCCAGCATGGGGAAGACCCGCAGTGTCGGGTGAGCGACGCGGAGATTCTGACGGTGGCCTTGGTCGCTGCCCTGTACTTTGGTGGCCACTTCAAGCGTGCCAACGAGTTCCTGCACGAACAGGGGTATCTGCCGCGCCGGCTCAGCGCGAGTCGCTTCAGCCGGCGCGTCCATCGTTGCGCCCCGTTCGTGCTGCCCTTGTTTCACGGCTTGGCCGGTCTGGGTCATCAACTCAATCTCGAGAGCGTCTACCTCATCGACAGTTTTCCGGTCGCCGCCTGCGACAACATCCGCATTCCCCGGTGCCGGCGTTATCGGGGCGAGGCGTGGCGCGGGTATCAGGCCAGCAAGCGCCGCTATTTCTACGGTCTGAAAATTCACCTGCTGGTCACCGCGCACGGACAACCGGTGGAATTTTTCCTGACCCCTGGTGCCGACAGCGACACGAAGGCCCTCAAACAATACGCCTTCGATTTACCGAAGAATGCCACGATCACCGGGGACAAGGCGTACAACGACTACGAGTACGAAGACCTGCTGAAGGACATCGGCCTGCACCTGATCCCCCTGCGCAAGAAGAATTCCAAATGCCCCCTCGAACCGGTGGTGACCTACTTGATGGCGACGGCGCGAAAAGCGGTGGAAACCACCGGCAGCTTGATCGAACGCCTGCGGCCCAAGCATATCCATACCGTCACCGCCGCCGGCTTCGAATTGAAGGTGGCGCTCTTCATTCTCGCGTGTAGCCTTAACTTCGTCTTCTGAATCAGTCAGGGTGGCAACTTGGGTTATGGGTTAGTAGTAGTGATGGAGAAAAAGCCAAAGACAGCCCGGCAGGGCTGGTCTTCGACGGACCACTGGCGAGCCTGAGCATGGCCCAGCGGAAGCGCGCCCAACAGATTGTCAGCACGCTCGATCCCGCTTTGGCTCAGCAGGTGCTGGACGATTGGGGGCAGGCGATCAAGACCAACAGCATCCGCAAATCCAAATGGGCCTGGCTGGAAAGCGTCACCCAGCGAGCACGGGCAGGGGCATTCACGCCCACCACCGACGCCGCCGAACGACGAGCGGCCGAGAAAAGGCGCAGAGAAGCCGAGAAGGAATCGCGGCGGGTACCCCTATCCAAGCGTTGGAAAACCGCTCCAAGGGCCGCCCAGAGGGCTTAAAGGCGTTGCTCAAGGCCGTTTCTCCCAGCCTGGAACGGGCGGAATGAGGAAAGCGGGCCGGAGCGGTCTCCGATGACGGCGCTCGTCCGCCTGGCCGCCGATGCGGTGGCGCTGCTCCACCTGGCGTTCGTGCTGTTCGTGGTGTTCGGCGGTCTGCGGGTCTGGCGCTGGCCCCGGCTGGCGTGGCTGCACCTGCCAGCGGCAGCTTGGGGGGCGCTGATCGAATTCGCCGGCTGGATTTGCCCGCTCACCCCGTTGGAGAATTACCTACGCCAGGTGATCGGCCAGGCCGGTTACGCCGGGGGTTTCATCGACCATTACCTGTGGCCGCTGCTCTACCCGACCGGGCTGACCCGCGAGTGGCAATGGGTACTGGGGGCCGGCGTCCTCGCGCTCAATGGCATGGTCTACGGCATCCTGCTGGTGCGCCGGGCGTGGTTGCCGGAGAGGAGGGCGTGACAGCGATCCGTGCAACGGCGAAGGCATGGCGCGGAATTCTATGTGTAGCCACTCGCAGTCATCGGCGGGTTTGCGCGCACCGGGCGATGATTGCGAGTGGCTACAATTACCACTCCTGCCCGGACGTGGCCGACTTTCACCGGGGCCGCTTCGCTCGGGCGTTCCCGCCCGAGCGGCGGGCGACCACGCCGGCAGTCGTATGATTCGCGAACACGCGGTCTACCGGCCGCATAGCCCCGAGCAGGGAGGAGCGGAATGAACGATCCAACCCCCGTTGACCCGGCGCGGGAACTGCGGGCGCAGTGGCTGGCGCTTGAGGCGCGACTGACGGACGAGGAACTAAATGACGGGCATCGGAACGGCTTGCGGCGACGACTGGCCAACATTGAACGGCAATGGGCCGAGGTGGACGCGGCGCTGAAGGCTGGTCCGGGGCCGACGCCATGACCGAGGACAGAGCCCGGTACGGCGCAGTGCCAGCGGCGGAAATGGCGGCGGCGGCCGCCGAACTGCGCACCCTGGGCGAGCGGTTGATCGCGCTGGCGGATCAAATTGAATCCGACCCCGCCGCCGCGCAGGAGCAGCTCGCCCGTGAAGCGTTCCGGCTGAGGCGCATCAATCAGGATGTCGCGGTGTGGTTGGCCGACCAGCGGCTGGTGGAGATTCCCGCCGCCACGTCACCGACGCGCCGATGGTGTGGCTGAGAAGATCATTGGTCGCCCTGCCGGTTTTCTCCACCCAAGGCGGTGCCGGCTACGTCCGCGCCAAGAGCCCGACGCCGCAGCGCGCGGGACGCGGCGGCCAAGCCCCCGCGCCCGGAAAGCAGAACGCGGCGGTCAGATACAGGGCGACGGCCCCGAGCACCACTGCGGTGAATCCCCAGTGGATCGCCAGCAGCGTGGCCAGTACCGCGCCCACCACCGAGGCGAACCCGTTCAGCGCCCACGCCCACGGCGCCAGGGCCGGGGTCCGCTCCGCCACGCGGGACAGCCCCAAGGGAAAAGGCATCCCCATGGCCAAGGCGAGCGGAGCGATCAACAGCACGGACAAACCAATCTTGATGCCATCCGCCAGGCCCATCAGATGCCGGAACGCTGGGGGTAGCGCCAGCACGTACAGCAGCGCCAGCCCGGCGATGGCTGCTACCGCCCGTCCGACCGCCTGGCGCGACCGTCCCACTGCCTGAAACCGTGCGGCAATCCGGCTACCCAAGCCGGCGAACAGCAGGAACGCGGTCAACACCACCGCCACCGCATAGACGGGATGGCTGAGGAACAGAAGGAATTTCTGGAGGAAGGCGATTTCCACGAACATGAAAGCCAGACCCAGGACCATGAAATACAGCGCAACGCTGCCCGCGTTGGGGCTGGCCGCCGGTTCCCGCCGCCGCAATAGCCAGATGGGCAGGATCGCCAGGGCGAAGCCGAATACCAGCGCCTGCGCCAGCGTGGCGATCACCACCGGATAACCCCACTCCAGCAGCGACAGCCCACCCCGGTTTTTCAGGGCGAGAATTTCCGGCAGCGCGTCCCAGCGGAAGAAGTGGAAGAAATATGGGCGGTCGTCGGTGGCGGGTTGCAGGTTGAATTTGTAGCGCTCGACAAAATCCGCCCGCTGGTCGGACAGCAGCGCCGCCGCACCCTCGTAAAAATAGGGCCGGTCCAGGATGTTGTAGCGGTTCGCCGCATCGGGCGTCATGCCGGGATACCAGACCGGATCGAAGGCGCGCGCCGTGCAGAACGCCTGAACCGCCGCAATCTCGGCGGCGCTGAAAGGCCCGTTTTTCACCAGCAACGTCGCGGTTTTCCAGCCCCGGATCATCACCAGCCGCGCGCCGGGGTCCGCCACGCCCTGGGCTTCCAGGGCCGCGACCGCTGTCGCGAACAGCTTGAGGGCGTCCCGTGGCGGCAGCGTCACCCAGCGGGTGATCGCCAGCAGGCCGCCGGGCCGCAGATGGTCCAGGTAGGCCCGCAGGGCTTCCACCGTGTAGAGATAGCTCTCCGCCAGACCGTGCAGACCGGCCGCCGCCGCTGAGAACGCATCCAGCAAGGCAACCTGGATCAGATCGAACCGGGCGGCGCTGGCCTCGACGAAGCCGCGCGCCTCCCCGAGGTGCAGCCGCACGCCCGGCAGGCTGTAGGGGCGACCGGAGAACGCGCCGAACCGTTCCTGCACCAGCGCCACCACTTGGGGGTTGAGTTCCACGGCGTCCACGGTCCTGGCTCCCAGCGCCAGCGCCTGCAAAATATCGGTCCCGCCGCCCGCGCCCAGGATCAGCACCTCGGGCCGCTCCAGCAGAGAGTAAGGCAACGCCGAGGTCAGAAAACCCAGATAGGCCAGCGGCTCCCAGCGACCGTCGAAGCGGTTGACGGCGGTCAAACCATCGCCGTCGGTGAACAAGGCGATTTGCGGCGGCGGTTCGGCGCTGGCCATCAGGCTCAGGCCCGGCGCATGGCGGAACGGGACGGTGGGGCTTTCGACCGCCGTCACCACCCCGAGCGGGCTGGATACTTCCGCCGTCACTCGCGCGCCCGTGACTTGCAGGGTCTGCGCCAGTTCCTTGTAGGGCGAAGATTGCAAGGTCGTCCAGGACGCCGGCAGCGCGACGACGCCGAGCGCCGCCAGCGCGAAGCCGGGCACGAGCCGGCGCCAGCCACCCTGCC
>JBATNZ010000087.1:0-8627 GCA_049290615.1 Candidatus Contendibacter sp.
ACCATCACCGCGACAGGTCGGTTCTGAATAAACCGCTCCAAGACTTCGCCAAACATAGGAATACCTCAAGATATTTCAAAAATTGTGTTATTATACAAGAAATTATCAATGACCTTAAGAGGGCTGCCGCACCAACTCCAGGATGCGTTTCGGGATGGCCAGCATGATCGAACCACCGACCGAGCGAAGGGCTGCAGTAGGCATGGCAGGTACTCCTCACATATGTTACATAAAAGTATAATCTTGCCATTGCAGGTAGACAAGGCGCACCGCATGTCCAAACCAGGTGAGCGAACGGCGGGTCCCGTGACGAACCTGGCGCTGGCCATCGCGTCTTTTCCATTTCCACCCCGTGCCAGCCTCCATATTGAGAATGATTCCCATTTAGACTAAAATGCCTGCAAAACGCGACAAGGCCGACCGTGACGAACCGCGCCAGCAGCGTGGCTCCCGCGCCGACTGAAACGCAATCACCTGTTTTCTTGCGACAAAGAGGCAGCATCGACATGCCCCATGAACTCAACCGAAACGCCGCCATCGGCGTATTGAACCGGATTCTCGAACTGGAACTGGCCGGGGTGGTGCGCTACACCCACTACGCGCTGATGGTATACGGCTACAACCGCATTCCCATCGTCGGCTGGCTCAACGCGCAGGCGGATGAAAGTCTGCTGCACGCCCGCCAGGCTGGGGAATTGATTACCAGCCTGGGCGGCCATCCATCGCTCGGCATCGGCCCGCTGTTGGAGACCCACCAACACGACATCGGCGACATCCTGCGCGAATCGCTGGCCCACGAAGAGGAAGCGCTCAAAGCGTATTACGATCTGCTGGACTGTGTGCGCGACCAGGATGTCCGGCTGGAAGAGTACGCCCGCACCCAGATCGCCGAGGAAGTCACCCATCGGGATGAGGTGGAAAAAATGTTGCGATCACCGGCTCAGACCCGAGCGGCTAAGGAGGCGCCTCAATGAATGCCTACACCGAACAGGAACGCCAGGCACTCGAAGTGGGCCGCCTGGTAAAGGCGGGTTTGACCCAGCCTTTGGGCCAGATGCCACGGGGTAGTATCGGGCGCATTCTGGCGGTGAGTGGGATGGGCGACCGGGATGTCGAACGCGGTCTGCTGGAAATGGGCTTTGTCGAAGGCGCTTGTGTCGAGGTGCTGCACTACGGCCTGTTGGGCCGCGATCCACTGGCGGTGCGGATCAATCAGAGCATGACCGTGGCCTTGCGACGGGTCGAGGCGAACGCGGTGCTGGTCGGGCCGCTGCTCGATCAAACCGGGGCTGGGTCGGGCGCCAGCCAGGAGCGTGGGACATGACCGCCGGAATCCTGACCGCGGATAACGCCCGGATGGTCCAGATTGCGCTGGTGGGTCCGCCCAACAGCGGCAAGACCACCCTGTTCAATACTCTGACTGGCGGCCGGCAAAAGACCGCCAACTACCCCGGCGTGACCGTCGAACGCAAAAGCGGGCGGTTGCGGACCCCGGTCGGCCATACGGTCGAACTGCTCGACCTGCCCGGAAGTTACAGCTTGCGCGCCCGCAGCCCCGACGAAGCCATCACCCGCGATGTGGTGCTGGGCCGGCAGGCGCAGGAAGGGTTGCCGGACGCCGTGGTCTGCGTGACCGACGCCACCAATCTGGGTCAGCATCTGCGACTGCTGCTGGAACTGCGCCAGTTGGGAAGGCCGCTGATTCTGGCGCTCAACATGATGGACATCGCCCAGAAGCGCGGCTGCCAGATCAGCATCGAAACGCTGTCCCGCCAGTTGGGGATTCCGGTCGTGACCACCGTGGCGATGCGCAAGAATGGGGTGCAGGACCTGCTCGGCGAGATTGATACGCTGCTGAACCAGACCCCGGCTACGGCGGGAACCGCCGTCACCGATGCCTGGGAAGAACCCTCGCCGGACGCCATTCGCGCTTATCACCAGGAAGTGGAGCGGCTGCTGAAAGAAGTGATTATTCGGGAAGCGGCGCCGGAGCGGCTGACCCGGCAACTGGATCGGGTCGTGCTGCATCCGGTGGCCGGACCGCTGATTCTGCTCGCAGTCCTTTTTCTGATGTTCCAGGCGGTGTTCAGTTGGGCGGCGACCCCGATGGACTGGATCGATGGCGGCATGGCGGCCCTGCAACAGGGAGTCTCCGCCCACATGGAAGACAGCCTGCTCAAAAGTCTGGTGGTGGACGGGATCATCGCCGGGATCAGCGGCGTGGTGATTTTCCTGCCGCAAATCCTGATTTTGTTCCTGTTCATCCTGCTGCTGGAAGATTTCGGCTACATGACCCGCGCCGCGTTCCTGATGGATCGGCTGATGAGCGGGGTGGGCTTGAACGGCCGCGCCTTTATTCCGTTGCTGTCCAGCTTCGCCTGCGCCATTCCCGGCATCATGGCGACCCGGGCCATTGCGCACCCGCTGGATCGGTTGACCACCATTCTGATCGCGCCGCTGATGACCTGTTCGGCGCGGTTGCCGGTGTACATCCTATTGATCGCCGCGTTCGTGCCGAACACCACGGTTGGGGGCGGGATCGGTTTGCAGGGGCTGGTCATGTTCGGGTTGTACGCGACCGGCATTGTCGGCGCGCTGGTCGCGGCGGGTGTGTTGCGGCTGACCCTGTTGCGCGGCAACCGGCAACCGTTGCTGATGGAGCTGCCCAGCTACAAGTGGCCGAATCCGGCGAACGTGCTGTTGGGGTTGCTGGATCGCGCCAAAATTTTCATGCGGCGGATCGGCACGATTATTCTGAGCGTGTTGGTGGTGCTGTGGTTTCTATCGACCTTTCCCGGCGCGCCGGAAGGGGCCACGGAACCGGCGATTTATTACAGCTTTGCCGGAATCATCGGGCGCGGACTGGAACCATTGCTGGCGCCGATTGGTTTCAACTGGCAGATCGCCATCGCCTTGGTGCCGGGGCTGGCGGCGCGGGAAGTGGCGGTCGCGGCGCTCGGCACCGTATATGCCCTGAGCGGCGACGAAGGCGCGGTTACAGAGGCGTTGACCACGACGCTGGCTCACGACTGGACGCTGGCGACGGCGCTGGCGTTGCTGGCCTGGTATGTGTTCGCCCCGCAATGTCTGGCGACGCTGGCTGCCGCCCGCCGCGAAACCAACTCCTGGCGTTGGCCGGTGTTCATGTTCGTCTATCTGATCGTGCTCGCCTATGTCGCGGCCTTTGTCACCTATCGGGTGGCGCTGGCGCTGGGAGGAGGCTGAGATGTGGCAGGACGGCTTGGCGTTGTTCATCGTAGTGATCGCCGCGCTGGCCTTGCTGCGGACTTACGCGCCGGCTGGACTGTTCCGGTTTGGCGCTCGCCGGAAGGACGATGGTTCAGCCGCGACCAGCGCCGCGCCGACCGGCTGTAGCGGCTGTGGTTCGGGAGCGTCCTGCGCCAAGGCAACTATCAAGGCTCATCCCGTCGTTATCCAGCGGCGCGAGCGGTTCCCATCCTCCGGCAGTCACTGATACGGCGAGCGCAAGCGCCCATCGTGAAATACGCCATGGAGGGCGTGTTCGACAGAGAATTCTGTTGACCAGCGAACAAAAGCACAAACTTGGACGAGCCACGTAACAGCGGGTGGCGCTGGGTAAATCAAAGGTTATTTTATGCCCTTATCGTGGAACGAGATTAAAGACCGCGCCCTGAAATTCTCCCGCGAATGGGGGGATGAGTCCTCGGAAGACGCCGAAGCAAAATCTTTTCTGGACGCTTTTTTTAACGTGTTTGGCGTTCCCCGCAAGCGGGTAGCGACCTTTGAGCAGCGGGTTAAGAAGCTGGACGGCAGGGACGGCTACATTGATTTACTCTGGAAAGGAATTTTGCTGATTGAGCATAAATCGCGCGGCAAGGATTTAGACCGCGCCCTTCAGCAAGCCAAGGATTATTTCCCCGGCATCAAGGACCGGGACGCGCCCCGTTATATTCTGGTTTCCGATTTTGCCCGCTTCCGGCTTTACGACCTTGAGGAAGGGAAGCAACACGAATTCACCCTCGCCGAGTTTTATAAAAACGTCCGGCTGTTCGGCTTTGTCGCCGGTTATCAAACCACAGCTTATAAAGAACAAGACCCGGTTAATATCAAAGCCGCCGAACGGATGGGGCGGTTGCATGACAAGCTCAAAGAGATTGGTTACGAAGGCCACTACCTAGAACTTTATCTGGTCCGCCTGCTGTTTTGCCTGTTTGCCGAAGACACCAGCATTTTTGAACGCCGCCAGTTTCAAGACCTGATCGAACAGCGCACCAGCGAGGACGGCGCAGACCTTGACCAATGGTTGTCTAGCCTGTTTCAAGTACTGAACACCCCGCAGGAGAAGCGCCTTAAAAAGCGGGATGAGCAGCTTTTATCGTTTCCCTATGTCAATGGCAGCCTTTTTGCCGAGCTATTGCCCAACGCCGCCTTTGATACCTGTATGCGCCAGCTTTTGTTGGATTGTTGCGCGCTGGACTGGAGCCGGATTTCTCCCGCCATTTTCGGGAGCCTGTTTCAATCGGTCATGGATACCACGCTAAGGCGGAATCTTGGCGCGCACTACACCACCGAAAAGAACATCCTCAAGCTGATAAAGCCGCTGTTTCTGGACGAGCTACGGGCAGAGTTTGAGCGGATAAAGAGCAACAAGAAGCGGCTGGAGGAGTTCCACCAGCGCCTAGCCAAGCTCCAATTTTTAGACCCCGCTTGCGGTTGTGGCAATTTCCTTGTGATTGCCTACCGGGAATTGCGCTTGCTGGAATTGGACGTTTTGCGCGCACTGGACAAGGGAGCTTCCCTTGACGTGGCACAGTTCAACATCCTGTGCGACGTTGACCAGTTTTTCGGGATCGAGATCGAAGAGTTCCCCGCCCAAATCGCCCAAACCGCTTTATGGCTGATGGACCACCAGATGAATATGCGGGTATCCGAGGAGTTCGGAAAATACTTTGTCCGCTTGCCCTTGCGGAAATCCGCAACCATCTTGCACGGCAACGCGCTACGCACGGACTGGCGGCAAATCGTCAAGCCGGAGGCATTAAGTTACATCCTTGGCAACCCGCCGTTTGGCGGAGCTAAATATATTGAAGCGAGGCCGCGCGCTGATATGGCGGCAGTTTTTGCAGACGTGCCGAGCGCCGGACTGCTGGATTTTGTCGCCGCGTGGTATCGCAAGGCCGCCGATTACATGGCGGACAACCCGAAAATCAAAGCCGCTTTTGTGTCAACCAACTCCATCACCCAAGGCGAGCAAGTCGGGGTTTTGTGGCCGGATTTGTTCAGGCGAGGGGTAAGGCTCCACTTTGCACACCGCACCTTTCAATGGTCAAGCGAGGCGCGTGGCAAGGCCGCCGTGCATTGCGTCATTATCGGTTTTGCCCTGCATGACACCGAGGACAAGCGGATTTTCGACTACGAAACCCCGCAGGCCGAGCAGCCGCACGAGGTCAAGGCCAAGAATATCAACCCTTATCTGGTGGACGCGGCGGATGTTTTAATCAAAAAAAGAACTGTATCTATCTGCAAGGCTCCAGAAATCCGCTTTGGAAATCAGCCGATTGACGGGGGCTATTTACTGCTAAATGCAGATGAAAAGAAGGCATTTTTATCTGAAGAACCGAAAGCAAAGAGCCTTTTACGTAAGTTTCTTGGGGCAGAAGAGTTTATCAATGGCATTGAAAGATGGTGTCTTTGGTTGAAGGATACCAAGCCTGATGAGTTGCGCCAGCTTCCGGCTGTAATACGCAAGCTAGAATTGGTAAGGAAGTTTCGCTTATCTAGCAAGAGGGAAGCAACGCAAGAACTCGCGGCAAAGCCGGGGATTTTTGCTTTTATATCTCATAATGATTCGGATTACCTTATCATACCAAGCGTTTCTTCGGAGCGGCGAACCTATATCCCAATGAGTTTTATGCCGCCTAGCGTGATTGCCAGCAATCTTTGCCTGATTATACCCGACGCCACGCTATACCATTTTGGCGTTTTGTCGTCCGCTATGCACATGGCATGGACAAGAACCGTTTGCGGACGGCTGAAAAGCGATTACCGCTATTCAGCCGGAATTGTTTACAACAATTTCCCATGGCCGCAGGCCCAGACCGACAAGCAGAAACAGGCCATTGAGGAGGCGGCGCAAGCGGTTCTGGACGCGCGGGCGAAGTTTCCGACTTCATCCCTTGCCGACCTTTACGACCCCTTGACCATGCCGGAGGCGTTGACCAAAGCCCACCACAAGCTAGACGCCGCCGTTGACGCCGCCTTTGCCAAGCGAAAATTCAGCGGAGACAGCGACCGGGTAGCGTTCCTGTTCGAGCTTTACCAGCAAATCACCAGCCCGCTTGAGTCCAAAAAGGCGACACGAAGGAAGCGAGCGAAAACCTGATGGTAGGTCTGTTTCTCAGGCGGCAGGATCGGCATCAGGAACGCCGGCTGATCGTCCCGGTTGCAGCGGACGGCGCTATCGCACCGCCGCCGAATGGATGGTTTTGCTGCGATTTGGCTTAGGCGGGAACTTCGCTCAAGGGAATACCCAGTGCCTTGGCGATACCCGCACCGTAAGCGGGATCGGCCTTCAGGCAGTTACCGATATGGCGGATCTGAATCTCGCGCGGCGCATCACCCAGAGAACGCGCGGTGTTCTCGAACAAGACCTGTTGCTGCGCGGGCGTCATCAGCCGGAACAGAGCACCGGGCTGCGAGAAATAGTCGGCATCGTCTTCCCGGTAATTCCAGTGATCGGCGTCGCCGGACAACTTGAGCGGCGGCTCGCGGAAATCCGGCTGTTCCTGCCACTCGCCATAGCTGTTTGGCTCGTAGCCGAGCGTGCCGCCGTGGTTGCCATCGACGCGCATGGCGCCGTCGCGGTGGTAGCTGTGGACCGGGCAGCGCGGCGCATTGACCGGAATGAGATGGTGATTTACGCCCAGGCGGTAACGCTGCGCATCACCGTAGGAGAACAACCGACCCTGCAACATTTTGTCGGGAGAGAAGCCGATGCCGGGCACGATGTTGGCGGGGTTGAAAGCGGCTTGCTCGACCTCGGCGAAAAAGTTCTCCGGGTTGCGGTTGAGTTCGAACACGCCCACCTCGATCAGCGGATAGTCCTTGTGCGGCCAGATCTTGGTAAGGTCGAAGGGGTGGTACGGCACCTTGGCCGCGTCGGCTTCAGGCATGATCTGCACCTTGAGCGTCCACTTCGGGAAGTCGCCCTTTTCGATGCTCTCGTAGAGGTCGCGCTGATGGCTTTCGCGGTCCTTGCCAATGATCGCTTCGGCTTCGGCGTCGCTCAGGTTCTTGATGCCCTGTTGCGACTTGAAGTGGAACTTGACCCAATAGCGCTCGTTCTTCGCGTTGATGAAGCTGAAGGTGTGGCTGGCGAAGCCGTGCATGTGACGGTAGGTCGCCGGGATGCCGCGGTCGCTCATGACGATGGTGACCTGGTGCAGCGCTTCGGGCAGCGAGGTCCAGAAGTCCCAATTGTTCTTGGCGCTGCGCAGATTGGTGCGCGGGTCGCGTTTCACGGCATGGTTCAAATCCGGGAATTTCAGCGGATCGCGCAGGAAGAACACCGGCGTGTTGTTGCCGACCATGTCCCAGTTGCCTTCCTCGGTGTAGAACTTCACCGCAAACCCGCGAATATCGCGCTCGGCGTCGGCCGCACCGCGTTCGCCGGCCACGGTGGTGAAGCGTGCGAACAGCTCGGTCTTCTTACCCACCTGGGAAAAGATCTTCGCTCGCGTGTATTTCGTGATGTCTTGGGTAACGGTGAAGGTCCCATAGGCACCAGAACCTTTGGCGTGCATGCGCCGCTCGGGGATGACTTCGCGGTCAAAGTGCGCGAGTTTTTCCAGAAACCAGACATCCTGAAGCAACTGCGGACCCCGTGGGCCGGCGGTCATCACGTTCTGATTGTGGGCGACCGGACACCCGGCATTGGTGGTCAGTTTCTTTTGGTCACTCATAGTGCTCTCCTCCTCGGTTGTGGATCAGTGTCTTGCAGCTAACAGTATTGTCGACGACGGGGGCACCGGCGGCGGTAGCGAGGATTTTCGTCTCGGACATCATCGGACTTACGCGACTGATGCGGGCGATGTTGTCCGGAAAATCTACTATTCCAAAAAGTATGGTTTAATGAAAATTGAATATAACAACACGACAGATAGTTAGTATCTATCAAGAGGTCGGTAACCGTTAGCGCGCCGCCAGAGTGATTGGGGTTCGCGCTCCTGGAACGGTGTCGGAAAGCGGGCTATGAACGGGCCGAGGCGGCGGTAGTGAAGCTGGAAGCAGCCACGGCGTCGCTCGATATTCGGGTGGCGCTGTATCCCCTGGGTCGGGAGGGCGTCGTGGATGAACCGATGGTGCTCGATCTCCGCTTCGACCTCCTGGCGGACGGACTCCAAGGTGAGATCACCCTTGGGGGTCCAGTCGAGCGCCTCGGTGCCGAGGGGAGGGCCTGGCTGGAAGCGGAAGCGGCGTATTTTTTGGAACGGGCGGCGGCCGGTCGTTGACAAACCAACATAGAACTTACGCATTGACAAGCATTGTATAATGTGCCTAGCAAGTTGAACCTTAGCCATGGATGTTTTCGTTGATGAGAGAAATCAGTCGCCCCTCTACAGCCCGTTGTACTTTAGCGACGTATG
>JBATNZ010000088.1:0-11823 GCA_049290615.1 Candidatus Contendibacter sp.
GTTCCTCAACCGTCAAACGGACTACATATTTGGGCAGCGGCATGGTCAGGCTCCTGGTCAGGGGTACTCCTACAGGAAATCCCATTCCCCGCTTTAAGTCAACTCAGCCCAGTTGAACCACTAGCCGTCATCGGTTTGATGCTAACCCGCTGGCTGGGTGAGAAGCCCGCGACATCGCACGTTCCGCCGGCGACGGTGCCGACCCGTCCCCAGGAGATCAAACAGTTCGAGCGGGATATCAACCGCTTCATGCAGGACGCCGCCACGCAACGCGGTCGTCAGGCAGACCCGCCATGACTCCACCCCGCGCGCCAGCGACACCCCGTCGCCCGCCGCGCCACAGGGTTGTTCAGCTCCCGTTCACCCTTCGTTCAGCGCGCGCTCAGGCTAAATCCTGGATCATTCGCCTCGCCATGCGATGGGTTGCTATCGCCGGCTTCGCCTTCGCGGGGAGTTCCCTCCCCGTCATTGATCGAGGATCATGCCGCCCCATCCGGCGGCCAGGAGTGAACCGATGAAAGCCATGAAGTGGATACTTGGAGCCGTCGTCGCTACCGCGATCCTGGCTCCGCTGCACAGCGCCAACGCAGGGGGTGGCGGCTACTACGGAGGGGGTGGCTATTACGAAAATCACCGAGGCTACTACCGAGGGGGTGACTCCTACGGAGGTTACCGAGGTCACTATAGAGGTCACCGCGGCTACTACGGACCTCATCGCCACTACCGAGGTCACCGCGGCTACTACGGGCGTCCCGGCTACGGGTGGCCTTGGATCGGCTATAGAGGACCGGTGGTGATAGCCCCGCCACCCCCTTGGTAAGACCGTTTTCAGCGCCACGGGTTAACGCTCTCGGCGCTGGCTCCGAGAAAACTCGATGGGGGGAAGCCCCGGCCGGACCTGCCGGCGAATCGCGTGGGAATGGGGCGTGAGTGCCGGAGCGGGGTTGCTACTTATGATAAACCCCCCGCGCCGTGCCCGGCGGGCTTTTGGCCTCGCTGACGCCGAACACGCTCCAACCTCGGTATTGCGCGGTGGCGAACAAGGCCAGAATCAGGATGCCGCCGATCAGATAGCTCCGGTAGAGCATGGACAATGGGTTCTCCGGGGTTCGTGGGTTATTCGTCGTCGCCATCATCCGCCTCGCCCTTGCCGGACGGGCCGTGATCGCTCTCTGCCCAGCGGGTTCGTTCGAACGCTCGCGCCCGCCAGCTAAAGATGAACGGTACGACCAACAACCCCAGTAGCGCCAGAAAGAAATTGGTCCAGCCCGGCACGTCGCGGAAGACCGTGAAGGTGCAGGTCACAATGGGCGCGGAGGGGGGCAATTCCCCCTCGACGCTCAGGTAGTAGAGACCAGGCGGAATCCCGGATAGTACGGCTTCATCGCTGGCATCGCCTTCCGACCACCGCTCCCCTTCATCGACCCCCTGGTAATAGCCGATTTCGCGGCCAATCGCGATGCTGGCGCCGGTATCGCGTTCGATCAGCGCCAGATCGAGATAGATCCATTGGTTGTCGAGGTTGGTCTCGGCGCGGATCACCACGTTCGACGCGCGCCCACTCAACGCGAACAGTTCGCTGGTCAGCGTCTTATCCTTGGTGGAGGCGTCGAAAACGAAGGTTTGTTGATGTACCCGCTCATCGGAAGACAACACGATGGCGATGATCTGACCGACGAACAGCAAGCCCAGGAACAGCCAGCGCAGCCGCCGGAACCTGGGCCGTTGCGCCTCGTAGGGCGACGGCTGGCTGGCGCCGACGCCGATGCGCGCCGGCAATGGCGCTGCCAACTGGAACGCGGTTTTAATGGTCTCCGGTTCGATATATTCGGCCTGCGACCAGATGGCTTCCTTGTCGGTGAGTTCCAGGCTCAACTGAAACGGTGGATCGATGTAATCGCGGATCTCGCAGCGTTCGCCGACCTTGACCCGCCAGTAGAATTCGCCCAGCACGTAGCTGACCTCGGCGTTGGCGGTCTGGAAATGCCGGTAGGTCCGGTCCTGATGGGCGGCTCGGCCCTGCGCTCCGTAACCGGTCACCAGCGGGGGTTCGGTGGTAGTTTGGACCAGACTCCAGTGGCCGTTGTACTCCACCAGCCAGCGAAAGCCCTGTTCCCGGTGAAACAGCAGGGTTTCGCTCCATTCGTAATCCACGTCTTCCACCGTCACGCACCGCCGTAGATAACCAATGGCTTCGTATTCGATCTCTTCCAGCTTGCCGCGCGCGCCCAACGGAATGAGCGGCTCGTATTTTATTTTGGCTTTGAACTGGGACAGAACGCGGAAATTCGCGTCGGTGATATCGATGATCGAGCCGCACGTTCCGCAAGCCAGGGTTTCGGTATGTCCCTTGGCGCGGATGGTCAGCGAACTGCCGCAACCGGGACATTGGAAGGCTTGCGCCTGAATGCCGGCGTCGGGCTCCCAGCCAACCGGCATTATCGCCCGCAGTCGGGTCAGTTTGAGATCGTCGAAGCGTACCTGCTCGCCGACGAACGCCAACGGTGGGTTCTCACTGTAATCGAGGGTGGCGAACACGTTGCCGGCAGCTTGCAAATCCACCACCGGCGCGTCGTAACCGGGACCGACCCGGATGGGCAATTCACCCTCGCCGGCGATGCAGCGCGTGCTTTCGATGTTGGTGACCTGGAATGCGCGGCCCTTCAGGGTCACGTTTTGGCCAGCGCGCAGTTCGGAGAAAGGTGGCGGCGGTTCGGGTGGCTGGATCAGAAACGTCACCGCGTAATTACCCAGCGTCTCGCCCAGCCAGCCGTCGCGCTGGTTCTCGAACAGCAAATACCACTCGTTCCAGAGGCCCTGGCCGTAGCGCAACTGGATGCGCCCAACCACCGTAAAGCGGACCTTGCGATAGACGCCCTCGGTTCCAAGCTGGATCGGCGAGGGGTCCGGCAGCAGTTCCGCCATCTTGCCGATGTTTTCCAGCTCCAGATCGTGGCGGATCAGCGTACTTTTACAGTAGTCGCAGACGGTCAGGATGGAAACGGCGGACTGGAAGGTGATCGCGGCGCCGCAGGAGGGGCAATTAGCGGTTTTCATGGTGTCCTAAAATGGATCTATCCATGGCCGCCACCTGCCGGGCGCAGTCCAGTTCGATCCGGTGGCGTTGGCCGTAGTCGAAGCCGAGCGCCTCGCCCCGGTCCTGGCCGGAACGGTTCAGCGCCCAGTACGGGCAGGTGGTGGAATCCTGTCCGCCGGAAAGAACGACCAAGGTCTTCCGCATCGCTGGCGCCCTCTTCAGGCGAAGGGTGCGAACACCGGTGGATCGCAGTCCGGCAACCCGACGTCCCGCATGATCCGGCTCCAAAGTTCGGGCAGGGTCAGGTCCAGCATCTCGCAAGCCTCGTCCAGACTGACATAGCGATGTTGCGCCAGGAACCGGCTGGCGGCCAACTCGGCGGCGTGGCGGTCATGCAACGGTAAATCCTCGAAACGCATAGTTGAACTCGACTCGGTAGGTTCGGGGACGTTTTCCGCAATTTCACGAATCATAACGATCAGCCTGAAGCTGTCCAGCAGTTTGACCTCCGGCGTTAAGAGGCTGCATGGAACCTCGTCCCACCAGGAGGCTGTTGGGTTCGCCGCCAACGGTTGTGGCCGGCTTCCGCAAAGACCCAGCGTCGCATGGACTCGCGCGGCGTCTCGACGGCGTTGCCGGACGTTCAACATTACTTGAGAGTCGGGAGCGCCGGCTCCAGGCGGGCGATCACGCCATCGCTGGAGTCCGTCAGCAGGTAGAGATAACCGTCGGGTCCAGCACGCACGTCGCGGATGCGGCCCAGCGCTTCTTTCAACAGGCGCTCCTCCTTCACCGGCTTCTCGCCGTCGAAGCGCAGCCGCACCAGCATCTGGTCCTTGAGCGCGCCGACGAACAGGTCGCCGCGCCAGCGTGGGAACCGGTCGCCCTGGTAGAACGCCAAACCGGAGGGCGCGATGGACGGCACCCAGACGTGCAGCGGCTGTTCCATGCCCGGTTTGTGGGTGCCCTCGCCGATTTTGGTGCCGATGACGTACTCGACGCCGTAGGTGATGACCGGCCAGCCGTAGTTGCGGCCGGCGCGGATCACGTTCACCTCGTCGCCACCCTGGGGACCGTGTTCGTGCGTCCAGAGTTCGCCGGTGACCGGATGCAGCGCCGCGCCCTGCACGTTGCGATTGCCCAGCGAATAGATCTCCATCTGTGCGCCGGCCCGGTTCACGAACGGATTATCGGCGGGAATCTGGCCGTCGGCGGTCAGTCGCACGATCTTTCCCGCCAGATCGTCCAGCTTTTGCGCCCGCGCCATTTCGCCCCGGTCGCCCAGCGTGATGTAGAGATGGCCCTGCCGGTCGAACACCAGCCGCGAGCCAAAGTGTCGCCCGGCGCCGGACTTGGGCTGCTGACGGAACAGCACTTTTACATCCTCCAACCGGTGATCCACCAGCCGGCCGCGCGCCACTTCCGTACCAATGCCACCCTCGCCCCGCGCCGCGTAGGACAGATACACCAGACCGTTCTCGGCGAATTGGGGATGCAGCGCCACGTCCAGCAAGCCGCCCTGCCCATGTACGGCAATCGGCGGCAGACCCTCTATCGGTTGGGGGTCCAGCGCGCCGTCGGCCGCGACCAGGCGCAGCCGGCCCGGTCGTTCAGTCACCAGCCGGCGACCGTCGGGCAGAAACGCCAGCCCCCACGGATACTCGAGTCCGCGAGTCACGATCACCACGCGAAAATCATGCTCCTCGCTGGAGATCGCCGGTTCGGCGGCGTGGCCGATGGTGACGGCGGCGAACAAAACCGCGGCGGCAAGAAGTCGGGCGAAGCTCATGGATTGATCTCCTCGTTGTTTCTCGCTCACTGCGGGAAGCCATTAAATCTATCGAGACTTGGTATCATTCGCCATCTATTTTGGATCATCAGACACAGAGAGAACGATGTGCGCTCATACCAGATTGCCGTGATCGGCGCGGGAATTACCGGACTGACTCAAGCCTTGTGGTTACAGCGCCAAGGCCATCAGATCAGCCTGTTCGAGCGGGGCGGCGAACGTCTGGATCATCACTGTAGCCACGTCGGCGCTGGAATGCTGGCTCCTTACTGCGAATTGAGCGAGGCGGAAGACGAGGTGGCGCATTGGGGCGCAGCCGCCCTCAAACTGTGGCAGGCGGTCACTCCGACCCTGGCGCTTCCGGTCCATATGACCTGCGAGGGAACGCTGGTGGTCGCCCATCATCGGGATCGGGCGGGAATGCAGCATCTGGCCGAGCGCATCACCCACGCCGGTTTTGGCGCTCACCAGCAATGGCTGCAACGCGATGCGTTGCGCGAGTTGGAGCCGGAACTGGAAGGCCGCTTTGCGGAAGGGCTGTACTTCGCTCCCGAAGGCGAGATCGACCCGCGCTCGCTGTTGCCGGCCTTGGTCGAGACGCTGCGGCAGAATGGCGCGCGGCTGAACTTTATGACTGAGGTGGAAGACCTGGCGCCCGGGGAGATTACGCTGCGGGGCGCGCGCCATGCCTTTGACTGGGTGCTGGATTGTCGGGGGCTGGCGGCGCGGGAGCAGATGAGCGATTTGCGCGGGGTGCGCGGCGAGATCATCACCTTGCGCACCCGCGAGGTTCATCTGCGTCGCCCGATTCGGATGATGCACCCGCGTTATCCGCTGTATATCGTGCCGCGCCCTGACCATCGCTTTGTGGTCGGCGCGACCAGTATTGAAAGCGATTCGCTGCGACCCGCCACCGTTCGCTCTACCTTGGAACTGCTGTCGGCGGCTTACGCTTTGCACCCGGCCTTTGCCGAAGCGGAAATCATCGAAATGAACACCCAGTGCCGACCGGCGTTGCCGGATCATCTGCCGCGCATCGTGCAACACGATACGCTGTTGCGGATCAATGGCTTGTACCGCCACGGCTATCTGCTGAGCCCGTTGCTGGCGGAGACGATCGCGGCGTTTATCGGTGAGCAGCGCCGCCCGGCGGCAACGGCAAAACTGTGGCAGTCTACCGGCCCTGCCATCGAAGGAGGACGCGCATGATCATTGAAGTCAATGGCGAGAAAAAGCAATTGGATCAGCAACAGGTTCTGGCGGAGGCCATCACTCATTGGGGTTATCAATGCGCGTTGATCGCGGTGGCGCACAATGACGAATTCGTGCCGCGCAGCCGCTATGCCGCGATTCAGCTTCAGGACGGGGATCGCCTGGAAATTGTCGCCCCGATGCAGGGAGGTTGATGATGACCGCGCCGAAGTGGGAAATCGGTGGCCGCGCGCTGGGTTCGCGGCTATTGCTGGGGACCGCCCGCTATCCGTCGCTGGCGGTGCTGCAACAGGCGATCCGCGCCTCGGGCACCGCCATCGTAACGGTCTCGCTGCGGCGGGAGTCGGCCTCGGGTCGCGCCGGAAGCCAGTTCTGGTCAGTGATTAAAGAGATGGGCGTACAGGTTCTACCGAATACTGCTGGCTGCAAAACCGTAAAGGAAGCGGTGACGACGGCGGAAATGGCGCGGGAGGTGTTCGAAACGTCGTGGCTGAAACTGGAAGTGATCGGCGACGATTACACCTTGCAACCGCATCCGTTCCTGCTGGTGGAAGCGGCGGAAGAACTGTGCCGGCGCGACTTTGAAGTGTTTCCGTACACCACTGAGGATTTGGTGGTCGCCGAGCGGCTGATTCAAGCCGGCTGCAAGATTCTGATGCCGTGGGGCGCGCCGATTGGATCGGGACAGGGCTTGAATAATCCCTATGCGTTGCGAACCTTGCGCGCCCGTTATCCCGAAATTTCGCTGATCGTAGACGCCGGCATCGGCAAACCTTCCCATGCGATCCAGGCGATGGAGATGGGCTACGATGGAGTGCTGGTCAATACCGCGGTGGCTCGCGCCACCGATCCGATTCAAATGGGACGCGCTTTCGGGCTGGCGGTTGAAGCCGGGCGGCTGGCTTACCTCGCCGGCGCGATGCTGACTCAGGAAATGGCGGAACCGAGCACGCCGGTTACCGGAACTCCGTTCTGGCATTCGGTGCCACAGGAACTCCGTTGATGAAAACCGCGGGCATCCATGGGTTTTATCCGGTGGTGGACGATGTCCGCTGGCTGCGGCGGTTCCTGCCCTTGGGGGTGCGGACGATCCAGCTTCGGATCAAGGAACAGCCCAAGTCCGCCGTTCAGCGCCAACTTCGCGAGGCGCTGGCCATCGCCGCCGACTACGACGACTGCCAGATGATCATCAACGATTATTGGCGGGAAGCGATCACTCTGGGCGCAAACTGGCTGCACTTGGGGCAGGACGATCTGGCGGGCGCGGATCGGGCGGCGATCAGCGCAGCGGGGATCAAGCTGGGGATCAGCACTCACAGTTTTGAAGAGTTGGCGAACGCCTTGAATGCGAAGCCCGATTACCTGGCGCTAGGGCCGATTTACGAGACGACATTGAAAAAGATGCCGTGGTCACCCCAGGGTCTGGCCCGCATCGGCGAGTGGAAAACCCGTTGTGACATTCCGCTGGTCGCGATTGGCGGGATCACGCTGGAACGGGCGAAAGCCGTGCTGGCGGCGGGTGCGGACGCCATCGCGGTAGTCTCCGATGTGCTCAGCGCTTCCCATCCTGAGAACCGGGCGCGCGCCTGGCTGGATTTGTTTGGCGAAGCGGCGGCGCCTGCCCAAATCGGATAGAGGAACTCTGGGATGATCAGTTCTACCGATACATCGCCGCCCCCGCTGAGCAGCGCCGAGCAACTGCGTTACGCCCGCCATTTAAGCCTGCCCGAAATCGGGCTGGACGGCCAACGGAAGTTGCGGCAAGCCAGCGTCCTGGTGATCGGCGCGGGCGGCTTGGGTGCGCCCGCCTTGCTGTATCTCGCAGCGGCGGGCGTAGGCCGTCTGGGGATTATTGACCCGGATCGGGTGGAACTCAGCAATCTCCAGCGGCAGATTTTGTACACCACGGCCGCCTGTGGCGGCGTCAAAGTCGAAGCCGCTCGCGACCGCCTGCTCGCGCTCAACCCGCATCTTCAGATCGACATCTATCCCGAAGCCTTCGCGCTCACCAACGCCGCCCGCCTGATTGCCGCGTATGACCTGATCATCGAAGGCTCCGATCAGTTCGCTGCCAAGTACCTGGTGAACGATGCCTGTGTGCTGGCGGGCAAGCCGTACATCGGCGCCAGCATCCGCGCCTTTTCGGGAATGCTGGCGGTCTACGCAGCGCCTGAAGGCCCCTGCTATCGTTGCCTTTTCCCCGAGATTCCCGCCCCCGAAACCGTCCCAAGCTGCGCGCAAGCCGGCGTTTTGGGCACCGTGCCGGGGCTGTTTGGCGTCTTGCAGGCGCACGAGGCGCTGAAGCTGATTCTGGGAATCGGCGAGCCACTGATCGGCGCGCTGCTTAAAATTGACCTGCTGACGATGCGCTTCCAACGACTGCGGTTACCGCGTGATCCGGGCTGCCCGCTGTGCGGCGAGTCGCCCACGATCCACACGCTGACCGAGGCTGCATTCGTCTGCGCTGCTCCCGCGAACCGGCCCGACGACGCTCTGCCCTGGCTCAGCGTGGAGGCCAGCCAACAGCGCCCGGCCTTGCGCTGGGTGGATATTCGCACCTTGGCTGAATTTGCCGCCGGACATATTCCTGGGGCGATCCATGCGCCGCTGGATCAGCTTGAAGGCTGGGCCGCCCAGGTGGGGCCACACGAGGAGCTGTTGCTCTATTGCCAGCAGGGCGGGCGAACGGTGCAGGCTTATCACCGGCTCCAGGGCGCGCTGCAAGGACGGGTTTCGTTGCTCCGGGGCGGTTATGAGGCCTGGTTGCAGGGCACGAGTGCGCAGACTTCGGCGATTTTCTGACCCACGCCCAATAACGAGCCGTATGTCGGACTTTCTTCACCGCGAGGTCGCAAGGTCAATGTCCGATACTTCCCTCGAACACCCGCGCCACATTCTCCACCGCCCCGCTGATCGTTTCGATCCACGGATTAGCGTAGAGGCCGACGCCGATGATGACCGCGCACAGCAGACCGGCCACGATCAACTCCCGCGACCGCAGATCGGCCAGGGGCAACGTCACACCCTTCGGATTCCGGGCCAGGAAAATCCGCTGATACGCCCACAGCAGGTAGCCGGCGGCCAAGACGTTGCCGGAGGCCGCTACCGTGGCGACACCCCAGCCATAGGATTCCAGTATTCCTTCCAAGGCCAAATGGGCCGCTTCAAAACCGGGAGTGCCCGGCATGGCGATACTGCCCAGCACCACCACCAAAAAGGTCAGCCCGAGTAACGGCGCGGCATCGAACAGTCCGCCCAAGCGATGAAACCGGGTGGTGCCCAGGCGGTGGTAAAGCAGTCCCGCGACGATGAACAGCCCCGCCGCAGCCAAACCCAGGTTCAGGCTAAGCAGGAGACCGCCCTTAAATCCAGACGCCGTCAGCGAAAACAAGCCGGCCACCAGCACACCCGTATGGCTGATCACCGCAAACGCCAGCAAGCGGCGCAGATCGGTCCGGATGAAGGCGAGCAGCGCGCCGTACAGCATGCCGACCAAACCCAGCACCATGATTGCCACGTCCCATTGCTGGGCGGCGGCGGGCAGCAGCGGCAAGACAAAGCGCAGCAGCGCGTAAATCCCAACCTTCACCCCCACCAGGAACACCACCCCCACCGCGACCGTACCGTGCTTGGCCACGATGGGCAACCAGGCGTGCAAGGGGAACAGCGCCAACCGCACCGCCAGCCCGGCGAACAGCAGGATGAAGATCAAGGACTGCTGCCCGCTCGGCACCGGCGTTTCGAGCAAGGCGGGCAGGTCGAAAGACCAGGCCCCGCGGGTCGCGGCGGCGTGGTTCCAACCCAGCAGCAGAATACCGGCGATCAGCATCGCCAGGCCGCCCAACATGGAGCGCGCAAACTGCCAGGCGGCCCGGCCGCGCCCTGGACTGGTCCCATAGCACGCGATCAGGAAGGTGGCCGGGATCGCCTCGATCAGCGCGAACAGCCAGAATTGCAGCAGGTTCAGCGCGGTAAACATCCCCACCAGCACCGCCTCCAGCGCCAGCACACTGGCCACGAAGGCGCCGGGCCGCTCCTGCCGGTGCGGTTGGGCGTAGAGGATGACGAACAGCGTCAGCAGCGCCGTCAGCGGCAGGAACAGTACGCTGATGCCATCGACGCCCAAGTGGTAGTCCAGCCAAGGCAGAATCTCGACCTGTTCGACGAACTGCATTCCCAGCGCGTGCGGCTGGAATCGGACCAGCATCGACACCGCCAGGATCAACTCCACGACCGCCGCCGTCAAACCCAGAGCAAACGCGGTTCGCGCCAGGCGCGCGCGAAAAGCCGCGATCATGCCGAGCAGAGGAACCCCGAGCAGCGCGCTCAACAGCGGAAAACCAGCCTGCCCGGCCCCCTGACCCTCTCTCCCGTGCATCATCTCGCCAATGCCGACCAGCGCCGCCAGGATCACCACCATGACCGCTATCCAGGACCAGGACCGTCCCAACCAGCGCTCCACCCGGCTCAGGCCGTGCCCCATGCGGTGGCTGGTCGACACAATCCCCTGCCCGACGGCCTTGAACACCAGTTGTTCCTCGACCCGGTGGAACGCCGCCGCCGTCCATTCGGTAACATGCCCCACGATTCCCTGCCCCCGGTCCATGGCATCGGGTGCGCGTTCGAGGACGCGCCCGGCGCCGATCTGACGCTCCTCCCACTGGGCCAGCGACGACAAGGCATTCACCGCCGGCGCCGGCAGGCCCGTCGCCCGATCCACCACGGCGGTATCGAACGCGCTCAAATAACCGGCCAGGCGGCGCACCGGCCGGACCACCCCCCAGGTCGCCGCGTCCTCCAGCCAGAATCGCTGGAGCGCCGCTGTATAAGCCCCGCGGCGCCGGGCGAGGAAGGCCGGCGCCGGGCGGGTGCGCTCGCCGTGGAGTTGGTACAAGATCGCGGGCGCGCTGAGGAACTGATAGCCGCGAAAGATCGCGTGGCAACACAGATGAACCAGCGCCAGCCGCCAGAATCCCAGGCCGCAGGCCAGGAACATCAGCCCGAGCTGCCCCGAGGTGGAAAAGATCAGGGCGCTCTTGATGTCGGTTTGCGCCAACCCGCCCACGAATCCGTACAGCGCCGTCGCCAGTCCGACGACCGCCATCACCGCCATGGCTGTCGGCGACTGCTCGAACAGCGGTTGCAGGCGCAGCACCAGATAGACGCCGGCATGAACCATGACCGCGCCGTAGAACAGGGCGCTGGACGGGGTAGGACCCTCCATGGCCCGGGCCAGCCACGGCGCCAGCGGTACTTGGGCCGACTTGGCGACCGCCGCCAGCAGGAAACAGCCGGCCAGCGTCCCGACTTGGGTTGGATTCAAATGCGCCGCGCCAGCGGTCACCGTCCGCCAGTCCACATCCCCCAGCCAATGAAACGACAGCGCGATGCCGAGCAGGAATCCGGCGTCGCCGATCCGGTTGGTGACGAAAACGCGGGTGGCATTGCCCGCCGCGGTGGGTCGGTCCTGGAAAAACGAGATCAGCAAGTAAGAGCACAGTCCAGCGATCTCCCAGCCGACGAAGGTCAACACCGCGTTACCGCCCATCACCAGCAGCAGCATCGCGGCCGCGAACAGGCTCAGGATCATGAAGAACCGGTGGAAACCCGCTTCCCGATGCAGATAGTTCACGGCAAACCGGGTGATGAGCAGGCAGGCCAGGGATACCCACACCATCAGCGTGAGGCTCAAATGGTCGGTGACAAAGTTCAGCTCGACCCGGTAGTCGCCACTGCTCAGCCAGCGGCCGAGCGCCAGCCGCTCGGGCAACGCTCCGGCGAGCCG
>JBATNZ010000089.1:0-27903 GCA_049290615.1 Candidatus Contendibacter sp.
GCGTTCGGGCGGGCGCCGCTGCATTTTGAGCCGAACCGGGACCAGGCGGCTGGACCGGTGAAATTCCTGGCGCGGACGCCGGATTATCAGGTGTTGTTGACGCCGGCGGAGGCGGTGCTGGCGCTGCGTGGGCGTGGGGCGACGCAACCGGCCACAGTGCGGATGCAACTGGTGGGCGAGGGGGTGAACCGCGCGCCGGTGGTGGAGGCGCTGGATGCGTTGCCAGCGCACAGTAATTATTACCTGGGCAACGATCCGCAACGCTGGCGGGCCGCAGTGCCGCATTTCGCCAAGGTGCGTTACGAACAGGTGTATCCGGGGGTGGATTGGGTGTTGTACGGCAATCCGCGCCAGTTGGAATACGATTTCGTGGTGGCGCCGGGGGCGGACCCAAATGCGATTAACGTGCGTTTCGCCGGAGCGGACGCGATGCGCGTCGAGGCGAACGGGGAGTTGGTGGTGTCGTCCGCCGGGCGGACGGTGCTGCATTCGTCGCCGACTCTTTATCAGGTGGTGAATGGCGAGCGCCAGATCGTGGATGGGCGCTACGTGCTGCGCGAGTCGGCGGACGCCGCGCCGGTGGTGGGCTTCGAGATCGCGGCCTATGATCCGAAACTGCCGCTGGTGATTGATCCGGTTATTTATTTCACTTTCATGGATTGCTATGAGACGGTCGCTGCGCCGCCCGATCCCTGCTCGTCCGGGGACGATTTTGGCTGGGATATTACGGTGGATAGCCTTGGTAATGCCTATATCACCGGGTCTACGGCGTCTGAGAATTACTTGGTGGCTATCTTTCCCTTAAAGGTGGTTGTTAATGCTGCAAATATTACTGTAAATAGTGCTCCACCTGGAATTGCTGCTTGTACGAATAATACAGGGGATTGTGATGAGATCTATCCAGCCGACACATTGGTGACCTTGACGGCGACCACGACAATCGCAACGCCTACTTGGACTTGGACCGGTTGTACATCTTCTGGAGGCCCTGTTTGTTTAGTAAGGATGGACAAGGTTGTTCTTGTAACAGTGACAGCAACAGCAGGTGATCAGGCGCAGTCTGACTCAGCCCAAAATCCTGATGCTATGTTGGACTATCAACCTGCTGATGATGCGAGTTTCAACGGAGCCACGGACGCTTTTGTGACCCGGCTGAACAGTAGTGGCGGGATTGTTTATACCACCTATCTGGGCGGCGCTAGCGACGACTATGGCTACGGCATCGCACTGGATAATCAGGGCAATTTCTATGTCACGGGCGCTACCCGCTCGATTGATTTTCCCAGACTGACTCCATTCCAAAACGTGCTGGGCGGTACCCAGGATGCGTTCGTGACCAAGTTCGATATCACCACCGGCCAGCTTAGCTATTCCACCTATTTGGGCGGCGCCGGGGTGGATTCCGGTCGGGCCATCATTGTGAACAGCCAAGGTCAGGCTTACGTCACGGGCTATACCAACTCGGCGAATTTCCCAGTGCTCAATGGTGCGCCGGGCGGTGGCGGTCAACCTTTCGACCCCACTTACAACAACGGTGATGACGTTTTTGTCAGCCAGATCAATGCGGCGGGCAACGCCCTGGTTTATTCCACCTACATCGGTGGTACGGGCGACGAACGGGGGTCCGGCATCGTGCTGGATGCAGCCGGCAATGCCTACATCACCGGTTATACCGACTCGCCCGATTTTCCCAACGCTGGCGGCCTAACCAGTTGCGCGACCCGTTTGGTCAACCCTAACAATTACGAAGAAGTCTTTGTAACCAGGCTCAATGCGACCGGTAATGCCTTGGGTTACTCGACCTGCTTCGGCGGCAGTCGCTATGATCGCGGCCAAGGCATCGACATCGACGCGAGCAACAACGTCTATATCACCGGCTATACCGATTCGCCGAATGTCGCGGGCGCCATCAATCCGTATAGTGTTGATGGCCGAGGGTTTGACTTGGATGCATTCCTGGCGCGGCTTGATCAAGATGGCACGCCGGTGGTCAATGCGCAGAATCAGCCCGCCTACTTCACCTACCTTGGCGGCAACGCCAACGACGTGGGCTACGACATTGCCGTGGATTGCTGCGGCAGCATGGGTACTTACATCACGGGCTACACCGTATCGCCCGATTTTCCGCTCCTGCGCGCCGATGATGGGGTCTGGGCGGGCGGGACTGAAGCGTTCATCACCCGTCTGGATAGCGCGACTGGAATACTGACCTATTCCTCATTCTGGGGGGGCAGCGGCAGCGACTATGGCATGGGCATCGCTCTGGATGCCGCTCTCGATGTTTATGTGACCGGATACGCGAACGGCAACAAGGATTTTCCGGTTGGCCCCGGCGATCCGCGTTACCGTCCGAGTGCTCACTTTGTTGGCGGCTATGATGCGTTCGTCGTCAAGGTGGCGGTTCCCGCTTCGAACAGCTTTACGGTGAGCGTGACTGGCGGCGGCACCGGCAGCGGCGCGATCACCAGCAGTCCAGCGGGCATCGCCTGCATCGTGCCCGACCCCGTGACCAATCCCGGCGGTTTGAACCTCGGCGACTGCTACGAGGGCTATGTATCAGGCACCGAGGTCACCTTGACAGCGACCCCTGATACGGGTTCGACCTTTGCCGGCTGGAGTGGCGACTGCAAACTGTTGACCCCATGCGTACTCGTGGTCGATGCCAACAAACAGGTCGCGGCCACTTTTAACAAGTCAACCGCTTCAACCACTTTTGCCTTGGCGGTGACTCTGGTCGGCAGTGGCAAGGTCACCAGCAATCCGACGGGCATCAATTGCGGCGCGGATTGCACCGAGAATTATGTCTCGGGCACAGAGGTGACCCTAACGGCGACGGCGTCGCAAGGTTTCTTTTTTGCCGGCTGGAGCGGAGCCTGCACGGGCACCGGTACCTGCAAGGTGGTCATGAACCAGAATACCAACGTCACCGCCACCTTCACCGCCGTAGAGAGTTATGTGTTGACCGTGACCAAGGCTGGTGCTGGCGGCGGCACGGTCACCAGCACGCCGAACGGGATCAACTGCGGAAGCGATTGCAGCGAGGCCTATAAAGTCGATACCGAAGTGACGCTGGTGGCCGAGGCGAATGCCAATTCGACGTTTGCTGGCTGGGGTGGAGCCTGCACCGGCGCCACCGGTGCTTGCGTGATCGCCATAACCGCCGCCAAGAACGTCACCGCGACCTTCAATCCGGTTACCAGTACTCTACCCGATCTCGTGGTGCCCACCTTGATCAGCCCGGCGACGGGTCAACAAAACGTGGGCCGCACCATCAGTTTCGCCTTGGAAGTAAAGAATCAGGGCAATACTGCGGCGGGCGCTTTCAAGGTCGGTCTCTATCTCTCCAAGGACCAAGTCATCGATCCCGCAACCGATATCAAGGTTGACAACGAATGCCTGTTTAGCGGCTTGGGCAGGGACGAGACCCGAGCTTGCAGTGGTACCTTCAACCCGCCAGAGGGTCTTGCCGGTGTCTACTATGTGGGCGCGTATGCCGACCCTTACAATGCTGTTAATGAAGTCACCAAAACCAATAACGGTAAGGCGACTACAAATCCGATCACCATTGGTTTTCTGGCTGGCCTGACCGCCAACGGCCAGATTTACTACACCATCAACCTCAGCACCTGGACCCAAATTTCCGGCCAGTTGAGCCAGCTCCAAGTGGGCGATCTGAACCACGACGGGCAGAACGACTTGGTGGGTCTGACCACCAGTGGCGAGATTTACTACACCACTAACTTCAGCACCTGGACCCAAATTCCCGGTGCGCTGAGCCGGATCGTGGTAGGCGACTTCGATGGCGATGGTCAAGCTGATGACTTGGCTGGGGTGGCCAGCAACGGCTCCATCTGGTACACCACTAACCTCAGCACCTGGACCCGCATCCCCGGCGCGCTGGACCGGATTGTGGTAGGCGACTTCGACGGCGATGGCCGGGCCGACCTCGCTGGGGTGGCCAGCAACGGTTCCATCTGGTACACCACTAACCTGAGCACCTGGACCCGCATCCCCGGTGCGCTGAGTCGGCTGGTGGTGGGCGACTTCGACGGTGACGGCAAGGCCGACGACCTTGCCGGGGTGGCGAGCAATGGCAGCGTCTGGTACACCATCGACCTGAGCACCTGGAAGCAGATTTCCGGTGCGCTGAACCGGCTGGTCGCGGGCGACTTCAACGGTGACGGCAAGGCCAACGACCTTGCGGGGATCGCCGGCGACGGCTCCATCTGGTACACCACTAACCTCAGCACCTGGACCCGCATCCCCGGTGCGCTGAGCCAGATGGTAGTGGGCAATTTCGGCGGCGATGGCCGGACCGATTTGGCCGGCTTGGCGGGCGACGGCGGCATCTGGTACACCACCAACCTCAGCGCTTGGACCCAGATCCCCGGGCAGCTAAGTCGGCTCGCTGGGGACGACTGAGAGACCGACAGGATCTGACTATTGATCCGTAGTCAGTTGTCTTAAACGCACACAAAGCCCGCCGCAAGGCGGGCTTTTTTATTCCCGCTGGCGAGCGCCGGGCGAATGATCGGGCGGGGGAGGGCGGTGATGGCATTTCAAAACCTCCCGGTGGAATTTGCTTTTGCTGACGCGGTTGCTAGACTTTAACCACAAATGTAGTCATCCCAATGGGAGCATCAGCATGTCTGCCAGCACGTCGATTCGTATCAACCAGGATCTCTACGAGCAAGCCAAGCAAGATGCGGCGGTGGAGCATCGTTCCATTGCCGGGCAAATTGAGTTTTGGGCGCGGGTGGGGCGGGCTGCTCTGGACAACCCCGACCTGCCTGTCAGTTTTGTGGCGGAGTCCTTGGCGGCAATGGCTGAACCGCGTGACCAGTCTCTGCCATTTGTTCCCCGGAGTCGCCGTGCATGACATGGGCCGTTCGGCAAACGCGACGATTTTCCCGACAATACAAGAAGCTCCATGATAACACTGCGGCCGATGTGGATAGCGCGGTCGATGAGGTGGCACAAAATCCCGAGATCGGGGAGCGCAAGAAGGGGGATCTAGCAGCCCTGCGTGTCCATAAATTTCGCACTGGGGGACAGTTATATTTGCTGGGATACACGCTGGATGAGGACATACGCCTTGTCTATTTGGAAGCCGTGGATCCCCACGAGAATTTTTATCGAGACTTGAAACGTTAGCCGCCCGCTATACCGAGTGCTGTTAACCGCCCTAGTCAAACTGCAAGCCGAACACCGAAATGACCGGTGGCAATTACCAGACGCTGATCAACGAAGCCTTGCGGCAAGGTAATCATTCAGTCCCCTCTCCCCCTGCCAAGGGGGAGAGGGTTAGGGTGAGGAGGTAAGTCTTTGAAACTGCGACCATCACCCCCAACCCCTCTCCCGCAAGCGGGCGAGGGGAGTGAACGGTTACCGCAAAACCATCCGGGAAGAACTGCATCGGTCTTGACCGAGAATCGGGTGTGCTTTACCCAGCCAAATGGGTGTCGGCGGTTGCGCCGGGGCGCAACCTCTGGTCGAAAAGGATGGTGGCCTACTTCTCTACGGGCTGGCGGCGCCGCTGTTTGGGGTTGCTTTTGGGGCGCTCTGGCGAAGGCGCCTCCTGGGATGCCGTTGCCGTTGCCGTTGCCGTTCCGCCCGCGGCGAGCGACTCCATGATCTTGTTCTCCGCCGCCAGCCAGAAATCGAGCGTCGAACCGTACTGGCGCCCCGCCGTCTCCCAAAGCTGATAGGCCGTCTTGCGGATCTGCTCCAAATAGCTCGCCGGTGAGAACGTCTCGAAGGTTTTGATCATCGCATCCTCTCTACCGACGCTGGCGCCGGCGGTGCGCGCCGCCGATTCCGTTAACAGGCGCAGGTGCTTTTCGGCGGCCAGCCAGTAATCCATCGAACGGTCGCGCTGGTCGGTGCTGGCCGACCACATACTGCGGGCGAGTTCGCGAACGCGATAGAGATACAGGGCGCGCAGGGCTGAAGGCCAGGAACTTGCGGCCTCGACGGCCGTGGCTGCGGTGGCATTGGCCCGACGGGCCGAATCGGCCGTCATTTCGATGACCATCTGCTCCGCCCCGACCCAGAAATCGAGGGCGCGACTGAACTCGTTTCCAGCCGACAGCCAGATGTGATAAGCGAGGTTGCGAATATCATGCTCCAGATCGTTTTCCATAGGCTTGATTTTCCCGTCTTTTCCGGACATTCGTTCAATCAACACGCCTCGTCGATACGGCCACGAAGCGCTTGACGCCTGAGTTGCCACAGCCATAACTTTAGCTGATGACAATGCTGGTATCTTTAAAAGTAAATCCCCCGGTAAATTTTCCCGTGATCCGGACTACGGGCCGAGTGAGTACGGCGTGAATCACTCATCAAAATCAATTGGTTAAGTTATGGTCGACGATCTACCCCGTACCACGGGCCATCGCCTCACCGGAAAATTCATAGAAGGAAAATTTACAGGAGGGGGAGTCTGCTGGCGTGGATTGAGGAGAAGCTGAGTCGGGAGCTTGAAACTGAAGCGGTACGGGGTCGGCGCGATCCCGCCGATCCTGAAGGGTGGAGCGCCGGCGGTTGCCGGCATTCGCGTTGTTGACTTCGTTCAGAACGGTTGCTGGTCGAGGTCGCTATCCTCGACCAAGTCGCGATAGGCGTGCCAGGTGGCGTGACCGATCAGCGGCAGGACCAAGGCCAGGCCGAGATAGAAAGTGAGCAGGCCGATCCCGCTGAAGATCACAATCAGCGCCGCCCACAATACCATCGGTCCCGGATTGGCCCTCACGGCGGTGAGGCTGGTCAGCAGCGCCGTGATGAAGTCGGTCTTGCGGTCCAGCATCATTGGAATGGAGACCACGCTGATGGCGAACACGGCGGCGGCGATGATCGCCCCCACCAGCACGAAGACCAACAGAAAGATCAAGCCGCTGCCCGAGAAAAACAGTTGCGCGACCGAACTGTCGAGGGTCAGATTGCGCCCGCCGACGATGACGCCGAACAATACCGCCGATAGCCGGACCCAGACGATCATCAATAGGCCAATGAGTCCCCCAAACATCAGAATGGGCAGGGGGTTGCGCCGCCAGGCCATCAGCACGCGCCCCATGGTCGCCGGCTCGCCCGCTTCCAGCCGGCGGCTGAGGTCGTACAAGCCCATCGCCAGGAACGGGCCAGCCAGCAGAAAACCAGTGGTCAGGGCCAGCGCGTACTGGAACTGGGCATCGACCAGATAGACCAGGAGATAGCCCATGACCATGAAGATCAGGCCATAGGGAATACTGGCCGCGGGTACCCGCCACAGATCTTTCCAGCCAGCGCCCAGCCATTCCCAAGGCTGGCTGATGGAAACCACGCGAACCTTGGGCGTGGTCAGCGAATTTTCGATTACGGGAATGGAAGTGACCATCTTAATCCTCCTTCAGCATTGCAAAGCGGAGCTATGGCAATCCTATTCGAATTGTGGATTTTCCCCCTCTTGGCTAAGGAGGGGTAGCGCGTAGCGCCGGGGTGGTTTGAAACAGCGATCCCACAAATCAGATAGGAGCGCCATATTATGTGGGTGCCGTCCATGGATTTAACACGAGTTTAAGTGTCGCGCTGGTTATTTCCTGAATGGGAAGACCATGCAGGCGAGCAAGAGTTGCAACAAAAGGGCTCCGTGGAGCCCTTGGGAGGGAAGATCCCTCCCCCTGGAAAGGGCTGGGGGATGTGAACGGCTGCTTCAGAACTTCAGCCCATGGCCGGGGGATGGGGACCGCGCCGTGCTCAGCCGCGCTGCGGGCGCAGCCGGCGGTAGAGATCGTAGGTCTGCTGAGCGATGCTCCGCCAACTGTAGTGACGCTCGACCCGGTCGCGGCCAGCCTTGGCCATTCGCCCGCACAGTTCCGGGTCGGCGGCCAGCCGGTTAATCGCGTCGGCCAGCCCGTGTTCGAATCTGGCGGGGGCAATAGGATCGTGCGGCGGCTCCATGGAGAGATGCGGATCCACCAGAAAGCCGGTTTCGCCGTCCACCACCACCTCGCAAATGCCGCCGACCGCGCTGCCCACCACCGGCGTGCCACAAGCCATTGCTTCCAGATTGATGATGCCGAACGGTTCGTAGATCGAGGGGCAGCAGAAAATGGTAGCGTGCGAATACAGGGTGATCGTTGTTTGGCGCGACACCATCTTGGGAATCCAGATGATGCCCTCGCGGTGGCTTTGCAGTTCCTGCACCATGTCTTCCATTTCGCGCTGCATCGCCAAGGTGTCGGCGTCGCCGGCGCACAGCACGACTTGCAGCTCCGGGTCCAGATGCGGGATGGCTTGCAGCAGGTAGTACAGTCCCTTCTGCCGGGTCATCCGGCCGACAAACAACACGTAGGGGCGCTTGGGGTCGATGCCAAACTGGGCGATGGCGTCGGGATCGTGGACCGGATGGTATTCCTCGGTGTCGATGCCGTTGGGGATGACCACCACCCGGGTCGGCTCCACGTTGAACAGCCGCAGGATGTCATCGCGGGTGCTGCGCGAGACGGCGATGATGGCGTCGGCCGTTTCCAGCGCGGTCTGCTCGATCCAGCGGGACAGGTCGTAGCCAGGTCCGAGTTGATCGCGTTTCCAGGGCCGCAGCGGCTCCAGCGAATGGACGGTGATCACCATCGGGATGTTGTAGAGAATCTTGGCGAGGATGCCGCTGAAATGGGCGTACCAGGTGTGGCAATGGATGATCTCGGCGTTCCCTTCCAGATCGCTAATGCCCTGACCGACGAAGGCCAGGCAGGTACTCAGGGCCTTGAGCGGCGAGACGAAGGATTGCGGGCACCCGGCAAAGTGGGTGGTGTCCATCTTGATGCCGCGCACATGCAACTGGCCCTCGTCGATGCTCTGGTCGTGGAAACTGCGCACCTCGACCGGGGTTAGCTTGGCCAGTTCGCGCGACAGATATTCGACGTGAACCCCCGCGCCGCCGTAGACATAAGGGGGATATTCGTTGGTGGTGAGCAGGACGCGCATTGTTGTTGTACTCCCTTGGCCGGGTAAGTGGCGGTGAGGTGAACGGATTCCGATGGGGCGTCCAGTCGGAAGATCCGATGATGCGGCATTATGCCAAGCGGCGCGCGGATTTTGAACGGGTGGCGCGCGCTGCTCAAAACGCCGTCGCTAAATCTCGAACCTCGTCCAGCATCGCCTGCCGTTCGGCATGGGCGACGGTGGTGACCTGGTAAAACGCCCGGTGAACGACATGGCGGACCCCGCAGGCGCCGAGCACCCCTTCGGTCATCGGCCGCGCCAGCAGTTCGTGCCAGCGTTCGCGCTGATAGGTCGCCTCGTCGCCGCCCAGGGTATTGAGAATCAGCGCCCGCTCGTGGGTTAGCAGGCCCTGCATCCCCTCGGGGCCAAAATCGAAGGCGAACTTGCGGGTGAATACCCGGTCGATCCAGCCCTTGAGAATGGCCGGCGGTCCGAACCACCAGATCGGGTAGATGAACACCAGCCCTCGCGCCCAGTGGAGAGCGTCCTGTTCCCGGCGCGTATCCACCGGCAAATCGCCGCGCCAGTTGCGGATCAAATCCTCGCCGTCCAGCACGGGGCGGAATTGCATCTGATACAGATCGTGAATTCGGGTGGCGTGACCCCGTTCGCGCAAGGTGGCGTCGACCACTTCCAGAATGGCCTGGTTAAAGCTGCGCGGGTTGGGATGGGCGTAAACAATCAGGATATTCATACGGTTGCGGTCATATTCGCCGCTCAGGCCACCCGCGCGGCGAACTCGTGACCGGCGAGGCCGAGAACCAGCGCATCGCCGGACCGCAACGGCCCGACCCCGGCCGGAGTGCCGGTCAGCACCACATCGCCCGGTTGCAGGGTGAAGTGAGTGGAGATGTGGGCCATGAGTTCGAAAATGCCGACCATCATCTGCCCGGTGTTACCACGTTGACGCAACTCGCCATTGACCCGCAACGTCAGTTCGGTCGCCTGGGGATCGGCCAGCGCCCCGGGTTTGAGAAACGGCGATAGCGGGCAGGAACCGTCGAAGGCCTTGGCGGTTTCCCAGGGATGGCCCTTCTTCTTCAGTTCGTTTTGCAGATCGCGCAGAGTTAAATCCAGGGCGACGCCATAACCGGCCACGGCGTTGCGAGCGGTCGCGGCATCGGCGTCGCGCAACTCCCGGCCGACCAGCACCGCCAGCTCCACCTCGTGATGGCATTCGCCCCGTCCCGCCGGCAAGCGGATGGGCTGGTCCAGCCCAAGCAGCGCGGTAGCCGGTTTGATGAACAGGATGGGCGTTTCCGG
Source organism: Candidatus Contendibacter sp. (assembly GCA_049290615.1). Classification (GTDB taxonomy): domain Bacteria; phylum Pseudomonadota; class Gammaproteobacteria; order Competibacterales; family Competibacteraceae; genus Contendibacter. The sequence continues at coordinate 10,243 of JBATNZ010000089.1, forward strand.
CACGGCGTTGTTCAGTTCGCGGATGTGGTCGAGATAGTTGCGGCCGATGCACACGACCTTGCCGGCCGGGAGGTCCAGCGGACCGCCATCCAGATAATGATGCAGGTAAGCCACGGAATTTCCTCTTATGCCGTCTTGATCGATCATCACGTCAATTTTCGCTGGATGGCGATTTGAAAGGACACCAGTCTACCGTTCGCTGGCCGCAAACAGGCGCTTGATCTGATCCAGGGTGAAGCCGTGCTGGCGCAACACCCGGGTCTGCTGCATCCGTCCGGCGGCGTCGGCGGGGACGAGGGACTTAAAGCGCTTGCGGTGCAGTTCCCGCAGCTTGGCCAGCCAGTCGCCCTCCAGCGTCGCCAAGGTCGCGGCCACCTGGTCTTCCGGTATGCCATGCTCGCGCAACTCGCGGGCGATCCGCAATGGTCCATAGCCTTTGTCGGCCCGGGTGCAGGCGTAGAGTTCGGCGTAGCGGGCCTCATCGAGCAGGCGCTCTTCCGCCAACCGGTCCAGCACCGGCTCGATGCGCTCGGCGGGAAAGCCGCGCTGAATCAGCTTCTGGCGCAGTTCCCAACGGGAGTGTTCGCGCCGGGCCAGCAGTTCCAGAGCCTTGGCGCGAACGACCGCCGGGTCGGCGCCGCCGGCGGTCTCAGAGATCCGGGTCCAGCTCATCGGCGGCGGAATCGATTGCTCCGTCATCCTCGGCTGGCCCGGGCGTGCCCGGCACCGCGTCGGGACGGGTCAGGAAGTGAGCGCGGATCTTGTTCTCCAGTTCGCGGGCCAATTCGAGATTTTCCTTGAGATAGGCGCGGGCGTTGTCCTTGCCCTGGCCGATGCGAGTACCGCCGCAACTGTACCAGGCCCCGGATTTCTCGATCAGCCCGGCCTTGACGCCAAGATCGACGATTTCGCCCAATCGGGACGCGCCTTCGCCGTAAAGAATCTCAAATTCGGCCTGCTTGAACGGCGGCGCCAGCTTGTTCTTGACCACCTTGACCCGGGTCTCGTTGCCGATGACCTCATCGCCCTTCTTGATGGAACCGGTGCGGCGAATATCCAGCCGCACCGAGGCGTAGAACTTGAGGGCGTTGCCGCCGGTGGTCGTTTCCGGGGAATTGTGGACGACGACGTGATCCACCAGATAGGTGTGATGGCCTTTCACCGCCAAGTCAAAACGGGTGCGATGGCGTGGCTCGGCGGGACGGATTTCCTTGCGGGTGATCCGCATTGGCGTCGCCCGCAGTTCAGTACGGGCTTCAAGCGGGCAGCCATTCACCGGAGCGTTGGCCGTGTCCGGCTCCCAGCGGAATTGGCCTCGAAACTCCGGATGCAGTTTGTAATCCAGGGAGGGATGCAGATAAGGAGCGATTTTCTGGTGGAGCACGTGTGTTCGCTCGCCACTGAACGTCAACTTGCGGTCACTAACCGTGGGACGCCCCATCCCCAGTTCTTCCAGTCGGGCCGCGAGTCGCTCCTTGTCCGCATGGGAGAGACTCACACAGGCGATTTCCGCCTTGCCATGGCCCCAGTGTTCGTAGCTGCCGGAAAACGTCCCGTCATCGCCGTACCAGACCGCGACCGCGCGGGCATCCAGCGCCGTCAGCATCGCCTCGCTGACCTGGCGGCCTTGCGGGCCATACGCCTGGGTATAGAGTTTGGCAAGCTGGCGCATCGGGATGGTATCGAAACCAAAGCCCTTGCCGGTCTTGCCCATCTTGTTGGCGAATGGGGCCAGCATCTCCCGCTTCCATTGGCAGTAATCCTGTTGCCGCTCGCCGTGTCCAACCCGGAAGGATACATTTTGCTCCGAGGCATAGCGCAGCGATCCATCGCCCAGCAGGCTGCCCAGAATCAATTGACTCTGGTCTTCGCTCAAATCGTAATGCTTGGTGGCGACTAGCACTTCGTCGCCCACTTGCAGTTCACCCGCACGCCGTTCGCCGTGGGGAGTAAAAATCACATGATTAGCGGTACAGGTAAGTTTGCGCCGCCCGGAACCACCGCCCGCCGCCGCCTCGAAATAAAGCCATTCCTCGGTTGCGCCATTGCGGAACCATTTGACCACCGGACGTGGTTCGATGCGACCAGTCACGGGATCCATGGACAGAACTTCGACCAGTCGTTTTTGATTGACGATCTTGCCAATCTTCTCGGTCGAACCGTCAGCCAGAACGACCCGTGCGTCATAATCAAAGCAGCCAAACATGACCCCGATCTTCATCCTGATTTGATTGATAAAAATCACCAGGGTATTGGATCGTTTGATGTTGGCGGTGAGCTTGCGCAGGGCTTGGCTCATCAGCCGGGCGTGCAGGCCGACATGGGAATCGCCCATGTCGCCCTCGATTTCGGCCTTGGGCGTGAGCGCCGCCACTGAGTCGATCACCACCGTGTCCACCGCGCTGGAGCGCACCAGCATGTCGGTGATTTCCAGCGCCTGGTCGCCAGTGTCGGGCTGCGACACCAGCAGATCGTCCACGTTGACGCCCAGCTTGGCGGCGTAGATCGGATCCAGCGCGTGCTCGGCGTCGATGAAGGCCGCACAGCCGCCCAGCCGCTGGGTTTCGGCGATGACCTGCAGGGCCAGCGTGGTTTTGCCGGAAGATTCGGGACCGTAGATTTCGGTCACCCGCCCGCGCGGCAGGCCGCCGATGCCCAGCGCGATGTCCAGCCCCAGCGAGCCGGTCGAAACCGTCATCACGTCGCGAGCCACGCTGGTATCGCCCAGCCGCATGACCGCACCCTTGCCGAACTGACGTTCGATCTGGGTCAGCGCCCCGGCGAGCGCCTTTTTCTTGTTGTCGTCCATTGCGCAAACCCCCTCTTTAGGATGGCAAAACCGGGCGATCAAGTCGGAACCGGTTGTTTTCAGCGATTGTTCCACAGAACCAGTGGTTTAACCTAGTCCCGGCCAGCGGCGCAGCACCTGATAGCGCGTACCGCCCTCCTCCCGGAGCGATTCGACCAGGGCCACGTCGTGGACCGGCCAGCGCACCGGCGCGACCGGCGGTTGGGCGGGCGCGGGTCCGGGAAACTGGCGGGCCAGGGTGATGTGGGCCTGGAACGCCCGCCGCTCCGGGGTGAAGCCGCAGCCACGCAACCGCCGGAGCAAAGCGGCCACCCGCTCGTACAGTTCCGGCGGGGTGCGGCTGGAGCCCAGCCACAGGATGCGCGGTTGCGGCCAGTAGCCGTAGCGATCCAGGGTCAACTCCAGTTCCAGCGCCGGCCAGTCCGCCAGCGCGGCTTCGTAATCGGCCAGGCGGGCGGCATCGGTGGCGCCCAGAAACACCAGGGTCAGATGCAGATGGTCATCGCGCACCCGCCGCCGACCGGCGATGTTCGCCGCCAATTCGGCCAGTTGCCGGCGCTCGACCTCCTCCGGCCACAGCGCCAGAAACAGTCGCCGTGGCGCGTTAGTGTTGGAGGGCGAAGACATCCAGCACCCCTTGCAGGGCGGCGGCGACCGATTCCAGGCGAACCTCGTCGCGGTTACCGGCGAAATGCCGGCATTCGGCGCGGGTCGGGCCATCCCGCAATGCCCAGGCCAGGTAGACCGTGCCGACCGGCTTGTCCGGGCTGCCGCCATCGGGACCGGCGATGCCGCTGATCGCCAGGACGAGATCGGCGCGGCTGCGCGCCAGGGCGCCGGCCGCCATTTCGGCCACGACCTCGGCGCTGACCGCACCATGGTCGGCGATGGTCGCGTCCCGCACTCCCAGCAGCTCGCCCTTGGCGGCGTTGCTGTAGGTGACAAAACCCCGGTCGAACCAGCCGGAGCTGCCCGGTACGTCGGTAACGACCTTGGCGATCCAGCCGCCGGTGCAGGACTCGGCGATGGCCAAGGTTCGGTCGCGGGTACGCAGGGCGATGCCCACTTGCGTGGCGAGTTCATAGAGATTCTGATACGCGGGACTCGATGGCACGGTGGTCTCCCTGCTGAGCGGATGTTGGAAAAAAGCTTCGGTTTGGGAACGGCATGACCGAACAGTACTATAGTGCATAACGATGACCAGCGGCATTTTGGCATGAAACCGAAGCTGTTGCTGACTGGCAACCCCGCATGACCACGATGAACGATGATACCCAGGATTTATCCCAGCACACCCCGATGATGCAGCAGTATCTGCGCATCAAGGCCGAGCATCCCGGCATCCTGCTGTTCTACCGGATGGGAGATTTCTACGAGCTGTTTTACGACGACGCCCGCCGCGCCGCCGAACTGCTCAACATCACCCTGACCACCCGCGGCCAGTCCGCCGGCGCGCCGATCCCGATGGCCGGTGTCCCGTTCCACGCGGTGGAAAATTACCTGGCCCGGCTGGTCAAGCTTGGCTTGTCGGTGGCGATCTGCGAACAACTGGGCGATCCCGCCACCAGCAAGGGGCCGGTGGAGCGGCGGGTGGTGCGGATCGTCACGCCCGGCACCCTGACCGACGAGGCATTGCTGGACGAGCGCCGCGACACGCTGTTGGTCGCCCTGCATCAGGCCAAGCACGGCTACGGGCTGGCCTATCTGGATTTGAGCGGTGGCCGGTTTACCATCGCGCAAGTCCATGGCGAGACGGCACTGCTCAACGAACTGGAACGGCTGAAACCGGCCGAGTTGCTGATCAGCGAGGAGTTCAGCCCGCCCGAGGCCTGGCGCCAGCATCCCGGCCTGCGCCGGCAGGCGCCGTGGCATTTCGATCATGACAGCGCCACGCGCGCCCTGTGCGCTCAGTTCGGCGTGCGCAATCTGGACGGCTTCGGCTGCGCCGATCAGCCGGTCGCGGTGGCCGCCGCCGGTTGCTTGCTGCAATACGTCAAGGACACCCAGCGCAGCGCCCTGCCGCACCTGACCGGCCTGCGGGTCGAGCGCCACGAGGACAGCGTAATCCTGGACGCCGCCAGCCGCCGCAACCTGGAACTGGAATACAGCCTGAGCGGTCGCCACGAACATACGCTGATTGGCATTCTCGACCGCTGCGTGACGCCAATGGGCGGCCGACTGCTGCGGCGCTGGACCCACTGGCCGCTGCGAGATCGGGTCGCGCTCGGTCAGCGCCAGGACAGCTTGCGGCAACTGCTGGACAACGGCGGTTACGAATACCTGCGCGGCCTGTTGCGCGGCACCGGCGACGTGGAACGGATTCTGGCGCGAGTGGCGCTGAAATCGGCCCGGCCGCGCGATCTGGTCGCTCTGGCCGATGCGCTGGCTCGCCTGCCCGGCGTGCAGCAGTTTCTGGGTTTGCTGGATGCCATGCTGCTGCGCGATCTCGCCCGCCGCGCCGGGACGCATCCCGAAGTCTGCGAGTTGCTGAAGCGGGCCATCATCGCCAACCCACCGCAAACCCTGCGCGATGGCGGCGTCATCGCCCCCGGCTACGACGCCGAACTCGACGACTTGCGCAACCTGAGCGAGCACGCCGACCAGTATTTGGTGAAATTGGAAGCACGGGAACGCCAGCGCACCGGCATCAACAACCTCAAGGTCGGTTTCAACCGGGTCCACGGCTATTACATCGAAGTCACCCGCGCCCAATCGCATGCGGTGCCGGCCGATTATCTCCGCCGCCAAACCCTCAAGGGCGCGGAGCGCTACACCATCCCCGAATTGCAGGAATTCGAGCATAAGGCGTTGCGCGCCCAGGAACAGGCTTTAGCGCGGGAAAAAGCCTTGTACGACGCTTTGCTGGAACAATTGATCGCCCGGCTACTCGCCTTGCAGACCAGCGCCGCCGCCTTGGCGGAATTGGACGTGCTGGCTAATCTGGCCGAACGCGCCGCCGCCCTGCGTTGGAATCCGCCGGAATTGGTCGCCGCACCCGGTATTGAGATCAAAGCCGGTCGTCATCCGGTGGTCGAGCAGGTACTGGACGAGACTTTCACGCCCAACGACCTGACGCTGGAACCCGAACACCGGCGGATGCTGATCGTCACCGGCCCGAACGCCGGCGGCAAGTCCACCCTGATGCGCCAGACCGCCCTGATCGTACTGTTGGCCCATCTGGGCAGCTTCGTCCCTGCCGAACGGGCGGTGATCGGACCGATTGATCGGATTTTCACCCGCATCGGAGCTTCCGACGATCTGGCCACCGGCCGTTCGACCTTCATGGTGGAAATGAGCGAGGCCGCCAACATCCTGCACAACGCCACACCGTACAGTCTGGTCCTGATCGATGAGATCGGCCGTGGCACCAGCACCTTCGACGGGCTGGCGCTGGCCTGGGCCTGCGCCGCGCATCTGGCCGGTACGGTGCGCGCCTTCACGCTGTTTGCCACCCATTATTTCGAGCTGACCCGCCTGCCGGACGAGCAGTCCGGCATCGCCAACGTCCATCTCGACGCAGTGGAACACGGCGACGCCCTCGTGTTCCTGCACCGGGTCCAGGACGGGCCAGCCAGCCGCAGTTATGGCCTGCAAGTGGCGGCGTTGGCCGGGGTGCCACCGGTGGTGATCCAGCAGGCCCGCCAGCGGCTGCGGCTGCTGGAGCGACAGATGCTGCGGCGGGAATTGCCGGGGCGGTCGGCGGCGGCCTCTCCACAATTGTCGCTGTTCGGCGAGCCCGCGCACCCGGCGATTGCCGCGCTGGCCGATCTCGACCCGGAAGCGTTGTCCCCGGAACAGGCCCTGGCCGAACTCAAGCGGCTGAAAAGGCTAAGCGGTTCGTGATGTTAAGATTCATCTGACGCTGGGAGCATATGCTCGGGGGAGGTGCAACCTGAAAACGGATAGCGTGTTTTACCGGCTATTCCAACGCTTGCCGGAACTGGTGTTCGAGCTGGCGGGATGGCCGGCGCCCGATATGGCGGGTTATCGGTTCCGGTCGGAGGAGATCAAACAAACGGCGTTCCGCCTGGATGGAGTATTGGCGCCGCCAGCGGAAGCGACCGAACGACCGATGGTGTTTGTCGAGGTGCAGTATCAGCCCGATGACCGGTTCTATCGCCGGTTCTTCGCGGAGATTTTTCTATATCTGTACCTGCATCCGCCGGCGCATCCCTGGCAGGCGGTGGTGATTTATCCGGAGCGGCGGGTGGAACGGGACGCCGGTCAGCATTACGCGGCGCTGCTGGCTATCCCGCAGGTGCGGCGGGTGTATCTGGAGGATTTTCGCCAGCCGGCGCCGTCCAGTTTGGGGTTGCGACTGTTGCAACTCCTGATTGGCGAGCCGGCACAGGCCATTTCACAGGCGCAGGCGCTGGTGCAACCGACGACGCCCGATCAACGGAGAACGGCGGCATGGACAGAATTGGTGGATTTGGTGGAAACCCTGCTGGTGTACCGGCTACCGAAACTTAGCCGCGAGGAGATTCGTGCGATGTTGAACTTGGTTGACGTAGATCTGAAACAAACCCGGTTTTATCAGGAAGTGTTTGCCGAAGGCATTCAGGAAGGCCGCCAGGAAGGCCGCCAGGAAGGCCGCCAGGAAGAAAGTACATCGTTGATATTACGGTTATTGCGGCGACGCTTTGGCGTGGTGGATGCCGTTCATGTGGCGCGCATTCAGCGGTTGCCGCTGGTGCAGGCCGAAGCGCTGGCAGAGGCGCTGCTGGATTTCCAGACGCCGGCCGATTTGGCGGCTTGGCTGGCGGAGCACGAAAGCGGTAACTCCTGACCGCTTGGCGGTATCCGGGCAAGCGGTTGGTGGTCGCGCGCCGTACTTCTCTTGTCCACGAGGTCGATTTTTCCGTGGTTGGCTTGTTCTACGCGGGAATTTCGGCTAATCCTTACTGATTAATATTCATTCCCGGCAAGTTCACCCGGTTAAAGCCATCGGTACGAGGAGAGGAGAATTTGATGAACGCATTCAGTCGCAATGTCCTGAGCGCCGCGGTCGGCGCGGCCATCCTGGGTCTCGGCGGTTTGGCGCACGCCGAGGACGCCATCAAGATCGCCGTGGCTGGCCCCATCACCGGTCCGGTCGCCCAGTACGGCGACATGCAGATGAGCGGTGCCAAAATGGCGGTCGAACAGATCAACGCCAAGGGCGGCGTCAACGGCAAGAAGCTGGAAGCGGTACTGATCGACGACGTGTGCGAACCCAAGCAAGCGGTCGCTGTCGCCAACCAGATCGTCAACCAGAAGATCAAGTATGTGGTCGGCCACCTGTGTTCCGGCTCCACCCAGCCCGCCTCCAAGCTGTACGAGGAGGAAGGCATCCTGATGATCACCCCGGCCGCCACCAACCCCGCCATCACCCAGCAGGGCTACAAAATGGTGTTCCGCACCATCGGCACCGACGACCAGCAGGGACCAACCGCCGGCCGGTACATCGCCGGGACGGTCAAACCCAAGAAGCTGGCGATCATTCACGACAAGCAGCAATACGGCGAGGGCATCGCCAAGGAAGTGGACAAAACCGTCAAGGCCGCGGGGATCACGCCAGTGCTGTTCGAAGGCATCAGCAAAGGCCAGACCGACTTCTCCGCGCTGATCACCAAGATGAAAAAGGATGGGGTGGATTTCGTCTACTACGGCGGTTATCACCCCGAACTGGGCCTGCTGCTGCGACAATCGAAGGAACAGGGCTTCACCGCCAAGTACATGGGGCCGGAAGGCGTCGGCAACAAGGATATCAGCGCCATCGCCGGCCCGGCTTCGGAAGGCTTGCTGGTCACGCTGCCCGCCGATTTCAGCACCGACCCCGCCAACGCCGAACTCGCCAAGGCATTCAAGGACAAGAACCAGGATGCCAGCGGCCCGTTCGTGATGCCGGCCTACGCGGCGGTGCAGATCATCACCGACGCGATCAAGGGCGCCAAGACCGAGGATCCGGTCAAGTTGGCCGAGTACATCCGCAAAAACAGCTTCCAGACCCCGATCGGCAAAGTCGCCTTCAAGGACAACGGCGACCTGAAGGAATTCGAGTTCGTCATCTTCACCTGGCACGCCGACGCCACCAAGACGCCGGTTAAGTAAACGGGCGAACCACTGGGGCGAGGGTTGCACCACCCTCGCCCTTTGGTTTTTGATGGCGCTTCGTTGCTTGCGCCCGACCTCACGACCTCAGACGCGGCGACCATGTCCGGTTTCTCCCCCCTCGAATTCATCCAGCAGATCATCAACGGTCTGACCCTGGGCAGCATTTACGCCCTGATCGCCATTGGCTACACCATGGTGTACGGCATTATCGGCATGATTAATTTCGCCCACGGCGAGATTTACATGATCGGTGCCTACGTCGGCCTGCTGACCATCACCGCGCTGGGGCTGTTCGGCGTGGACAGCATCTCGCTGGTTTTGCTGGCGACCCTGGCCATCAGCATCCTGGTGACCGGTTCCTACGGCTGGACCGTGGAGCGGCTGGCCTACCGGCCCTTGCGCGGCAGTCCGCGCCTGGTGCCGCTGATCTCCGCCATCGGCGTGTCGATCTTCCTGCAGAACTACGTCCAACTCGGCCAGGGCGCGCGCGATGTGTCGATGCAGCCGGTGCTGACCGGCGGCTGGCGCTTCGGGCCAGACGGCGGCTTTCAGGTCTATCTCTCCTATATGCAGGTGCTGATCGCGGTGGTGACGGTGATCTTCATGACCGGGCTGACCCTGTTCATCGCCCGCTCGCGGATGGGCCGCGCCTGCCGAGCCTGTTCCGAGGACCGGGCCATGGCCAACCTGCTCGGCATCGACACCGACCGGGTCATCGCCCTCACCTTCGTGCTGGGCGCGGCGCTGGCGGCGGTAGCCGGCGTCCTGGTCAGCTTGTACTACGGGCTGGTTAACCCCTTTATCGGCTTCATGGCCGGACTGAAAGCGTTCACCGCGGCGGTGCTGGGTGGCATCGGCAGCATTCCCGGCGCGATGCTGGGCGGGGTGGTGCTGGGGCTGGCGGAAAGCTTCGCCTCGGCCTACCTGCAAACCGAGTACAAGGACGTGGTGGCCTTCGCCCTGCTGATCGGGGTGCTGCTGGTGCGGCCCACCGGCCTGCTGGGGCGCCCGGACGTGGAGAAGGTGTGAGCCATGCGCCGCGTGCTGCCCGAAGCTTTACTGGCGGCGGTATTGACCGCCGTGTTGCTCACCCCGATCTTCGGCCTGCGCATCCACGTCGACGGGGTCAACGTCTCGTTGAACCGTAATCCGATGCCGGTCGTCATCGCGGTCGTGATCGTCTTCCTGCTGCGGCTGTTCCGCGACCCGCTGGGGAACGCCTGGGCCAAGCTGCATCTCCCGGCGTCCTGGCGGGAGCATTCGATCACCGCCGCGCTGCGCCGGGTGCAACAACAGCCACGCTATCAAACTGGATTCTGGATGCTGCTGTTCATCGCCGCGATTATCTGGCCGTTCGCCGCCTCGCGCGGCGCGGTGGACGTGATGACGCTGGCGCTGATCTACGTGATGCTCGGTCTGGGGTTGAACATCGTGGTCGGCTTCGCCGGCCTCCTCGTGCTCGGCTACGCCGCGTTCTACGCGGTCGGCGCCTACACCTACGCTTTGTTAGCCCAGCACTTTGGCCTGTCGTTCTGGCTGAGCTTGCCGGCTGCGGGGGCGCTGGCGGCGCTGACCGGCTTCCTGCTCGGCCTGCCGGTGTTGCGGCTGCGCGGCGACTATCTGGCCATCGTCACCCTCGGTTTTGGCGAGATCACCCGATTGCTGCTCAACAACCTGAATTTTCTGACCGGCGGCCCGGACGGTATCGGCAACATTCCGCGTCCGAGCCTGTTCGGGCTAGAATTCAGCCGCCGGGCCAGCGCGGGCGGCACCACCTTCCACGAATTTTTCGGCATCGACTACAGCGGCAATTACGGGGTGATCTTCATGTACCTGCTGGGGCTGGCGCTGGTGCTGCTGATCCTGTTCGTAATCAACCGCCTGCTGCGGATGCCGCTGGGCCGGGCTTGGGAGGCGCTACGCGAGGACGAGATCGCCTGTCGTTCGCTGGGCCTCAGTCCCACCGTGATCAAGCTGTCGGCGCTGACCTTGAGCGCCGGATTCGCCGGATTCGCCGGCGCCTTTTTCGCCGCCCGTCAGGGCCATATCAACCCCGAGTCGTTCACCTTCATCGAGTCGGCCATGGTGTTGGCGATTGTCGTGCTGGGCGGCATGGGCTCGCAGTTTGGGGTGATGCTGGCCGCCATCGCGATTACCGCCCTGCCGGAACTGGCCCGCGAGTTCGACGAATACCGGATGCTGGCCTTCGGTTTGGTGATGGTGTTGATGATGATCTGGCGGCCGCAGGGCCTGCTGCCCGCCGCCCGGCCCCGACTGGAATTGCCGGAACACGCGGAGGAGGGCGCGCGATGAGTCTGGAACTGGCCAAAACGCCCGCCGCCGAGCCCGCCGCGCGTCCGTTGCTGGAAGTCCGCGACTTGAGCATGCGCTTCGGCGGCCTGCTGGCGGTGGACAAGGTCGCCTTCGATGTCCGCCGAAACCAGATTTTCGCCATCATCGGTCCCAACGGCGCGGGCAAGACCACGGTGTTCAACTGCGTCGGCGGCTTCTACCGACCCACGACGGGCACGGTGGTGCTGGATGGCCAACCCATTCACCACCTGCCCAGCCACCGCATCGCCCGGATTGGACTGGTGCGCACCTTTCAGAACGTGCGGTTGTTCAAGACCATGACCGTGGTCGAAAACCTGCTGATTTCGCAGCATGTCCAGTTGGAAACCCGGCTGCTACCCGGTCTGTTCAAGACGCCGAAATACCGCCGTGCCGAAGTCGAAGCGTTGGAGCGGGCGGCGTTCTGGCTGGAAAAAGTCGGGCTGCTGACCGTGGCCAACCGTGAAGCCGGCAATCTGGCTTACGGCCAACAGCGGCGGCTGGAAATCGCCCGCTGCATGATCACTCACCCGAAGTTGCTGATGCTGGACGAACCGGCGGCGGGTTTGAACCCGCAGGAGACCCGTGATCTGGACCGGCTGATCAACGAGTTGCGTGCCGAACACGGGGTGGCGGTACTGCTGATCGAGCACGACATGAGCCTGGTGATGGGGATTTCCGACCAGATTCTGGTCATGGAGTACGGCCGTCCGATTGTGACCGGCGCGCCCGCCGAGATTCGCCGCGATCCGCGCGTCATCAAGGCTTATCTGGGGGAAGAGTGATGATGCTCAAACTGGACAAGGTTCACACCTTCTATGGCCAGATCGAGGCGCTCAAGGGTGTGTCGCTGGACGTCCATCCCGGCGAGATCGTCACCCTGATCGGGGCCAACGGCGCGGGCAAAAGCACCCTGCTGCTGACCATCTGCGGCTCGCCGCAAGCCGCCAAGGGCAGCGTGACTTTCGAGGGGCAGGACATCACTCATAAACCGACCCACGTCATCATGCAGTGCGGGCTGGCGCTGGTGCCGGAGGGGCGGCGCATCTTCCCCGGCCTGACCGTGCAGGAAAATTTGCAGATGGGTGGTTTTTTCGCCGACAAGGCGCGGCTGGAGACCGATCTGGAGCGGGTGTTTGCGCTGTTTCCGCGCCTCAAGGAACGGCGCAATCAGCGCGGCGGCACCCTGTCCGGCGGCGAGCAGCAGATGTTGGCTATTGGTCGGGGCCTGATGAGCCGGCCCAACCTGCTGCTGCTGGATGAACCCTCGCTGGGGCTGGCGCCGATCATCATCGCCCAGATTTTCCAGATTCTGAAGGAAATCCGCGAGGAGGGCGTAACCATCTTCCTGGTCGAACAGAACGCCCACCGCGCCCTGCAACTGGCTGATCGTGGCTACGTGCTTGAAAACGGCCGCATCGTGCTGGCCGACACCGGCGCCAATTTGCTGGCCAACGATCAGGTGCGGAAGGCGTATCTGGGGGGCTGAAAAAACATCGCCCCGGCGCTTTCCCGCGGCAGGAAAGCGTACCGGGGCGAATGGAGAGTTCGCGGTTCAGGCGATTTCGTCGAGCACCGCGCGGATGCGCTGGCCGATGGCCTCGACGGTGCCGGTACCCCTGACGGTGCGCAGCAGACCCTTCCGGGTGTAATAGTCAATCAGCGGCGCGGTCTTCTCCTCATAAACCCGCAGCCGGTTGCGGATGGTGTCCTCGTTGTCGTCGGCGCGACCACGCCCCAGCAGGCGCTTGACGATCTCCTCGTAATCCACCTCGAAGAACAGCACCAGGTCGAGTGGCTGGTTGATCTTGGCCAATAGCTTGTCCAGCGCCTCGGCCTGCGCCAAGTCACGCGGAAAGCCATCCATCATGAAACCCTTGGGATTGGTATTGGCCAGCGTGCGCAGGCCGTTTTCGATCATGCCCAGGACGATATCGAACGGCACCAGATCACCCGCGTCCATGTACGGCTTGGCCCGCCGACCCAGTTCGCTGCTGGCCGCCACCTCGGCGCGCAGCAGATCGCCGGTGGCGACCGTGGAAATTCCGTAGCGGGCAATGATGGCGTCGGCTTGAGTGCCTTTGCCTGAGCCGGGGGCGCCTAGCAGAACGATTCTCATGATGGTTTACTCTTGAAATTGTGGGGCGGGAAAACGTGTGGGGACTTCGATGATGGTGAAGGTTAATCTTGCACATTCACCGGACCCGCGCAAGAAGTGCGATCCGGCGTGGCCGACCGATGCCTGGCCCGCCTCCGACATGGATCATTTACCCAGCGCGGCAGCGCGGTCATGACTGTCAAGCGTTCAGCCTTCGCTGTAGTATAGGCACTCCTTCATCTATAAACCGCCGCGCAAAGGGCACTGTCATGATTCTGGATAGAGTGGACGCCGGTCACAACCTCCCCGGGGAATTCAACGTCATCATCGAAATTCCGGCGCATTCGGACCCGGTCAAGTATGAAGTGGACAAGGAGACCGGCGCGCTGTTCGTGGACCGGTTCATGACCGCCGCGATGCACTATCCTTGCAACTATGGCTATATCCCGCACACTCTGGGCGAGGATGGCGATCCATTGGATGTGATGGTGGTGGCTCCGTTGCCCGTCATCAGCGGTTGCGTGGTGCGCTGTCGGTCGTTGGGTATACTGAGGATGACCGACGAGCGGGGCGGCGACGCCAAGGTGTTGGCGGTGCCGATTAAGAAGGAATGCACCCAGTACGATCATATCGAGTCCGTCGAGCAGATGTCTCAGGCGTTGCTGAACCAGATCGCCCACTTTTTCCAGCACTACAAGGATCTCGACTCCGGCAAGTGGGTTCAACTTGACGGCTGGGGTGGCGTGGAGGAAGCCCGGACCGAAATCCTGAACAGCGTGAAGCGCTACAACGACACTCACTAACGATCCAGGTGACTCCAGGTGACCGCGCCTCCAAAAACCGTCTCGCGCCGCGACCGTCGTTGTATTCGCGCGGCGCGGTTGGTTCCCCGCCGCTATTTCATGCTTCCGATTTGGCGGCCGGATTGTCTTGACGCCAGCATCGCCTATTCTTAAGGGGAGCGCGATACGCCTGTCTTTCGCTCCCTAACAGGAACCCGCGTCGGCACCCGCTGAGCGCATCATTCCCAACAGACGAAACCCGTAAAACAAACTGAGGAGGAACCATGCTGTCCATTCATCCACCTACTAGAGGATTCGCGTCATGGCGGCGGTAGGATTAATCATCGCGTTACTCTGCGCCATTGGCGCACTCATCTACGGGGTCCAGTCGATCAAATGGATCTTGGCCAAGGATCCCGGCAATCCCCGGATGCAGGAAATCGCCGCCGCCGTCCAGGAAGGCGCCCGCGCTTACCTGAATCGGCAATACACCACCATCGCCATCGTCGGCGTGGTGCTGGCGGTGGTCATCGCGGTGGTGCCGCAGCTTGGGCTACGGACCGCCATCGGCTTCGTGATCGGCGCGGTCCTGTCGGGCGCGGCCGGTTATATCGGCATGTACGTCTCGGTGCGCGCCAACGTCCGCACGGCCCAGGCCGCCCATGATGGGCTGGGCGCGGCGCTGGAAGTGGCGTTCCGGGGCGGCGCGATCACCGGGATGCTGGTGGTGGGGCTGGGTCTGCTCGGCGTGGCCGGCTACTACGTGATCCTGGTCTTGATCAACGCCGCGCCCGCCGAATTGCCCGACCTCGGCCCGATGATCGGGCTGGGCTTTGGCAGCTCGCTGATCTCGATCTTCGCCCGACTGGGTGGCGGCATCTTCACCAAGGGCGCGGATGTCGGCGCCGATCTGGTCGGCAAAGTCGAGGCCGGTATTCCCGAGGACGATCCGCGCAATCCGGCGGTCATCGCCGACAATGTCGGCGACAACGTCGGCGACTGCGCTGGCATGGCCGCCGACCTGTTCGAGACCTATGCCGTCACCATCATCGCCACCATGCTGGTGGGCAGCCTGTTGTATACCGGGGAGTCCGCGCAGGGCGCCATTATCCTGCCGCTGGTGATGGGCGGCGTGTCGATCGTCGCCTCGATCATCGGCTGTGGCTTCGTCAAGGCCCGCGAAGGCGAAAAGATCATGAACGCCCTGTATCGCGGCCTGGCGGTAGCCGGGGCGATTTCCGCCGTGGCCTTCCTGCCGGTCATCTGGCTGTTCATGGGCGGTAACAATCCCCTGGGTCTGTACGGTTCAGCGCTGGTCGGACTGGCCTTGACCGCAGCGATGGTCGTGGTCACCGAGTACTACACCGCGACCGAATTCAGCCCGGTGCAAAAGCTGGCGGAAGCCTGCACTACTGGTCACGCCACCAACATCATCGCCGGGCTGGCGGTGTCGATGAAAGCGACCGCGCTGCCGGTGTTGGCCGTCTGTCTGAGCATCGGCCTGGCCTATTCCTGGGCCGGGCTATACGGCATCGCCATCGCCGCCACCTCGATGCTGTCGATGGCCGGGATCATCGTCGCCCTGGACGCCTACGGGCCGATCACCGACAACGCTGGCGGCATCGCCGAAATGGCGGAAATGGACGAGAAGATTCGCGGCATCACCGACCCGCTGGACGCGGTGGGCAACACCACCAAGGCGGTCACCAAAGGTTACGCCATCGGTTCGGCGGCGCTGGCGGCGCTGGTGCTGTTCGCCGACTTCGAACACAAACTGGCGGTTGCCGGCATCAAGGTCCAGTTTGACCTGACCGATCCAGTGGTGATCATCGGCCTGTTCATCGGCGGCATGATCCCGTTCCTGTTTGGAGCGATGGCGATGGAGGCGGTCGGTCGGGCCGCTGGCAGCGTGGTGGTCGAAGTGCGCCGGCAATTCCGGGAAATCCCCGGGATTATGGAAGGCACCACCAAGCCTGATTACTCGCGGGCAGTGGACCTGCTGACCAAGTCGGCGATCAAGGAGATGATCATCCCCTCGCTGCTGCCGGTGCTGACGCCCATCGTGGTCGCGTTCGGCATGGCTTGGCTGATGGGGCCCGACGCCGGGCCGAAGGCGCTGGGCGGGCTGCTGATGGGCACCATCGTCACCGGGCTGTTCGTGGCCGTTTCCATGACCACCGGCGGCGGGGCCTGGGATAACGCCAAGAAGTATATCGAGGATGGCAATTTCGGCGGCAAGGGTTCCGAAGCGCACAAGGCGGCGGTCACCGGCGACACGGTCGGCGACCCCTACAAGGACACCGCCGGTCCGGCGGTCAACCCGTTGATCAAAATCATCAACATTGTCGCCCTGCTGATCGTGCCGTTGTTGGTGGCGATGAAGTAGGTTGATGGCTGATCTCAGTCATTTTAACGCCGCTGGCGAGGCCCACATGGTGGATGTGGGCGACAAGGATGTCACTCGCCGGGCGGCGGTCGCCGAAGGCTGGATTCAGATGCGGCCGGCCACGCTCGAACGGATCGTGGCCGGTGCGCATACCAAGGGCGACGTACTCGGCGTGGCGCGGATTGCCGGCATCATGGGCGCCAAGCGCACCGCCGACCTCATTCCCCTTTGTCATCCGCTGGCGCTAACCCAAGTGGCGGTGGATCTGGAGCCGATGGCGGAGCGGAATGCGGTCCGCTGCCAGGCCACGGTGGAAACCCTGGGTCGCACCGGGGTAGAAATGGAAGCGCTGACCGCGGTGCAGGTGGCGCTGCTGACGGTGTACGACATGTGCAAGGCGATGGATCGGGGCATGACCCTGACCGACATCCGCCTGCTGAAGAAGACCGGTGGCCAGTCCGGGTGCTGGCGGCGGGAATGAGCGACTTTCTCTACATCGTCGATCAAGCCGCGCTGACCGATTGCTGTTCCCATCTGCGCGGCCTGGCCTGGCTGGCTCTGGATACCGAATTCATCCGCGAGCAGACCTTCTATCCGCAACTTGCCCTGATCCAGATCGCCAGCACCGACCTGGTCGCCTGCATCGATCCCCTGGCGCTGCCGTCGCTGGACCCCCTGCTGGACCTGCTCTACGACCCGGCCATCACCAAGGTGCTGCACGCCGCGCAGCAGGATCTGGAACTCTTTTATCACCTGCGCGGCGTTGTACCGGCCCCCGTGTTCGATACCCAACTGGCGGCGCTGGCGCTGGGCCACGGTAGTCAGATCGGTTACGCGGCACTGGTGCAACAACTGCTTGGCGTGAAATTGGATAAGGCCCATACCCGCGCCGACTGGCGACGCCGGCCGCTGGCCCCGGAATGGCTGGCCTACGCGGCTGACGACGTGCGCTATCTGCGGGAACTGTACCCAAGACAGCTTGCGGCGTTACGGGAGCGTGGCTGGCTGGAGCCGTTGGCCGAGGATTTTCAGACGCTTTGCCATGCCGACCGCTATCGGTTGCAACCGCGCGACGCCTGGCGGCGGGTCCGGGAGCATAACCGGCTGGGCGGTGCGCAGCGGGCGGTGCTGCGCGCGCTGGCGGCCTGGCGCGAGGAAC
>JBATNZ010000090.1:0-24888 GCA_049290615.1 Candidatus Contendibacter sp.
CGGCGGATTTGTTTCGTAATGTCGTCCAACGTCAGAACGGCGCGACCAAACGGTACACTCATCAAAGTACTTCCAGTCAAGGGGGGCGGCTACTCTAGCGGGCCATCGTCAAAATGAGAATTGCTGCCTCAGTCGGCTAATTGACTCTTCCGGCCCAAAGCAAAGAGAATAATCGCGGCAGACCGCGCAGGACGGGGCGCGGCAGAGGTAGACGCCTTCCTGCTCGCAAAGCTGCTTGTAGAGAAATTTCTTCCACTTCATATCGCGGTCGTTTTTAGCGGCCAGCGCCGGGAAGTTACGCATCATCAGTTCGCTCAAATCCCGGCGCGACCACAAACCCAGATCCTCCCAAAGATGATCGTTGGCCATGCAACCGGTGGCGACGATCACGCTCAGCCAGCGCTCGGATTCATCCTGGCCGGATCGGTACAGCTCGAGCAGCTTGATCAGTTCTTCCTTTTCCTCCAACAGGCGTGGGTCTCTGACGGGCGGTGGTCGGCGGGCGGTCACCGGCAACGCAACGTCGGGGAAGCGGCAAGCCAGCAGCGCGGCGAATTCGACCGGCGACAATCCCAGGCCCGTCGGTAACGCGCCGCTTCCCTCAATTTGGGATGCCAGCATCCGCGCTAGCGCGTCGTCGTTGGGCAAACCCCGGCCATGGCTCATCAGCAAGCCATAGGTTTGCCGAAGAGCGTCGGCGCCGGGAGGCGCCGAGGATTCCAGGCGCGGGGTCGGCGACACAACCATGGACCCGTCAGTATTCCACCTGGATGTCTTCGTCCCGCACGATCATCTGACACGCCAGCCGCCAAGGCGGTGGGATGTCGTCTACCAGAATGCGGCTGATGTCCTCGTCGGCCAGCTTGCCCAGTTGTTTGAGCAGGTTTCTTTCCTTCTCCGTTGGCGGACCACCCATCCGGGCTTTTTTATCCAGGCTCGTCACTTTAACCAGACAGGTTCCGCATTCGCCGTCCTGGCAATCGAAGGCAATCGGAATCTTGTTGGCCTTGGCGATTTTCAAGACCGTATCGATATGGCTACCCGCCGTGGCGTAAACGGTCCTGGTTTTGTGTTCAGGATGCGAAAAAGTAATCAATGGCATCAGTCGATCTCCATCGGTGCGAGAATTAGGGTGTGAGCGTGGTCAGGCGGGGCGGACGGTGACATCGCCCAACACCTGCGCCTGACAGGCCAGGCGAATCTCCCGCCCGGCGTAGTGTTCCTTAAGTATCCTGGCCTCCAGCACCGACGGTTGGCTCAGGTTTTCCATGCCTTCAACCACCTTCATCAGGCAGGTTCCGCAATCGCCCTCGCGGCATCCGTAGACGATGCCGGAACTGATTTTGTCCGAAATTTCAATCACCCGGGTGCCTGCTGGCACGGTGGCGGTGATGTTGACATCCGCAAAAGTAAGCTTCGCTCTGGCCATGTTCAGTCGCTCATGATCATGACATCGGTGGATTTGATGACCGCATGCACGGCCATGCCCACATCAAGCGCGAGGCGATCGCTGGAAGTTTTGGTAACGACCGCCACCACGTCTTGGCCGTTACCCAAATCAACGGTCACCTCCGTCATGATCGGGCCTCCCCTGATCCCGGTAATCGTCCCTTTCAAGGCATTACGGGCGCTGATTTGCATGGCTGATCTCCATCGTTGGAGGTTGAGGTTATGGGTTGACGGTCGCGCGCGATGGCTGCTTCAGCCACCCACGGTCTCGCCATTGCGCGTGGACGGTCTGCAACGCCAGGTCGATGGGTTCCCCGGCATGTTCGCTGTCGGGTTGAACGCCGGCATCCTGCAACGCTCGCCAAGGGGTAAAGCCGATGCGGGCGCACAGCAGCACCGTGCAATCGTGCAGGGCGCGAATCGCCCCGACCAAAGCCGTTTCGCCATCACCGCAGGTGGTGGCGCCATGACAATACCGGGCGATCTCCCGCCGCTCGCTCAGGCGCGCGCCACTGGCGGTAACGTCGTAAATCAGCAATTCCCGCAGATGCCCGAAGTGGGCGTCGATTCGTTGGTCGTCGGTGCTGCCGACTGCGATTCGTAGCGCGTTTTCGGGAGCGGCGGGGCGGCGGGGCGCGGTGGTCGGTTGCCGCGCCGACTGGGACACCAGCCGGGGAAATTGCGCCAAACGCGAGGTGATGGCCGCGCGCACCTCCGCCCGTTTGGCCATCGCCGACTGGGGATCAACCGTCATGGCCTCGATTTTCTGGATACTGAATTCGCCGCCGCGTTCCTCGCCCAGCATCCCGGTCGCGTCGGCGCGGCATTGCTGGCAATGGCTCATCATTCCCGCGTTGCTTTCGCAGGCGGCGCGCACCGCCGCCAGTTCCTCGACGGTCGGTTCGCATTGTCCGGTAACGCCGTAATGAGTTCCGTGCTCCGGGCGAGCGATCAGCGGCATGATGTTGTGCAGGATCGCGCCTTTTCCCCGCACCACCCGATTGACTTCCGGCAGGTGGGCGTCGTTGACGCCGGGAATCAGCACCGAATTGATTTTGACCTGAACGCCGCGCGCCACCAGCATGTCCAGCCCGAGCAACTGCCGCGCGATCAGCGTGTTCGCCGCTTCGCGTCCGCGTAGTCGGCGGCCTTGCCAGACGATCCAGGGATAAATCAACGCGCCGATATCCGGATCGATGCAGTTGATGGTGATGGTGACATGGTGGATACCGTGCGCCACCAGGTTTTCGGCCTGCTCCGGCAGCGCCAGTCCGTTGGTGGACAGGCACAGCAACAAATCCGGGGCCTGGTCCCGCAGTTCCCGCAAGGTGGCGAACACCGGCGCGGGATTGGCCAATGGGTCACCCGGTCCGGCGATGCCGACCACCGCCAAGTGAGGAATGACCGCACCCACCGTCAGCGCTTTTCTAACCGCCTGCTCCGGCGTCAGCAATTCCGCCACCACACCGGGGCGCGACTCGTTGCTGCAATGGTATTTGCGGTTGCAGTAGTGGCATTGGATGTTGCACTTCGGCGCCACCGCCAGATGCAAGCGGGCGAAATGCCGGTGTGCTTCCGGGGAATAGCAGGGGTGAAGCGCTGGCGAAGCGCCGGCGGTTGTCGGCTGGCTGGTCGGTTCCATGTGCGTTCCCTCGAAAACAGCAAATCAGTCAAGGCGGATGCGGCCCGCCGCTGGCGGCGCATGGACGGCAAAGACTTCCTAGCAACCGGCGTGCCTGATTAAAATCATTAGCTAAGATATTGTCTTAACTTATTTTTTATTCGGGAGAATCGGGGCGCTGTGGTGTTTGCCACAACCTGGAAACGGCGATTGTCGGTAATGCCACAAGGGACAAGAGGGCAGGACTTTCGCTTCTGGTTCAAAAACCGTTCGGGGTGAGCTTGTCGAACCCCGTTCTTCATCGATGAAAGCCCTTCGACAGGCCCAGGGCGAACGGATGGAGCGAAAATCCTGAATCCTTAAACTTTTGACCAGTGCCCTAAATTGGATAGTTGTACCGTGCGTGCCTTCCTTGCCGCCATTTCCGCTGTCCATTGGGTTCGGTCATGCGCTTGTTCCCGTTGAAACCGTCGGTCCCGCCGCCAGGGCGCGCAGCCAATCCGCCAATGCCGCGCCGTAATGCGGCAAGGTGTAGCGGCTTTCCACCAGCGCCCGGCAGTTGGCTCGGTTGATCCGCCCAATCCGTTCCGCCGCGGCGCCCAGGCCATCGATATCGTCGGGATCCACCAACCAGCCGGTTTTGCCATCATGCACGTAGTCGCTGACCCCGCCGCGCCGGTAGGCGATGACTGGCGTGCCGCAGGCCAGCGCCTCGATGCCGGCAATGCCGAATGCCTCCAGCCATTTCGGCGTCATCAGCAGCGCCCGGAATTCCCTCACCGCATCAGCCAGCGCCGGCATGTGAAGGAAACCACCATATTGAACCGGCGCGTCGGGGTGGCGTTGCGCCAATGCGCGCCAGTAGGCCGGATCCTGCATCACGCCGAACACCGTCACCAGAAGGCCGGTGCGGATGGCGAAGGCGAACACGTCCTCCAGTCCTTTTTCCGGCGCGATCCGTCCCAGCCAGCAGAATGACCGCTGGGGATGAGCGTTGTAGCGGTACTGCCCAAGGTCCAGCCCCGGCGGAATCAACCGGACCGGCTCGGTCAGACCGAAACTGGCGGCTTGGGCGGTGCTCAGGAAGGCGAGCCGGTGTGGGCGGCGAGCGGCGATGCGGTGGATTTCCAGATCCAGCGAGCGGTTCAGCGTACCCATGCTGACGAGCGAGCCGAGCGGGCAAGGCAGGAAATCGCTGGTGAACAAAGGTAGCCAGTCATAGGAAAAGTTCAGGATAGCGTCTTCGGGCCGGGCCTGTTGCGCCAGCCAGCACAGCGCCATAACCAGAAAGGCGTCGGCTTCGAGCAGCAGCGGCGCATTGTAGTCGGCGGTCACGGCGGTGGGCGCCAGTCGACCGGGCAGGGCGAGCAACTCCGGCACGTCGGCCACGGAACTGGCGGGCGCAATCACTCGGGTGACGTGACCGAGGCTGTGAAGCTGGCGGGCGGCGGCGGTGACCATGTGCTCTACCCCGCCGCCCAACCCGGAACCCAGCGGTGCGACCGCCGTCGAGAGTAGATAGACGCGCATGGTTTCTCCAGCAATGGGCGCTGCCGCGATTATAATCGGCAACGCTGCCCAGGCAGTGAAATCATGATGCTCGGCACCGCTGCCCAGGCAGTGAATCATGATGCGGGGAACATGTAAGCGTATCGGGTAGTCTTTCTGGACGAGCACCTGATCCGCGATGCCGAGGGGCGATTGGCACTGCAAGCCACCGATCCCGATGATCCCGAGCAACCGCCGGGCGAGGCGCGGGATTTTGTAATCTGGGGTGTGGTACGTTGGACTATTCACCGGCTGTGGCCGAACCGGGACCGGACGCCCTGAGCCGGGCTGCTTCTCCATTCGTAACGCTGGATTTCTCAACCGCGAGGTGATGACGATGCATGAAGACCGCTTGCAACACGGCGCTTTTGGCTGGAACGAACTGATGACCACCGACCTGGCCGCCGCCCGGTCGTTCTACGGTGCGCTGTTCGGCTGGGAGACCGAGGATTATCCCGTGGAGGGGACGAACTACGTCATGGTCAAGGTCGGTGGCGAACCGGTCGGCGGCCTGATGGCCATGCCACCGGAGTGCGCCGGGATGCCGCCGTGCTGGAGCGTCTACGTCACCGTGGCCGACGTGGACGCCACCGCCCGCCAGGTTGTGGCGCTGGGCGGCACGATCCTGCGTCCGCCGGCGGACATCCCCGGCATCGGTCGGTTCTGCGTGCTGCAAGACCCGCAAGGGGCCACGCTGTGCGCGATCACTTATCGGAACGCCGGCACGGAGACCTGAGCCATGGACCTCGCACTCTGGGCCACCGGGCTGGCCGGCGCCGCCTTCGTCGCCGGCCATCTGGGCCTGTCCAGCGCCCCGCTGCGCGGCCGACTGGTCGCCCGTCTGGGCGAGAAAGGCTTCCAGGGGCTGTACGGGCTGCTTGCCCTGCTAACCCTGGGGACGCTGATCGCCGCCTATATCCAGGCCTCGCATCACGTCTACCTGTGGCCGCCCGGCCCTGGAGTACGCCATCTGCCGTTGCTGATCATGCCGCTGGCGCTGTTCCTGATCGCTGGCGGGATACTGGTTCCCAACCCCTCGGCGACCGGAATGGCCGGCGCGCTCGACCAGCCGGAACCGGCGCGGGGGGTGTTGCGCATCACCCGCCACCCGGTGATGTGGGGAGTCGGGCTGTGGGCGACGATTCATATTGTTGCCAACGGCGACCTGGCCTCGCTGTTGTTCTTTGGCGGCTTGCTGCTAACCGCACTGGGTGGCGCTTGGCACCTCGACCGGCGGATGGCGGCCACCGAGGGCGAACGCTGGCAACGCTTCGCCGCCGTGACCTCGTTCGCACCGTTCGCGGCGATCCTGGCCGGCCGCCAGCGCTGGGTCGGGGCCGAACTTCTTCGGCCAGCGGCTTGGGGGCTGGGCGCCTTCGCGCTGCTGCTCTTCCTGCATCCCTACCTGTTCGGGGTACGGCCCTACTGAGGCGGGTCCATCGCCAGGCCGGATCGCTTGTGCCCACGTCGTGATCGGGAACGGGGACACAGGATGGTGTAGCGGGTCCGGCCAGAATGAACGCCATCGCCCTGATCGACGGCGACACCAAGATAGATATCGACTCCTTTCTCCCACAACTGCCAAGCAGCGAACTGCTTCGTCTCCAGCGCCTCGATTTGATGCCAAGCCCTTGTCGGCTTCCTGACAACCACGCCGCTGGACTGTGCGGAACTCCGCGCCACATCTGGAACCATCCGCGTAACTAACTGTTTTAAAAAAATATTTATATATCGGCACGCAGTTTGCTATCTCCCAAGTGGACTTCCCTTGGAGAGGCCACTGCCATGACCGCTGCTCCCCGCACTATCGTGATCGACGACACCACCCTGCGCGACGGCGAACAGTCGGCGGGCGTGGCCTTCACCCAGGATGAAAAGCGGGCCATCGCCAGTGGATTGGCGGCGCTGGGCGTGCCGGAACTGGAAATCGGCATCCCGGCGATGGGCGCGGAAGAGCGGGACAGCATCCGCGATCTCGCCGCGCTGGATCTGAACGCCATGCTGCTGGTGTGGAGCCGGATGTGCGAACCGGATCTGCGACTGTGTCGCGATCTCGGGGTGCGGTGCGTGGACCTGTCGGTACCGCTGTCCGATCAGCAACTTCGCCACAAGTTGGGCTGGACCCGCGAACAGGCGCTGGACGCCATCCGCCGCTGTGTGCCCCAAGCGCGGGATTTGGGTCTGGACGTGATCGTCGGTGGCGAGGACGCCTCGCGGGCCGATCACGATTTTTTGTTGCGCGCCGCCGAGACTGCCCAGGTCGTCGGGGCGCGTCGCTTTCGCTTCGCCGACACGCTGGGGATCATGGAACCGTTCGGCACGCTGGCGATTTTCCAGCGCCTGCGGTCGGCGGTGGATATCGAACTGGAAATGCACGCCCACGACGATCTGGGGCTGGCCACCGCCAATACCCTGGCCGCCGCGCTGGGCGGAGCCAGCCATGTCAATACCACGGTCAACGGTTTGGGTGAGCGGGCTGGCAACGCCGCGCTGGAAGAAGTCGTGATGGGTTTGCGCAAGCTGTACGACTTCCAGGTTGAGGTCGACCTCTCGTGCTTCCCGGCGCTGTCGCGGCAGGTCGCCGCCGCCGCCAACCGGCCGCTGTCATGGCACAAGAGCCTGGTCGGCGAAGGCGCCTTCACCCACGAGGCCGGCATTCATGTGGACGGCCTGCTCAAGCATCCGCTCAACTATCAAGGGGTGGACCCCGCCGAACTCGGCCGCAGCCATCGGCTGGTGCTGGGCAAGCACTCCGGCGCCCATGCGGTACGGAAGGTCTACCGTGATCTCGGTATCGTCCTGAGCGACCGCCAAGCCGGCGCCGTGCTCCAGCGTATCCGTACCTTCGTCAATCAACGCAAGCGCCCACCCGAAGCCGCTGAACTGGAAGCATTCCACCGCGACCTCGGCTACGGACCGGACCGTCAACTCGTTACCCATGCCGAATCCATTCACCACGTCGAGGTATCGCCATGAACACAACTACCCTATGGCAAGATCTGGCCGAGATGACTTCAGCCGAGGATTTCCTGGATTACTTCGAAATTGCCTTTGATCTTAAAGTGGTCGAGGTCAACCGCTTGCATATCCTGCAACGCTTCCACGATTACTTACAGCAAACGAACGCCCTGGATCGGGCTGATTACGCCCAGTGTTTGTATCGGGCCTATCAGGATTTCGTGAATTCCGACGCCCTGACCGAGAAGGTGTTCAAGGTCTTCCGCCGGCAAGCTCAGCAGTGCGAAGTGCGCATCCCACTGGCGGACATCGGGCGTCCAGCGTGATTTTGGAACCGCGCTTCGCCTGTGACGACTCGGTGCGAGTGATCCGCAACATTCGCAACGACGGCACTTACCCCGGTCAGCCAACCGGCGCGTTGCTGGTACGGCGCGGCAGCGTCGGCTTCGTTCGGCATATCGGGGTCTTCCTGCAAGACCAGATCATCTACACCGTGCATTTCCTCGAAACCGGCAATCGCATCGTCGGCTGTCGGGAAAGTGAGTTGATCGCGGCGACCACTCCCTGGATCCCCAACTGCTTCGAACGCGGCGACCGCGTAACCGCTAAACGGGCGCTGGCGGTCGGTGGTGAGGTCGTGGGCGCGGCCGGCGCGGCCGGCGAGATCATCGCGGTGATTCGTGGGCCGGAGACGACCCACTATCACGTTCTCTTCGGCGCGCGCGTGTTTCAAGTACCGGAAGACGCGCTGGCCAGCCCAATTTTAGTATAGTGGACCCCGGAAAATGGACCAGGGGCTTAGATAGGATGCCACGTAACGAACGAGGAGATCGACGTGGCAAGAAAGCAGTTTAGTAACGAGTTCAAAGCCAAGGTGGCCTTGGAAGCGCTCAAGGGTGAAAAGACCATCGCCCAACTCTCATCGGAGTACGGGGTCCACGCCAGCCAGATCAACACTTGGAAGCAACAGGCGCGGGAAAAGCTGCCGGAACTGTTCGGGCGGTCGAGTGGCATGGATGACCACCGCCGGGAAGCGGAGCAAGACCGGCTCTACCAGCAGATTGGTCGCCTGCCAGTGGAGGTGGACTGGCTGCGAAAAAAGTCCAAAGCGTTGGGCTTGACGTGAGCGTGAAGCGCACGTTCGAGGAGATGTCCGGCTACTCCCAGGAAGACATCGTGGGGCGCAACTACCGATTCCTGCAGGGTGCGGACCACGAGCAGGAAGCCTTTTCGACGATCCGCGCGGCGCTGGCGAAACACGAAGCATGCGTCGTCACCTTGCGCAACTACCGCAAGAGCGGCGAACTGTTCCTCAACCGCCTGTCCATCCGTCCGCTAGTGGATCGCGAAGGCCAGGCGATCTATTACCTGGGCGTCCAGTACGACGTCACCGACCAGGTCAGGACCCAGGAAGCGCTGGAGAAGTTGCAATTCGAACTCGAGCAGCGGGCGCGCGGTTGATGGCCGAACCCGATCGGGCGGTGAGACCACCGGCGTGGCGCCGGTCGTTCAAGCCAGCTTTGCAGTCACGGCAGGCATGGCTTCACCGCGCGGTCATCCGCCACGGCTCGAGGGCGGTCGCCCGCCCGAACACAGATAGGCGGGGGTTTGTATAGCTGCCAGATCAGGGAAAAAGTGGGGGTCGGCGGCCGTCATCTCCTCGGCCCAGTGGGCGTTGGCGGCGAACAGTTCCGGCAGGTATTTCATCAAGTTCCTCCAGTAGGTTCAGTTCAGAGCCAGAGCGATTGGATTAGCCGGCATCGCTACCAGTAACGGGCCATGGCGATAGTCGCATTGCCGTTCCAGCGCCGGGTTGTTCGTGGCGCCCACCGCAATTGCCGACTACGTTTGTCGGCAACACACGGTCCAGGCGGTCGGACGCATCGACTCGGTAACCGAGCAGCTCTACGCGATCACCACCGAGCGCCGGTTGCTACATCCCGCTATCGTCGCGGTCGTCCAAGCCACGCAGCGCGAGTTTTTCGGGAAACTGGAACGGGTTGAGGCCGACCGTCAGGGGGGATAGCGCGCTCGTCCGGTCAATCGATCATGCCGGCGGCTCTCAACCCGTGTTCCGCATTCCCGCCGCCAGCGCGTTGATCGACCGCAACAGCGGCCGCAGCCAGGTTTCCGCCTCGGGCGAATCCGCGCCGTGCTCGCGCGCCGCCCGACGGTAGCGGGGGAGCAGGGTGACCTGAATGTGGTTGAGCGGGTCCAGATACGGATTGCGCCGCTCCAGCGACTTGGCCAGGGTCGGGTTTTCCTTCAGCAGCGTCGGAATTTGCGCCACGGCCAGAATCTCGCGGCAGGTTTGCTCGTACTCGACTCGAAACCGCTCGTAAATGCCGGTTTCGGTGTCGGCGTTCTCGCACAGTCGGGCATATTCGCGGGCGATGCTCAAATCCACCTTGCTGAGCGACATCTGGCTATTGCCCAGCAGGGCGCGGAAGAAGGGCCAATCCCGGTAAAGCCTTTGCAACAAGGCGAGCCGCTCGGGGTCGTCGCCGCGCCAGGCCGCCAGTGCGCCGCCGATCCCGTACCAGCCGGGCAGGGTGTGCCGCGACAGGCCCCAGCCGAACATCCACGGAATCGCCCGTACCGAGTATTTGGAGCGGTCGCCCTGGGCGCGATGCGAGGGCCGCGAACCGATATTGAGCCGGCCGATCTCAGTGACCGGGGTCGCCTCGTAGAAGTAATCCATGAAGCCGGGCGTGCGCTCGGTCAGCTCCCGATAGGCCGCCTCGCCGTGCCGGGACAGTTCGGCCATGACCGTCGCCGCTTCCGGCGGATCGGCGGGAACTTCTTGAATCAGATGGCGGCTGGCCTTGATCAGCCCAGTGAGACCCAGCGTCAGTTCGTAGACGGCGGTTTCCAGGTTCTGGTACTTGAACGACAGCACCTCGCCTTGTTCGGTGATCTTGATCCGGCCGCGCACCGTGCCCGGCGGTTGGGACAGGATGGCGTCGTGGACCGGACCGCCGCCGCGCCCCACCGTGCCGCCGCGGCCATGGAACAGCCGACAGTCGAAGCCGCGCGCCGCCGCCAGCGCCACCGCCTGTTGCTGGGCCTGATACAAGCCCCAGTTGGAGGCCAAAATGCCGCCGTCCTTGCAGGAATCCGAGTAGCCCACCATCACGTCCTGCACGCCGCCGGCCGCCGTCAACAATTCCCGGTAGGTCGGTTGGTCCAGCAGCCGGGTCAACAGAATTTCGACCCGATTCAAATCCGCAATCGTCTCGAACAGCGGAGCAACGCGGATTTCGCAATGCCAGTTTCCGTCGGCGCGGCGACCGGCCAATCCGGCGAAGCTGGCCAGGAAAAGCACCTCCAGCACATGGCTGGCTTCGTGGGTCATCGAAATCACGTAATTGTCGAAGGCGCGCGGGCTGATTTCCTGGCGCATCGCCGCCATGACCTGGAACACCTCCAGGGTCTCGCGCGTGGCGGGGCTGAATGAATCGCAGTACAACAGCGGCGTGCCGGGTTTGGCCAGCAGGTCGCCCAATACATTCAGCCGTTCCTCCTCGGCCAGTCCGGCATAATCCGGCAGGTTGGGGGCCATGGCGAAGATGTCGGCGACCGCCGCCGTGTGTCGGCCCGACTCTTGGCGCACATCGAGGGCGGTCAGAAAAAAGCCGAAGGTTTCCGCCAGCCGGATCAGGTCTTTCAGTTCGCCGTCGGCGACCGCGCCGTCGCCGTGAGCGATCAGGGAATCGCGAATCAGATACAGGTCTTCGAGAAATTCCTGTTCGGAAGCGTAGCCCCAGAACGGAACCGGAACCGCTTCGGGGTGGTTTTCCGCGCGCGCATGAATCTGTTCGAGGTTGTGTTGCAGCCGGTGGTACATCAGAAAGAATTTGCGCCGGTACGGTTCCTGGGCGTACTGCCGGGGGGCGTCGGCGAACAGGGCGGCCATGTGCTGGGCATCTGCTTCCAGGCTGGCGACGAACACCGGCGAAGGCGTGACCAGCGAACTGGAATAGGTGAGATGGCGGTTCAACTCCTCGATCCGACGCAGGTATTCACGCAGGATTTCCTGGGCTTGCAGGCGCACCGCCAGCGCGGTGGTTTCCGGGGTAACGAACGGATTGCCGTCGCGGTCGCCGCCGATCCACGAGCCGAACCTCAGCAGACGGGGAATGCGGATCGCCATTTTGCCACCCTCGGCGCCATAGACGGCGTTCAGCGCCCGCTCCAGGTTGCGGTACAGGATCGGCAGGGCCTGGAAGATGGACTCGCGAAAGTAGTACAGGCCGTTCTTGATCTCGTCGCGTACCTGCGGCTTAAAGCTGCGCACCTCGTCGGTTTTCCACAGAATCTGGATCTGGCTGCGCAGTTCCTCGACCACCTCGGCCCGCTGGTACGCGTTGAGCGCCGGATCGTCGAGTTTGCCGTTGGTCAGGAAGACCCGCCGCTGCGCGCCCAGCAACACCCGGCGTTTGGCCTCGGTCGGGTGGGCGGTGAACACCGGCATGAAATCGATCCGGTTCAACAACGCCTGCAATTGCGCCGCGTCGACGCCTCCGGCGCGCAGGGTGCGCAGGGTCTCGTCGAAGGAGCCCCGCCACAGCGGCTTGTCGCGTCGAACCTGCTCCCGGCGCAACAAGTGCTGGTCATGTTCCTCGACGAGGTTGGTCAGGCTGAAGTATGCGTTGAAGGCTCGCACCACGTGGTTCAGCATGTCCGGGTTGAGTGCGGCGATGAGGCGCATCAACCGCTCGCGGCGGTCCGGCGCCAGCTCGGGCTGACGGCGCAACTCGATGAAGCCCTGGCGCAGGGTTTCCACGACATCGAGGACCGAGCGGCCTTCCTGGTCGCGCAAGGTGTCGCCCAGCAGTTGACCGAGCAGCTTGACGCGGTCGCGCAGCGGTTGGTCGGATGGGGTCGGCATGAGTGAACTCCGTCGGGTTGGGTCAGGTCAGGATGGAGAGCCTTGCTAGTAGTTGACCACGGCCGACGGTTTTGTTTCACCCGCGCGTAACGGGGTGTGGCCCGCTGGCTACGGCAGTAGGATGGAGCACGGCACAGACGTACACTGGACAAAGTCGCAACTTTATCGGGAAATCCTCATGTCCTGGGATAACCAGATTCTGTTATTCATGGCGGCACATCGGTCAGAGGGGCTGGATTATTGCTTTCGCGGTGTGACCTGGCTGGGATCGCTGTATGTGCTAACGCCGTTCGCGATCCTAATCGCCACCGTGCTACTGTATCTTCAAAAGCAGTGGGAAGCCCTGTTGCTGGTGGTGGGCTTCGGCGGTGCGGCGTTGTGGGTTCATCTCGCCAAGGCTCTCTTGGCCCGACCCCGGCCGGCCCTGGTGGAACCCCTGATCGCCCTGCCCGCCGACGGTTCATTTCCAAGCGCCCACACCACGCAAATTGTCGCCTTCGCGCTGTGCGTGGTTCTCATCATCCGCCGGATCTGGCCGGAATGGCAGTTCGCCGCCGTAACGGTCGCCGCGATGCTGATCGCCGTCGTGGCCGCCTCCCGCGTCTATTTGCAGGTCCATTACCTATCGGACGTGTTGGGCGGGATCGCACTGGGTATCGGGTGGGTCGCCCTGGCGCGAAAAATCCTGTAATGCGACGACCTTGAGGAGACGTGATGAGAAACAAATTTCTCGGCACCGGCGAAACCGGCTATCACCCGCTGCGCAAGATCAGGATCGTCCTGTCGGGACTGCGGTTTGCCGTCCTCTACGACTTCAGCGTGGCCTACAAGATGGTGCTGTCCGCGATCATCCTCGCGCTAGCGCTGATCTTCCAGCAGTGGGTGGATTTCGAACTGATCCTGCTGGCTACCGGACTGGTCCTGATGGCGGAATTGTTCAACAGCGCCATTGAAGCCGTCTGCGATTTCCTGGAAACCCGCGAAAACGAGAAGATTCGGGCCATCAAGGATATCGCCGCCGCCGCCGTCGGCATCAGCATCGTGGTCTGGCTGACCGTGGTGATTTCTGACTTGGCCCGTCTCGTGATGCTGCTGGAGAGTTCGCGCGGGTGAATCCGGCGGTTTGGAAGACGGCAGGTGCATGGAGGTAGCAAACCCCACTCGGGGGATCGGTTTTCAGTGTCCCCTGCTTCTCTCGCTCCCTCTACGAATTTGAAAACCTCAGCCCCTCGACCCACATAACCTTTACCTTCAAGCTGGAACAACTCGAACTCGAACAGCGGGCGCGCGGCTGATGGCCGAACCCGATCGGGTGGCGAGACCACCGGCGCGGCGCCGGCCGGTTCAAGCGAACCGGGCGATGAACGTATCGATTTCCTCCTTCAACTCGGCATGGGCTTGCAGTCCGCGAATCCAGCGTTCGGGAATCGCTGGGAAGCCCAGCGCCGCCCCCAGAATCGCCCCCAGCACCGCGCCGCGATGGCAGTTGTCGCCGCCCGCGTTGGCATTGGCGATCAGCGCCGCCTCCAGGTCGTCTGACGGCGGACGACCCGGTCGAGATTTGGTTCGCCGCCCACGAATGGGGTCCGGTGGATCCCAGCGCTGCCCAGCACTGGGAGCGGACCACAGCGGGATTCACGCTCCGCGTTGCCGTCGGCGATGTACCGTCTGCCGGCGATATCCCTCTGGACGGGTTGCTGGTAGTGGAAGCGGCGGACCGTGGCTCCGTCGTGCGTCGCGATTATTCCGTATAACTCACGGCGGCGCCGGAGGTAGAAAAAGAAACCCTGGGTTTCCTGACAGCGCTGGGCTTCGCCCTCTTGGGGGGATTGATCCTGAACGTCATGCCGTGCGTTCTCCCCGTGTTCGGCATCAAGGTGTTGGGGTTCGTCCGGGAAGCCGGGGCGGATCACCAGCGCCGGGCCTGGTACGGCCTGAGCTACTGACCGTCGCCCTGGCGCTGATCCTCCACCCTGTCGCGGGGTCGGACGCCGCCGCGCCCGCCCAGACCGACCCGGATCGCCTGGCCTGGTCTGAAACGCGGGTGCGAGAACTCACAACGGCGGGATGCCCGGTGTTCGTCAACTTCACCGCAGCCTGGTGCATCACCTGCCAGGTCAACGAGCGAGTGGCCCTGGCCACGGAAAAGACCCGGCGGTTGTTCGCCGACCGTTCCTTGGCCTATCTCGTGGCGGACTGGACGCGGCGCGACCCGGCCATCACCCGCCAACTGGAACGCCACGGGCGGAGCGGCGTTCCCCTGTATCTGTGGTATGCACCGGCGAGCGAAACACCGGTCGTGCTGCCCCAGTTGCTCACGGAAGGCATTGTCGCCGAAGCCCTCCAAACCCTTTGAAACCGTTGAGAAAGACTATGTTGCAACCGTTCCTGCGTTTCTTCCTGATCGCTTTCGTCCTCTATGCCGGCAGCGCGGGCGCCGCGCAGCGCGTGCGAACCAGCGCCCGACTTTACGGGCGTGGATACCCAGGGCAAGACCCATCGGCTGGCGGATTACCGGGGTAAAACCGTGGTGCTGGAATGGACCAGTCACGACTGCCCCTACGTCCGCAAGCACTACGGCGCTGGCAACATGCAGAAACAGCAGCGGGAAGCGGCGGCCCAGGGCGTGATCTGGCTGTCGGTAATCTCCTCGGCCCCCGGCCAGCAGGGCCACGTCAGTCCCGCCGAAGCGGACGAACTGACCCGCTCTCGCCAGGCCGCGCCCCACGCTGTCCTGCTCGACCCCGAGGATCGGATCGGCCGCGCCTACGGGGCGAAAACCACGCCTCATCTGTACATCATTGATGAAGCGGGGAAGCTGGTTTACATGGGCGGCCTCGACAGCCTGGCTACTGCGGACCCGGCCGATATTCCCAAGGCCATCCAGTACGTGCGCGTTGCTCTGAAGGAACGGG
Organism: Candidatus Contendibacter sp.; assembly: GCA_049290615.1. Taxonomy (GTDB): domain Bacteria; phylum Pseudomonadota; class Gammaproteobacteria; order Competibacterales; family Competibacteraceae; genus Contendibacter. The sequence continues at coordinate 15,383 of JBATNZ010000090.1, forward strand.
CCGCCGGCCAACCGATCAGCGCGCCCGTGACCCGGCGCACGGCGCCCGCTCAGAAGTGCGCCCGGATCGACTCCACCAGCAGCCGGAACGGGCCGGCCTGGCGGTCGGCGATTAGCAACCCAAATCCTCGGATGCGCCCTGGATCGAGGGCGGGGGCCTCGACCCGTCGGCCGCGAAAGGTCGGCTGAAAATCCGTCACCGGCATTACGACCTCGATCCACTCGCCCGCACGGGTCGCGAACCGCGCCTGATACTGGACCCCATCGAACGCATCGTCGGTGTGGAGCGCGAGCTTGTAGGTCTGGCCGTCGCCTCGAACGCGCAGGAGCAACGCGGTCGTTCCGGCCAGGTCATACGCGCGCGGCCGGGCGCGGATCGAGGCGAAGCCGCCGTTATGGGCGAGCGACACCACTCCACTGAATTCCAGCCCCTCCGACATCGCCACGATCCGACTGGCGGAGAGGCCGCCCATCACGCCGTCGTCGACCGACGTCCATTCATGCACCACGGCGGGATCGCGGAAATAGAGCGCCAGGCGGATCGCAGTGGGCGAATCGGCACTCATCGCCGTTCCCGCGCTGAGGATGACCCAGCAGAGCCACAGCCATGGCGCCAGGTGAAAAGCCGAATGATAGAGCCGGCGATAATAGGCACGCGCGCATTTGATCGGCATGGCAACAGCATGGCGCCAACAGTCTGAATGGCCAGAATCGAAGTGTGACGGGAAATGGTGGCGAGCTTACGCGACGCAACCGGCATTCGCCAGCGCCTCGGGGTACGGTCAAGGGTTGATAAGCAATAAATTATACGAATAATGTACAAAACACTTGCAATCAGCAGAACGTGCGCCTAAATTTATACTATAATTGTACAAAATGGGCGCGGTTCCCGATCATTCCAGCAAAAACCGTGCGAAGACCCGGGTGTCAACCCCGTTCCGTATTACCCGTGACGGAGGAACAACCATGACGACGATGACGATGACGATTCCGGTGAGTGAAAGCGCGCTGCCTGTCCCTAACGTGCGGCGGATTACCACCAGCCAGCCCTGGCAGTGGCTGGGCGCGGGATGGAACGATCTCTGGCGGGTACCCGCCGCCAGCCTTGCCTATGGCTTGCTCACCTTCTATCTGGGCCTGGCCCTCGCCCTGCCCCTGATCGGCCATGCGACCTGGCACGCCTACCGGAGTCTGGTTGAGGACAGCGATCTCGAACCGCAGCCGATATGAGCGCGCCTCCGGGACTCCCCCATCCCTTTGCGACCGGGATGGGGGAGTCGTATAACCTTTGCCTTGCTAGCCGGACTCCGTGTTCGATCATGCGGTTCCTGCCGGAAGCAGCTGATCATCAACGGGAGATCAAGGTATGAGAGCAATACTCGGTTTTTTTGTTAGTGCCGCAATCGTGTGGGCAACGCCCGGTCTGGGTGTCGCTGCCGCATCAACGAAAGACGAGCTGACATTTGCAGTATCGCTCGACGACCGGCCCATCGGCGTGCATCGTTTTCGGATTGCCGATGACGGCGCGACGCGCGTCGTCGAAAGCGAGGCGTCGTTCGACGTCAGAATCCTGCGCGTGCCCGTTTACCGTTACCGCCATCGCAACACCGAAACTTGGCAAAACGGCTGTCTGAAGCGGATTGATTCAGAGACGGACGCCAATGGCACGCCCTACGCGGTGGACCTGAGCAAAACCGTAATGGGTTACCGGATCGTGACGCCGAGTGAAACCCAGACCTATGAGGGTAACTGCCTGATGAGCTTTGCCTATTGGGATCAGCGGTTCCTTCAGCAAAAACGCCTGCTCAACACCCAGACCGGCGAGCTGATCGCGGTCGAGATCCAATCACTGGGAGAATCCCAACGGGAGATCGCCAATCGAACGCTATCAGTTAAGGGGTTTCGCATTCTCGCGGAGCCGCAGAACATCGATATCAAGGTCTTTTACCACAGTGCGGATGGTCGCTGGGTCGCGCTCGAATCGGTACTCGAGAACGGCCGGATGTTGCGTTACGCGCCAGCGGCGGATGATCGGGTGGCCTCGGCCGAGCGCGTTTCCGACCCTCTTCTCACCAGGAGATGAGCGTGCGGGCACTGAAATACCTTTTAACCTTGCCCATCGTGTTCCTGTTGGTCGCTTGCCAAACGGTGCCGGGCACTCCCATCGCAACGGTTAAACACGTCGATCTCGAACGCTTCATGGGCGATTGGTATGTGATTGCCAATATCCCCACCTTCATCGAGAGCGACGCCTACAACGCCGTGGAGTCTTACCGGCTCACCGACGAGGGCACGGTGGCCACGACGTTCACTTTCCGTCAGGGCGGTTTCGATGGCGAACGCAAGGTGTACACGCCGACCGGCTTAGTGCGCGATCGCGAAAGCAACGCCGTCTGGGGCATGCAGTTCATCTGGCCGTTCAAGGCGGACTTCCGCATCGTCTATCTCGATGCGCGGTACACCCAGACGATCATTGGTCGCAACCAGCGCGATTACGTCTGGATCATGGCGCGCTCGCCCAGCATGCCGGAGGCGGATTACCAGTACCTGCTGCGCCTCTTGGCCAACGAGGGTTATGACATCGACAAGATTCAGCGCGTGCCGCAGCGCTGGCCGCCGCCAGCCGGGCAGGCCATGCGCCAGAACGCCGGGAGCGGGCGCAATGGCTGAGCGGTGCGAGGCTCCCGCGAAGCGCCAGGTGCTCGCGCGCGGCAGTGGGCAAACTGGCGTTGTGGGTTCAACAACAGCGCCTTCGAGCCGGCAGTTACAGATGAGGCGCTGGTACACGCCCCCGGAATTTGGCTCTTGCGAGGACCGGCCACGTACAGCACGGCGATGGGCGATACACATGAAACTCCCTCGGTGGCTGACAATAAAGTGGTCCCGGACCGGATGATTGCAGTCCTGTGCGGGATGATTGCGGTCTCAGTGTCAGTTAATCCGGTCCTAACCCTCCCTACCGGGGGCGGTTACTTCGACCTGGGGTGCGACGCATCGACCGAAGGGGACGGGCCGCCCTCGATGCAGGGCCAGGCGGCGCAGGCGGGAGCACCCCGCTCGACCGTCTCACCAGCCAGGCGGCGATGCAGGCGCTGGAACTCCGGAGACCGGCGTAGCGCCTGCCGACCGGCCTCCACCAGTTGATGCACCTCCTTCGGATCGATCGTAAAGGCGGTGGGAATAGTGAGGACCGACTGTCGCACGGTGGGGTCTTCGACATCGTGCAGGCTGACGCTGACCACGTGCAGCTCGGCGTCGGCGGCAAACGGGCTGCCCGGCATGCCTCGTCGTTCAGCGACCTCCCGCCGCCAGCGTTGCATGTCATCCCTCATCATCTCCAGCGTGGTTTGCGTTATCCGCGCGCCGGCACCGAACAGCAGCGTGTCCACCACCTGGGGTGTGGTCGGCACGCGATCGCTATGGTCGATGCGTTCACCCAGGTCCCGCTCCGAGTTTACCGCGATGAGGACGATTTTGCGGATCGACCCCGGCGCCGCCGCCCGGAAGCTGGCGGAGAAGGAGCCATGGGCGATCAGCCGGTCGAGGATGACGCGGATGCCGAGGTTGTCGGCCAGGCCGCCGTCGACGAGATGGATATAGGGACGCTCTTCGGCGTTCAGATAGCTTTCCTCGCTGGCCCGGAACAGGCGGGCTCGGTAGTTGTTGTCGATGACCTTTGGAACGGCACTTTCGTGCGGTACGCTGCATTGCCCGGCGTAATTACGCAGCGTCATGGGCGTCAGAACAAGCGGCACGGCCGATGAGGCGGCCACGGCAAACGACAACGGCACGCTCGTCAGGTCAGCGCAGATGAGGGCGAACTGCTCGGGCGTAAACTCGAAGGTTGCGCCGGTGGTCAGATCGGTGGCCGTGACCAGCAGGTCGGGACCGCGTGGCCGGGCGAGCAGATCACCGAAAGTGCGCCCGCGATAAAGCACCTCGAGCCGTTCGGCCAGGACGTTGCTGCGGCCGTACCATGGAGATGACAGACGGTACAGCCGGAGCGGAGACAGGGTGAGCTGGATCAGGCCACCCTCGAAGTCTTTGAGCAGGAACTCCGACTCGAAGCGGGTCAGCGATTCGTCGCCGAAGGCGGCGTAGTGAGCCGCCAGTACGCTGCCGCCGGAGACGCCGCTGATCAGCGCCACTTCGTCCAGCAAAGTCGTCGGCTTGCCGTGCAGCGTGAATTCCGTGGCCTTCAGTTCCCGCAGGACGCCCAGGCCGAAAGCGGCGGCACGCGCCCCGCCGCCGGACAAGGTCACCACGGCGACGATCGGTCGCTCGACTGCCTGGGAAGTGCGCTGGCCGACCTCTCCGCCTTGCACCGGCAGGTTCTGCCATGGGTGAAACGTGGAGCAGCCGGCGAGTAGTAGCGCTCCGAGCAGCGCGGCCCGTCGCGGCAGGCCCGTGATGTCGAGCAGCCGGCCAGCAAGCCGGTGGACGTAGGCGCTGGCGTTCATGGGCAGATCCAACCGGTTCATGCGGCTGCGCCTCGCATCGTCAGAACTCGAAGCCCAGTCCGGCCTGAAAACCGATGTCCGGCGAGTTGTTGAAGTTGATGCCGTTCTCGGTGACGGCAAAGGACCAATAGCCGCGCTCCATGCGTTGGCGCACTCCGACCGAGACCTGGTACTTGGTCTTGCGCAGCTTGTCGAGATCGGTCATCGCGGCGCCGTACACGCTGCGGCTGGCATACAGCTGCGCGATCAGATGAGTGCTGGGGTACCAGCGGTACTCGTAGCCGACAATGCCAGTCGGCACGACCGTCGCCGGATCGTGGAAGGGCGCCCCACTGCCGCTGTAGTAAACCAGCGCCCTGCTCGCGTAGAACGCATGCCGGCCCCTCATCAGTTGCGCGGCGAGCTGGGCGCCGACATCGACGCTTCCTGTCGAGAAGAACTCGTCACCGTTCAGCGGGATCTTGACCGCCATCTGCATCAGCGAGCCTCGTTGATCCGCTCGACCAGATCGCGCCGCCAATTCGGAAACCCGGCCTCGAGCACCTTCGGCAGTTCGGCCGCCGGCAGCGCCGGACTCCAGAACCAGCCCTGTCCGTAGTCGACGCCGGCGGCCTGCAGAAAAAACGCCTGCGCCGCCGTCTCCACGCCCTCGGCGACAACCCGCGCGCGAATCATGGATGCCAGCACAATAATGCCCCGCACCAGCCGCTCGGCTGTCACGTCCTTGGTCAGCAGCACGACCTGCGAGCGGTCCAGCTTCAGGACATCAATGGTGAGGCCGAGCATTTGCGCGATGCCGCTGTGCCCGGTGCCGACATCATCCACCGCCAGCCGGATACGGTTCTGCCGCCCGAGTTCGAGCGCGGCGCGCCCTTGCGCGCTGAGCGCCTGCCGTTCGGTTATCTCGCAAACAAGACGGTCGAGGTAGGGTTCCAGGTCAAGTTCAGCGAGCATGCCGCGCATCGTTGGCTCGCCGAGCGCCGTTCGCGCACCGAGTATCGCCGGCGGCACGTTCACGCTGACGTAAAAACCGGGGTGGCGATCGAACAGTGGGGCCGTGTCGCGACGAATCATGCCCAGCAACCGCCGCATCAGACGGTCAAGCAGCACTGGATCGCTTTCGATCTGCTCGATGACCGGGCCGACCGAACCAGCATTGCCGTCGGTGCCGATGATCCGCAGCAACGCCTCGAAACCCGCAATAGCGCCGGTATTGAGATCGACAATCGGCTGGTAGTGCACGGTCGCGCGCTCCAGCACCATCAGGAGATCCTGGTTCATTAGTCCTCCGCAGTCGCACGCGTTGCCGCGGTGACGCATGGTGAGCAATATGGGTCTGAGGCGCCCGCAGCGAATTGCATTTGAGTATCCTTAAGATATTTCCCTAGTTGGGATAGAACGAGCAGTCGCGTCACCAGCCGCCACTTAGCAACCGGAAAATCTATACCCACATAGTTTCCGACTATTTGCCTTTCCGACAGGGGTTTCCGTGCAGGTTTTTCAGGCTACAAACCGCACGAATGCCTGATTGCCACCCCTGTCGGGAAACACTTGTTTTCCGATACCCAATTAAAATAGGGACTTATCTCAAATGGCGGCTGGTGACGCGACTGCTCGTCTACCCCTAAGTTAGTGTGCAGGCGCAGGCGCGGTGCCAGGAGCTTGCTCAACCGAGCGCGCGACCCTGAACCACGCCGCGTAAAGCGCCGGCACGAAGAAGATCGTCAGCACGGTCGCAACCGTCAGCCCGCCCATGATCGCGATCGCCATCGGCCCCCAGAAGATGCTCCTCGTCAGCGGAATCATGGCGAGCACGGTGGCCGCCGCGGTCAGCGCCACCGGGCGGGTCCGGTGCACGGCCGCTTCAAGCACGGCATTCCAGGGATCGCGGCCCTCGGCCATTTCGGCCTGCACCTGGTCGACCAGGATCACCGAGTTGCGCATGATCATCCCGCACAGCGCGGTGATGCCGAGGATCGCGACGAAGCCGAGCGGCGCCTGGAAGAGGAGCAGCGCGGCGACAACGCCGATGAATCCGAGCGGCGCCGTCAGGAACACCATGAACATGAGAGAGAAGCTCTGGAGTTGCAGCATCAGGATCGTCAGGATCGTGACGAGCATCACCGGGAAGACCGCCATCAGCGCGCGGTTGGCCTTGTCGCTTTCCTCGACCGCGCCGCCGACGTCGACGCGATAGCCGAAAGGCAGCTTCGCTTCGATGTCCTTCAGCAGCGGACGGATCTCCTGAGTCACCGACACGCCCTGCTCGCCGTCCTTGACGTCCGCGCGCACGGTGATCGCCATGTCGCGGTTGCGCCGCCACAGCACCGGCTCCTCGAGCTCGTACCGTACGCGCGCGACCTGCGACAGCGGCACGACAGTCCCCTCACGGGTATAGAGATTGACGTCCTTCAGCGTGTCGACGTCGAGACGCTCGGACGGAACCGCACGGGCGACGATGTCGATCAAGTCTTCGCGCTCGCGCAGATGTGACATCGTCGCGCCGTTCATCACGGTCTGGGTCACGAAGGTCACGTCGGCCGGCGCCAGGCCGAGCGCACGCGCCTTGTCCTGGTCGAGGTCGACTCTCAGCGTGCGAACCGGGTCGTTCCAGTCGAGCTGCACATCGCGCACCTTGGGACTCGAAGCGACCGCCGCTTCGACCTCACGCGCGATCGAACGAACCCTCTGCGTATCCGGACCGACGACACGGAACTGGACCGGGAAGCCGACCGGCGGACCGAGCTCGAGGCGCGTGACGCGGATCCAAACCTCCGGGAACTCCTCGTTGACGCTCGCCATCAGGCGCGCGCGCACGCGTTCACGGGCCTCCATGTCGCGCGTCATGACGATGAAGGACGCATAGCCCGGGTTGGGCATCTCGGGATCGAGCGACAGATAGAAGCGCGGCTGGCCGGCACCGGTGTACGCGGTGAAGAAGCGGATGTCTTCGTCCTTGGCGAGCGCCGACTCCATCTTCTTGACCTGCTCGGTCGTGGCGGCAAACGAAGAGCCTTCCTTCAGGCGCAGCTCGACGATCAGCTCCGGCCGCGAGCTGTTGGGGAAGAATTGCTGCGGCACGAATCGGCTGGCGAAGATGGCGACAGCCAGGGCGGCGACGGTGGCACCGATGACCCACCAGCGCCGTTGGATGGCGAGGTCGATGAACCGGCGCAGCTTGCGGTAGAACGGCGTGTCGTACGGGTCACCGCCGTGGTGATGCTTGCCGAAATCCTTCGGCAACATGTTGACGGCGAGGTAGGGCGTGATGACCCCCGAAACGACCCACGAGAACAGGACGGCGGTGCCGACGATCCAGAAGATGCCGCCCGCGTATTCGCCGGTCGTCGACTGGGAGAAGCCGATCGGCATGAAGGCGGCAACGGTGATGAGCGCGCCGGTCAGCCGAGGCATGGCCGTCGCGGCATAGGAATAGGCCGCCGCTTTCAGGCGATCCCACCCTTCCTCCATCTTCACCACCATCATTTCGACCGCGATGATGCCGTCGTCGACCAGCAGGCCGAGCGCGATGATGAGCGAGCCGAGCGAGACGCGCTCCAGGTTCCAGCCCATCGCCAGCATCACCAGCGCGACGACGCCGAGCACGAGCGGGACCGAGAGCCCGACCACGATGCCGATGCGCCAGCCGAGGCTGACCAGGCAGACCGCCAGCACGATGGCGAGCGCTTCCAGCAGCGAGCGTTCGAATTCCCAGATCGACTCGCTGACGACCGTCGGCTGATCGGCCACGCGCTCGAGCTCGACGCCGTAGGGCAGTTCGGCCTGCAACTTGGCGACCGCGCTCTCGATGGCCTTGCCGAGGTCGACGATGTTGCCGTCGTTGGTCATCGTGATGCCGAGCATCAGCACCTGCTGCCCGTTGTGGCGCACGGTGTAGGTCGGCGGATCTTCGTAGCCGCGCGTGATGGTCGTGAAGTCGCCGAGCTTGATCAGCCGGCCACCGGCCGCGATCGGCACGTTGCGAATGTCGTCCTCACTGGCGAACTGCCCGCTCACGCGCACCAGCACCCGGTCGCCGTGGGTGTCGATCGAACCGGCGGCGAGCACGCTGTTCTGGCTCCTGAGGCTCTCCACGATGGCCAGCGGTGTGATGCCAAGGGCGGCCAGCCGCTGGTGCGAGAACTCGACGTAGACCTTCTTGGCCTGCTTGCCGTAAATGTCGATCTTCTTCACCATCGGCACCTTCAGCAGGCGGCGCTTGATGTCCTCGGATACGTCGGAAAGCTCCGCGAGGCTGACGCCGTCGCCCTTGACGGCATACAGCAGCCCGGTCACGTCGCCGAATTCGTCGTTGAAGATCGGGCCGATGACGCCTTCGGGCAGCTCGTTCTTGATGTCGCTGAACTTCTTGCGCGCCTGATACCACGCCTCCCGCTGATCGGCGTGCGAGGTGCCGCCGACCACCGTGATCAGCATGGCGCCGTAGCCCTGGCGCGCGTAGGTCTTGACCTTCTCGAAGTGGTCGAGCTGCTCGAACTTCTTCTCCATCCGGTTGAGCACCTCGTCCTGGACCTGCTGCGCGGTGGCGCCGGGCCAGATCACCATCGCCGTCATCGACGGCACCGAGAAGTTCGGGTCTTCGAGCTGGCCGAGCTTCGTGAAGCCGAGCACGCCGCCGATGGCGATCGCGAGGATCAGGAACAGAACGACGGCGCGGTGGTTCAGCGCCCATTCGGTGAGGTTGAACGATTTCATCGGGCGGCCTGCTTCGTTTCGGCGTTGCGCGCGGCCCCGGGAAGTGCGACCCGCAAGCCCGGCGCCATCTTTTGCACGCCGGCGGTGACGACGAGCTCGCCGGCCGGCGGTCCCGACACGAGCACCTCGTCGTTGCGATACCCGTGCACCGAGACGTTGATCAGATCGACAGTTGCGACCGACTCGGACCCCGCACGACGAACGACCCAGACCGCTGGCTGGCCCTTGTTCTGGGTGATCGCCGAGGCGGGGATTACTGCTGTCGGCGCTTCGCCGACCTGGCGTTCGACGACGAGCGTGGCCGTCGCGCCCAGCGGCAGCGGCCGCGGCG